>JAOPZM010000141.1 GCA_025964115.1 Solirubrobacterales bacterium
TGCCGCCCACGAGGTGGGCGGCACGGCCGCTCCACAGCCGCGCCTCCATACGGCGCAGCGCGCCCTGGTATCCCTGTGCCGGCATCAGGGGGCACGGTATCGTGGCGGGTGTGCCAGCAGCCGTGAAGACCACCGTCACCGAGCTCGCCGACTCGCGCGTGCGGCTGCAGGTCGAGGTGCCGCCCGAGGAGCTGGAGGGGCGGCTCGAGCGCAAGGCCAACGAGCTCGGACGGGAGCTCAAGCTGCCCGGCTTCCGCCGCGGGAAGGTGCCCGCGCCGCTCGTGATCCAACGCATCGGCCGTGAGGTCGTGCTCGAGGAAGCCGTGCGGGAGACGCTCTCGAGCTGGTACGCGGACGCGATCGAGTCATCCGGCATCGTCCCGGTCGGCGACCCGCAGGTCGATCTCGGGGACCTCCCGTCGCAGGGCCAGGCGCTCGAGTTCGCCATCGAGATAGGCGTGCTGCCGCGGGCCGAGCTCGGCGACTACCTCGGGCTCGAGGTCGGCCGGCACGACCCCGACGTGCGCGACGAGCAGATCGAGCAGGAGATCGAGGCGATGCGCGAGCGGCTCGCGCGCCTTGAGACCGCCGAGCGCCCGGCGGCGGAGGGCGACTTCGTCGTCGTCGACTACGTCGGCTCGCTCGCGGAGGAGGATGGCTCCGATGGAGAGCAGCGATTGACGCCGTTCGCCGGCGGTGAGGGTCGCGACCAGCTAGTCGAGCTCGGGGCCGGCAACCTGATCCCGGGCTTCGAGCAGGGCCTGCTCGGGGCCAGCGCCGGCGAGACGCGGACGATCGAGGTGCCCTTCCCCGCGGACTACGGCAACGAGGAGCTGGCGGGGCGCAGCGCGTCCTTCGAGGTGACCGTCAAGGAGGTCAAGCGCAAGCAGCTGCCCGAGGTCGACGAGGACTTCGCGATCGACGCCGGCTTCGACGACGTCCAGGAGCTTCGCGAGGACATCCGCCGCCGTCTGGTGGAGGTCGAGGAGGAGCGGATCGAGGGCGAGTTTCGCCAGGACGCGCTGGATGCGGCCGTTTCGCGGGCGCAGGTTCCGATCACCCCCGAGCTGGGCAGGGCACGGGCGCGGGAGATGTGGGAGCGGACGCTGCACTCGCTCTCGCACCGAGGCATCTCGCGCGAGGCCTACGTGCGGGTGCTCGGCCGCACCGAGGAGGAGATCCTCGCGGACATGGAGTCCGACGCGCAGCAGGCGCTGCGGCGCGAGGCCGTGCTGACGGCGGTCGTCGAGGCCGAGCGGATCGAGCCGTCCGAGCAGGAGCTGCTCGAGGCGCTGACCCCGATCGCCGAGCGCGAAGGCGTCGAGCCGCAGAAGCTGTTCGACGACCTGCAGCGGGGGGGACGGCTGGAGGAGGTTCGCGAGGACCTGGCTGCGCGCGACGCGATCGAGCTGATCGCCGCACGAGCCGTTGCGATCCCCGCCGCACAGGCCAGAGCGCGCGAGCAGCTGTGGACACCCGGGAAGGACAAAGAGGCGGCCACGGGCGCGCAGGGCGCCCCCACGACGTCCGGCCAGCTGTGGACACCCACCGATCAGCGTTCGGCCAGCTAGCCTCTAGAGGAATCCGGTCCGCGAAGCGAAACAAAGGCGAGGACTATGAGCCCACTTGTCCCAATGGTCGTTGAGCAGACCTCGCGAGGAGAGCGAGCCTTCGACATCTACAGCCGCTTGCTCAACGAGCGCATCATCTTCCTCGGCACGCCCGTGGACGACCAGATCGCGAACCTGATCGTCGCCCAGCTGCTGCACCTCGAGTCCGAGGACCCCGAGAAGGACATCTCGATCTACATCAACTCGCCCGGAGGATCGGTCTACGCGGGCCTCGCGATCTACGACACGATCCAGTTCATAAAACCGGACGTGCAGACGATCTGCGTGGGCATCGCGATGTCGATGGGAGCACTGCTGCTGGCGGGCGGCGCGGAGGGCAAGCGGATGGCGCTGCCCAACGCCAAGATCCTGATACACCAGGTCTCCTCGAGCTTTCAGGGGCAGGCGACAGACATCGAGATCCACGCCAAAGAGATCATCGACGTGCGCCGCCGGCTGGATGAGATCATCGCCAAGCACACCCACAAAGACCTCGAGCAGGTACGCAACGACACCGAGCGCGACTACTTCATGAGCTCCGAGGAGGCCAAGGAATACGGCATCATCGACCGGGTGATCTCGGAGCACTAGCTCCGGCTCGGGGGCGACTGGACCCGGAGGGCAAAACGCTATGGCCAGACCGACAGATTCCAACGAGCAGCTGCTTTGCAGCTTCTGCGGCAAGTCCCAGCGGCAGGTCAAGAAGCTGATCGCGGGACCAGGCGTCTACATCTGCGACGAGTGCATCGACCTCTGCAACGAGATCATCGACGAGGAGCTCGCCGCGCCGCCGGCGTTCGACCTCGAGAACCTGCCCAAGCCGCGTGAAATCTACAAGGTGCTCGACGAGTACGTCGTCGGCCAGGACCCTTCGAAGCGGACCCTGTCGGTGGCTGTCTACAACCACTACAAGCGGGTTCAGATGATGATGTCCGGCGACTCGGACATCGAGCTGCAGAAGTCGAACATCCTGCTGCTCGGCCCCACCGGCTGCGGCAAGACGCTGCTCGCGCAAACGCTCGCGCGGATCCTCAACGTGCCGTTCGCAATCGCCGACGCAACCGCCCTGACCGAGGCCGGCTACGTCGGCGAGGACGTCGAGAACATCCTGCTCAAGCTGATCCAGGCCGCCGACTACGACGTCAAGAAGGCCGAGACCGGGATCATCTACATCGACGAGGTCGACAAGATCGCGCGGAAGGCGGACAACCCGTCGATCACCCGCGATGTCTCCGGCGAGGGCGTTCAGCAGGCGCTGTTGAAGATCCTCGAGGGGACCCAGGCGTCCGTTCCGCCGCAGGGCGGCCGCAAGCATCCCCACCAGGAGTTCCTCACGATCGACACGACGAACGTGCTGTTCATCTGCGGCGGGGCGTTCGCGAACCTCGACAAGGTGATCGAGCGGCGCATCGGCCACAAAGGCGTCGGCTTCGCCGCGGCGATCGAGGCGAAGGCCGAGCGCGACACCGGAGAAGTGTTCGAGCACTGCCTGCCAGAGGACCTGATCGAGTACGGGCTGATTCCCGAGTTCATCGGGCGGCTGCCAGTGATGTCGGCGGTCCACCAGCTCACGCGCGAGGACCTCGTGTCGATCCTGATCGAGCCTCGCAACGCGCTCGTCAAGCAGTTCCAGCGCTTCTTCGCCTTCGACGGCATCGAGCTCGTGTTCTCCGAGGACTCGCTCACCGCGGTCGCCGAGAAGGGACTTGCCCGGGAAACTGGCGCCCGTGGGCTGCGCTCGATCATCGAGGAGATCCTGCTCGAGGTGCAGTTCGAGCTGCCATCACGCCGCGACGTGAAGAAGTGCGTGGTCACGAAGGAGACCGTCGAAAAGGGGCTCACCCCGACGCTCGTGACCGAAGCCGCGCCCGAAGAGGCGGATGCCGGCTCGCTGCGCGAGGAGTCGGCCTGAGCGTGCGGGTGGGTATCGGTACCATCGCGGCTATGCCCAGATCGAAGAGCAGAGCAAAGGCCACGCTGGAGCGCACCAAGAGCCTGCCGTGGGCCGCGGCGCTCCAGGCCGGGATGGTGTTGCGGAGCAGGTGGAAGCGCCTCTCCGAGAAGGACCGGGCCCGGCTGATCCGCCTGATGCGCGACTCCAGAGGGCGGCTCGCCAACCTCAGCGGCAAGGACCGCCAGGAACTGCGGCGCCTGGTCGGCAAGGCCGACCTGAAGGGCGTCGGTCGGGACCTGCTTGCCCTGCGCCGTGGGCGCAGGGGACGCAAGCGCCGCTGATCGCAAGCGCACGCGTGGACGACGTGGAGGAGCTGAAGGGCGGCGAGCAGGGGCGAGAGCCGGCGTCCGGCGAGCGCACGTCCTCACGCTCGAGCCCACCGCGCGGCGCGCAGATCCACGCTGCCTGGACGCAGGCGCAGGCCGAGGATCACCTGCGCTCGCTCGAGCTCTTCGGCATGCGCTTCGGCCTGGACCGGATGCGGAGGATGATGACCGCGCTGGGCTCTCCGCAGCGGAGCTTCGAGACGATCCACGTGCTGGGCACCAACGGGAAGTCCTCGACGACGCGGATGATCGCCGCGATCCTCGAGCGCCACGGTCTGCGCACCGGTGCGTATCTCTCGCCGCACCTCGTCTCCTACACCGAGCGCGTGCAGGTCGACGAGCGCGACCTGGAGTCGCATGCGTTCGCGTCCGCCGTCGCCCGCGCGGCCCGCGCAGCCGAGCAGGTCAACCGCACCCTGACCGAGGACGATCACGTGACGCAGTTCGAACTGCTCACGGCGGCGGCGTTCTGGGAGCTCGCGCGCCGGGCCGTCGACGTGGCGGTCGTCGAGGCGGGCCTCGGCGGACGCTACGACGCGACGAGCGTGATCGACGCGCGCGTGACCGTTCTCACGAACGTCGGACTCGAGCACACGCGCTGGCTGGGGCCCACGTTGAAGGACATCGCCGAGGAGAAGCTCGCGCTCGTCCAGCCAGGCTCGACGCTCGTGCTCGGGCCCGACCTCGCCGAGCCGGCGCTTGCGGTGGCGCGCGAGGTGGCTCGCGAGCGATCGGCACGGATCGTGACCGCCGGCGGGTCCTCCGCCGCTGCAGGCCTGCTCGCGAAGGGGACCTTCCAGAGACGCAACCTGGCACTCGCGCACGCCGCCGCGGAGTCCTATCTCGCCAGCGCGGGCATCCCGCTCAACGAGGCCGCGGTGCGCGAGGCCGCGGAGTCGGTCGAGGTGCCAGGCCGACTGCAGGTCCTCGACGGCGACCCCCTGACGGTGCTCGACGGCGCCCACAACCCCGATGCGATTCTGGCGCTGCGGGAGTCGCTGCCCGAGGTCCTCCCGGACGGCGCCCCGGTAGCGCTGGTGCTCGGGGTCCTCGAGGACAAGGATGCGGCCGGAATGCTCGCTCCTCTGCTCGAGATGTGCGAGCGCGCGTGGTTCACCGCGCCGCCCAGCGCTCGCGCGCTGTCGCCCGCGGCCCTGCAGTCGCTGGCCCGCCAGCTCGGCTTCGAGGCGGCCTCGTGCGAGCCGGAGCCCTCGCGTGCCCTGGCCGAGGCCAGGAGCTGGGCGCGGTGGCGCGGCGGAGTGGTCCTGGCCACGGGCTCCGTCTACCTGGTAGGCGAGCTGCTCGGCCGATTGCGCGCCTCGAGTACGATTGGGCGTCCGCAGGCTGATCGGCGGAGGTCAACCAGATGAACGAGGAAGGCCCGTCCGTGCTCACCATGATCGGCGCTGTGGCGCTGATCGTGGCTCTCGTGATCCTCGTGTTCTTCGCCGCTGGTTACGGGTTCGGCCGTCTGTTTCTCTAAACTCGTCCGGCCGATGCCACCCCTGGCCTACTTCGGAGTTGAAAGCAGCGGCTTGAACCTGGTCATCGACCTGTTGATCCTGTTCGTCGTCGTCGTCTACCTCTCTCTGATCTACTGGACCTACGCGGACGCCCGGCGCCGCATCGTCGATCCGATGCTCGTCGGCTGCGCCACCGCGGCGTCGATCTTTCCGTTCGTCGGCACGATCGTCTACATGATCCTGCGGCCGCCCGAGTACCTCGAGGACGTGCACGAGCGCGAGCTCGAGATGCAGGCCGCCGAGGCTCGCCTGCACGAGCTAGACCATGCGCTCTGCCCGCATTGCGATTATCGGATCGAGCGCGACTTCGTCCGCTGCCCCAGCTGCCTGCGCAAGCTCAAGGAGCGGTGCGTGAGCTGCTCGCGGCCGCTCGACCAGGCCTGGACGATATGCCCCTACTGCGAGGCAGACGTGCCCGGCGTCGCCCCGACACGCACGCGGCGTAGCCGTCCGGCTGCGCCAGCCGAGGATGAGCTGACGCAGATCGACCTCGAGGCCCAGCCGGAGCAGACGGTCGCGCCGGTCGCGGCCAGTGAACCGGCGCCGAGGCCGCGGGGCGGGCGTTCGCGGCGCCCGCGCACCACCTCCTGAAGACTCCCTTCCAAGCCGAGCAAAGGAACCCATGGACCGAACGCTGATCCTCGTGAAGCCGGACGCCTTCTCCCGTGGCCTGACCGGCGAGATAGTCGCCCGCTTCGAGCGCAAGGGCTTGAAGATCGTGGCGCTGCGCCACATGACCGTCACCCGCGAGCTGGCCGAGAGCCACTACGCCGAGCACGCGGAGCGTCCCTTCTTCGGAGAGCTCGTCGAGTTCATCACCTCCGGCCCAATCGTCGCTATGGCGCTCGAGGGCCCGAGCGCCATCAGGGCGGCACGCCAGGTGATCGGCGCGACGAATCCCCTCGAGGCCGCCCCCGGCTCGATCCGCGGCGACTTCGCGATCGAGATGGGGGCGAACATGGTTCACGGCTCGGACTCGCCCGAGTCGGCCGCACGTGAGATCTCCCTGTTCTTCGGCGAGCTGTAGCTCTCCGACGGCGGCATGGAAGGCAGGGGCTCCGAGCAGGTGGCAGGGCCGCTTCCCCTCGTGCTCGCCTCGCGCTCCCCGCAGCGGCGGGCGATCCTCGAGCGACTCGGCGTGCGCTTCGAGGTCCGCCCGAGCGACGCTCCGGAGCTCCAGCACGGTGAGCCGCGGGCGCTGGCGGTCGATAACGCCCTGCGCAAGGCGCGCGCCGCACGGCTTCCCGATCGCGCGGAGGCGGTCCTCGGCTGCGACACCATCGTCGTGCTGGACGGCACGGTCTACGGCAAGCCCGCCGACGAGGAGCAGGCGCGGGCGACGCTGAGCGCGCTGAGCGGCGCCACCCACGAAGTCCTCAGCGGGCTGGCGCTGCTGCTGCCCGGCGAGGAGCGGACCGCGCTGGCGCGAACGGCGGTGACCTTTCGGGCGCTCGAGCCGGACGAGCTCGACGCCTACGTGGCCACGGGCGAGTGGCGCGAGCGCTCCGGCGGATACGCCATCCAGCGGGCCGGAGCCACGCTCGTGCACGCGGTGGAGGGGGACATCGAGAACGTGGTCGGCCTGCCTCTGGCGAGCCTGCTCGGCATCTATCCGGAGCTCCTGGCGCGATGAGAAGGGCATCTGTAGGCCGGCTCACCGGACGCGGCTCCCTGGCATCGGGGGTGGCCGGCAGCCCCTGATTTGCCTGCAAATCCGCTGCCAGCGCTGTCGAGCGCCGGCGGCCGTCCGCTACACTGCTCGCGGGTACGCCCCCGGTCAAACGCTCGCGGCCAACCCGTCGCGAGGCAGCGACGCGAGACCGAGGACAAGCGGGCCCTCTTTCTCTGTCTATGGGCCCTTCCCACAACATCTGGCGGTCGGAGGCGGGCATCCCGCGTCGTGGGAGCCTGTGAGCATCTTCACGTATCTCACCGGTTTCGGCGGTCGCGACATGGCGGTCGATCTCGGCACGGCCAACACGCTGGTCTACGTGCGCGGCCGCGGGATCGTGCTCTCCGAGCCGAGCGTGGTCGCGATCGACTCGCGCACCGGCGAAGTGCACGCCGTGGGAATCGAGGCCAAGCGCATGCTGGGCCGCACGCCGGGCACCATTCAGGCGATTCGGCCCCTGAAGGACGGCGTGATCGCCGACTTCGACGTGACCGAGGAGATGCTCAGGCACTTCATCCAGAAGGTCCATCAGAACCGATGGGCGCATCCCCGCGTGGTCGTCTGCGTGCCGTCCGGGGTGACGGGCGTCGAGAAGCGGGCCGTCGAGGAGGCATGCCTGTCCGCCGGCGCCCGCACCGCTTACCTGATCGAGGAGCCGATGGCCGCTGCGATCGGCGCCGGCCTGCCCGTCGGGGAGCCCACCGGGTCGATGGTCGTGGACATCGGCGGAGGGACCTCCGAGGTCGCCGTGATCTCGCTCGGCGGGATCGTGGTCTCGCAGTCGATCCGGGTCGGCGGCGACGAGATGGACGAGGCGATCATCAACTACGCCAAGAAGGAGTACAAGCTGCTGATCGGCCAGCAGACGGCCGAGGAGCTGAAGCTCGAGATCGGCTCGGCGTGCCCGATGGCAGAGGAGCTTCAGGCCGAGATCCGCGGACGCGACATGGTCGCCGGGCTGCCGAAGACGGTCGTGCTCACGAGCGAGGAGATACGCCAGGCGCTCGAGGAGCCGCTCAGCCAGATCATCGAAGCGGTCAAGGAGACGCTCGACCGGACGCCGCCGGAGCTCGCCTCCGACATCATGGACCGCGGGATCATGCTGGCGGGCGGGGGCTCGCTGCTGCAGGGCCTGGATGAGCGCCTGCGCGAGGAGACCCAGATGCCGGCGCACCTGGCCGAATCGCCGCTCACGTGCGTGGCGGTCGGCTCGGGCAGGTCGCTCGAGGAGTTCGAGGCGATCCACCGCTCGAACCGCCCCTCGCGTAACCGTCGCCGCAGGTGAGCGTTAATTGAGGGACCGGCCGCCGGGGGAGCGCGGCGGTCGAGCCACCCCGCTCGGTAGTCTTCACCCGAACGTTTCGGAAGGTCTTTATTCGTGCATGACAAGACGGTCCGGCGTCGACGCGCGCTGCTCGTGCTGCTCGTCGTCCTCTCTCTCCTGCTGCTGACCGCGTACTTCGGCGAGGCTCCCAGTGGACGCCTGCATTCCGTGCAGCGGGGGTTCCTGACGGTCGTATCGCCGATCCAGGACGGCGCCAACAAGGCGCTGAAGCCGGTCCGCGACCTCTTCGGCGGCATCAGCGACACGTTCCACGCCAAAAGCCAGCGCAACGAACTGCGCAAGCAGGTCGACAAACTGCGCCGCCAACTGGTCGCCGACCAGGGCGAAAAACGCTCGTATCACGAACTGTTGACGATGTTCCACCTCGACAACCGGCTGAGCGTCGCCAACTACCACCCCGTCAACGCCACCGTCGTCGGCAAAACACCCAACATCTGGTACTCGACCGTCACGATCGACAAAGGTGAAGCCGCCGGGGTGCACGTCAACGATCCGGTGATCAACGGCGAAGGTCTCGTGGGCAAGGTGACGCAGGTCGCCTCCGACGGAGCGGTGGTCAGCCTCATCACCGACAGCACCGTGGGGGTCTCGGCGAGACTCGGCACCAGCGGCGCGACCGGCATCGTGCAGCCGAAGGTGGGCGATCCCAACGATCTGCTGCTGCAGTACCTGCGCGCGAACACGCAGGTTCCGAAGGGCGAATACGTCGTCACGTCGGGGACGGTCGCCGCCGGCCACGACGACTCCCTGTATCCGCCCGGGATCCTGATCGGTCAGGTGACCTCCGTCAACGAAGAAAGCGCCTACACGTCGGTCAACGTGCACCCGATCGCGAATCTGCACAACCTCGACGTCGTCCAGGTGCTCACCTCGACGAGCGGCTCGCTGCCGACGAACCTCGCTCACCTCGCCTCCACGCTGCCGTCAGGCCAGACCCAGGGCGGCGGCCCCACCGGCGAAGCGCTCGCCTCGACGGGAGCGGCCCGATGAGCGCACCGAGCGCCGGGCTCCTGGCCCGCATCGGAGCGCTCTCCGTCGCGCTCGTGTTCGTCCAGATCGGAGTCGTCTCCGAGGTTCCGCTGTTCGGCGTGAACGTCGACCTCTCGCCGCTGCTCGTCGCGTTCGTCGGATTGCTGTGCGGCTCCACGCTCGGCGCCATCACCGGCTTCGTGGTCGGCCTGCTCGTCGACCTCGCGCTCGTGCAGACGCTCGGCGTGACCTCGCTGATCTTCACGCTGGTGGGCTACTGGTCGGGCCGCCTGCGCGAGCTGCGAGACCCTCAGGCCGCGCTCACGCCGCTGCTGGTGGGCGCCGCCGGCTCCGCCCTCTCGCTCGTCGGCTACTCGCTGATCGAGTTCCTGCTTGGCGTCGATGCGCCCGTGAGCCTCGAGCTGCTGCGACAGATCGTGCTCGGCGTCGTCGTGAACACGATCGCCGCGGTGCCGATGTGGGCGCTCGTGCGGCGCACGCTCGAGGGAGGCCTGCCCGACGATCCCCGGCGGCGCCGGCGGCGCCGCGCGTACACGACCGGTGGGCTCAGCCCGCTCTCACGGTCATGAGCGCGCTCGAGCGGGTGCGCCCCAGCGAGCCGCACATGCCCGTCTCTCCGCAGCTCGCCATGCGCGTGGCGATCCTCGGCGGCCTGGCGATGGCGATGTTCGCGATCATCTTCTTCCGCCTCTGGTTCCTGCAGGTGCTCTCAGGGGAACAGTACGTCCAGCAGGCGGATGCCAACCGCGCCCGTGACCTGCCGATCGCCGCGCCGCGCGGTGAAATCCTCGATCGGGCGGGGCAGGCGCTCGTCTCGAGCCGGACGACCAACGCCGTCCAGATCGTGCCGTCCGCACTGCCTGCCGCAGGCGCTCCTCGGCTGGCCCTCTACCGGCGCCTGGGACGGCTGCTGGGTCTGAGTCCCGCAGCCATCGAGGCTCTGGTCGTCCACGGTCGCTCCAACCTGAGGTATGCCCCAGTCACGATCAAGACCGACGCGGGGACCGGGGTGCTGACCGTGCTCGCAGAGCGCCAGAACGAGTTCCCCGGCGTCGTGCAGCAGCCGGTCTCGATCCGGGACTACCCGCACGGCGAAATGGCCGCTCAGGTCCTCGGATACGTGGGCCAGGTCACCAAACCGGAGCTCAAGATGCGCGCCTTCCAGAGCGTCCAGCAGGGCACGGTGGTCGGCCAGGAAGGGCTCGAGTACTACTACGACCGCTACCTGAGGGGCAAAGCCGGCGTGCAGCGTGTCGAGGTCAACGCCGAAGGCTATCCCGTCGCTGCCCGCCTCTCTCCGACGGCTCCGCAAGCGGGACACAGCCTCCGGGTGACGCTCGATCTGGGTCTGCAGAAAGCGAGCGAAAAGGCCCTGCTGGACGGGATCGAACACGCGCGTGCCTCTGGCAAACCGGCCAACGCCGGGGCCTTCGTGGCGATGGACCCGCGCAACGGCCAGGTCCTCTCGATCGGCTCCTACCCGAGCTTCGACCCGAACAAATTCGCCAAACCGCTCACGGAAACCGAGTACAAACAGCTTCAGGGCAACAGCACCGAAGGCGGCCCGCTCACCGACCGCGCCGTGAACGGCACGTATCCCACCGGCTCGACGTTCAAGCCGATCACCGCCATGGGCGCGCTCGAATCGGGCGTGCTCGACCCGAATGCCGGCCTCGGAGCGGGTCGGTGCATCTATGTGTCCACGCAGCAGTTCTGCAACGCGGGCCAAGCTGACTACGGGGCCGTGAGCCTGGTCGACGCGCTGCGGGTCTCCTCGGACACCTACTTCTTCGAAGTCGGCGAGCTCGCCAACAGTCACGGCGACGTGATCCAGCGCAAGGCCAGGGAACTCGGCATCGGCCGCAAGACCGGTATCGATCTGCCCGAAGAGCTCACCGGCACGGTCCCCAACCGCCTCTGGCGCGCGCACCAGAACGAACTCGAGCTCAAATGCCGCGCGCGCACCCACCGACCGAGCTGCGGGATCGTCGCCGAAATCCGTCCGTGGAGCGTCGGCGACAACATGCATCTCGCGGTTGGCCAGGGAGACCTGGTCACCTCGCCGCTGCAGATGGCCGTCGCCTACTCGACGTTGACCAACGCCTTCATGCACGGGGGCGAAGGCACTGTCGTCACGCCCCATCTCGGGTTGGAGGTCGATGACGCGACGGGCGGTCTCGTGCAGGCGCTCAGCCCACCGCCCGCGCGCCACGTGCACCTCAACTACTCGGATCTGAGTCTGGTGATGGGCGGAATCCACGCCGCCGCCAGCCAGCCGGGCGGGACCTCCTTCGACGTCTGGAACGGCTGGGACCAGGCCCAGCACCCCGTCTACGGGAAGACGGGGACCGCACAGCGCGAACCGAAGGAAGACCAGTCCTGGTACATGTGCTACGTCGGCGACCCGCAGAGGCCGATCGTGATCGCAGTGACTGTGGAGCAGGGCGGCTTCGGCGCCGAAACGGCCGCGCCAATCGCGCGCCTGATCGCCTCGAAGTGGTTCGGCAGGCCCGCCAAGTTCGTCGCCGGGAGCTCCAAGACGCGATGACACCGCCCGTCTCCAGCATCGGGCGGCCCCGCCGGGCTTCCTGCACCCGCCACCCTGCCGCCCGGGCATGAGCAGCAGATGCCGCTGAGCCCGATCAAACCGACCGACGAGCAGCCCGTCGAGCCGCCGCGGCAGCTGCGCATGCCAGTCGACCCGATGCTGACGCTCGCCGTGCTGGGGCTGGCCGTCTGCTCGATCGTGACGCTGGGGGCCGCGACGCGCGACCTCATCCCGGGCCAGCCGAACTACTACGTAAACCGCCAGCTGATCTACCTGGTGGTCGGCGTCCTGGGGATGGTGGTGCTCTCGCGGCTGGACTATGCGCGCCTGCGGCAGTTCAAAAACGGGATCTACGCGCTGCTGATCCTCAGCATCCTCGCGGTGCTCGCCCTCGGTCACGCCGCCCGCGGCTCGCAGAGGGCGATCAACCTGCCGTTCTTCTCATTCCAGGCCTCCGAGCTCGGCAAGGTGCTGCTGATCCTCGCGATAGCGGCCTTCGTCGTCGACCGCGCGCGGCGGCTTCGCGAGCGAGAGACGACGGCCCGCGTGATGATCGCCGCCCTGGTACCGGCGATGTTCGTGATCGCCCAGCCGGACCTCGGCTCGGGCATGGTCTACATGGTCGTGGCGTTCACGATGCTGTTCGTGGCCGGGACCGCCTGGCGGCACCTGGCGAGCCTGCTCGTGCTCGTCGTCGTGTCGCTGACGTTCGTACTCGTGGCCGCGCCCGCGGCGGGCGTTCACGTGCTGAAGCCCTACCAGGTGGCGCGCCTCACGGCCTTCCTGCACCCCTCCTCCAACCCGCAGAAAGAAGGCTACCAGCAGCAGGAGTCCAAGATCGCGATCGGCGCCGGCCAGAAGTTCGGGCGCGGTGCCAACGCCAGCCAGGTGCCCAACGGCTTCGTGCCCGAGAGGCACACGGACTTCATCTTCGCCGCCGTGGGCGAGCGCTACGGCTTCGTCGGCGCCGGGCTTGTGCTGGCGCTCTACGCGCTGTTGATCTGGCGAGCGCTCGGGGTCCTCGTGATGGCCAAGGATCTGTTCGGCTCGCTGATCGCGGCCGGAATAGCGGCTATGCTCATGTTCCAGGTCTTCGTCAACGTGGGAATGACCATTGGAATCATGCCAATTACCGGCGTCACGCTGCCACTCATGAGCTACGGCGGCTCGTCGGTCATCACCACTCTGCTGGCGGTAGGCCTGTTGCAATCGATTTACGTTCAGGCACGCGCCTCTGCATCGCTGAAGGGCCGCGTTCTGCGCTACTAACACGATGTTCGCCGAGCACCTCTCATCAGACCGCCAGGAGCAGCCATTCGCGGGCACCCAGCCCGCCCGGCGCCCGTCAGTCCGGCGCCCGTCAGTCCGGCGCCCGTCAATCCGGCGCCATAGGAGCTCGGCGACCCTACATACCGAAAGACTGGATCAAATTGAAAAAGCAAGTGCTTGTCAGCGTCGATCGCGCGGAGACGCGCGTGGCGCTTCTGGAGGCGAGCGGAACGCCCGCCGCCTCGCGCGGGTCAGCTGCCGATCGCGGGCGCTCAGCCCGGCCGGCTGGCTCGGCCAACGGCCGCAAACGCGGTGCCGGACGACCGGAGGCCGGATATCGCATAGCTGAGCTCTACATAGAGCGCCGCGGCGGCCGCTCGATCGTCGGCAACATCTACAAGGGCAAGGTCGACAACGTGCTGCCCGGCCTCGAGGCAGCGTTCGTCGACATCGGCCTTGAGAAGAACGGCTTCCTGCACGTCGACGAGATCGTCCTGCCGGGAGTCGAGGCGCCGCGGCGCGGACGTGGCAACGGCGGCGGCCGCCGCATCTCCGACCTGCTCTCGCCCGGTCAGGAGATCGTCGTACAGGTCGTCAAGGATCCGCTGAAGACGCAGGGCGCGCGCCGGTCGATGGAGCGGACCATCGCCGGGCGCTACCTGGTCTACGCACCCACGGGCGAGGGGAT
>JAOPZM010000181.1 GCA_025964115.1 Solirubrobacterales bacterium
GCCGCTGGCGCGGGTCGCCGCGCCGCTCGCGGCCCGCGCCCGGGCCCGCCGCCACGAGCGCTTCTTCAAGCTGACGCGCATCGCGCCCGGCGCCAGGGTGCTCGACGTCGGATGCGGGCAGGCGGGGCTGCGAGCGCTGGAGCCCTCACTCGAGATCACCGGTGTGGACCTGCGCGAGCGTCCCGAATACCCCGGGCCGTTCGTCTGCGCCGACGCCGCCGCCGGGCTGCCGTTCGCCGACGGCGAGTTCGACCTCGTCTACTGCTCCAGCGTGATCGAGCACGTGGCGCCCGAGCGCCGCAGTCGGTTCGCCGCGGAGATCCGGCGCGTGGGCCGCGGCTGGTTCGTGCAGACGCCCGCCTTCTCCTTCCCCATCGAGCCGCACTCGCTGCTGCCGGCGGCGCACTGGCTCCCGGTGGCGCTCCGCCGGCGTTACTGGCGGCTCGGCGCGGCGGGCGAATGGGAGGAGATCCCGCTGCTGCGCCGCGAGGAGATGCAGGCGCTGTTCGGTCCGGCGCAGGCCGAGCGCTTCGGCCCGCTCGTCAAGAGCTGGGTGTGCGTCAGCCCGCCAGGCGGTTGATGTCGTTGCTGACGCCGTTGATCACGAGGAACAGCAGCAGGACGATCCCCACCGAGCTGTAGCGGTACATCGCCATGATCGAGACGCGTCTGCCGCGCAGCTTCTCGGCGATCGACCACATCACATGCCCGCCGTCCAGCGGCAAGAACGGGAACAGGTTGATGACCGCCAGCACCAACGAGATGTAGCCGAGGAAGACCAGCGCATAGCCGGTGCCGGCGGCGACCGTTTCGTGGCCCACCTGGGTGATGCCGACAATGCTCGAGACCTGGTGGCGGGCCTTCGAGCTCGTCAGTGCATTGACGAATCCGGTGAGCGTCTGGGTCGTGCTGTGCCACATCTCGCTCAGCGCCGTCGAGGCCGCCTTGAACGGGCCGAAGGGTCTGGGCACGGCGCCGAAGCGGAAGCCGATGAGCATCCGCTGTTCGTGCTTGTCGTAGCGGGGATACACCGAGAGGCTCACGTGATGGCCGGCGCGCTGGACCGTGAGATGCACCGGCGTGGCTGCGCGGCAGCCTTCGACGAGCGGCCCGGCGCAGCGGTGGGCGTTGACCGCCTCCATGGTCGATGTGAAGGTCGCTGGCCGTCCTTCCACCGCGACGATCCGATCCCCAGGACGCAGGACGCCTTCAGCGGGCGCGCCGCGCTCGACCGCCTTGACGGTTGGCGCCAGCGTCGACACCGCCGGGTTGATGCTTTCGAGCGCTCGCGCGCCGTTCAGGCTTCCCGTCAGCAGCACGGCCCAGAACAGGACGAACGCGATCACGATGTTCACGCCGGGTCCCGCGAGGATCACGACGATGCGCTTCCACGGTGGCTGGGCGTAGTAGGCGCGCCTGGCGACCTCCGGCTCGAGATCCTTGAGCTCTTCGGGGTTCATGCCGGTGATCTTCACGTAGCCGCCCGCGGGGATCGCGCCGATCGCGTACTCGGTCTCGCCACGACGCACGCGGAACAGCGTGGGCGGGAAGAACAGCGAGAACCGCTCGACTCGCATCCCGACGGCCTTCGCGACGGCGAAATGGCCGAGCTCGTGCAGGATGATCAGCGCGATGATGCCCAGCAGGGTCAGGACCCAACTCACCGCCCCAGTGTCGCAGCCCCGCGCCCGGATTCCGCCGGTTCGGGGCGGTCGGATCAGGCCAGCGCGGCCACGGCCTCCCCTGCAACCCTCCTGGCCTCCCGGTCGGCCTCGTACAGCGACTCGAAGGCGCGAACGGGCTGGCTGCCGAGCTCGGAGAGCGTCTGTTCGATGACAGCTGGGATCTCGAGGAAGCGCAGGCTTCCCTCCAGGAAGGCGTGAACCGCGATCTCGTTCGCGGCGTTCAGCACGCACGGCGCGGTGCCGCCCTCGAGCGCCGCCTCGCGTGCCAGGCGCAGGCACGGGAACGCGTCGATGTCGACGGCCTCGAAGGTCAGCTCCCCCACGGCAGCGAGGTCGAGCGGGACGACGGGCAGCTCGACGCTCTCGCCCCCGTGCAGCGCATATGAGATCGCGATGCGCATGTCCGGCGGCCCGAGATGGGCGAGCATCGCCCCGTCGGCCATCTGCACCAGGCCATGCACCAGCGACTGCGGATGCACGACCACGTCGATGCGCTCATAGGGCGTGCCGAAGAGATGATGCGCCTCCATCAGCTCGAGCCCCTTGTTCATCAGCGTCGCCGAGTCGATCGTGATCTTGCCACCCATCGCCCAAGTCGGATGGGCAAGGGCCTGCTTGACCGTCACATCCTGAAGCTCCTCGCGCCTGCGTCCGCGGAAGGGACCGCCGCTCGCGGTGATCGTGAGACGCTCCACCGCACCCGGCGGCTGGCCCGCGAGCAGCTGGTGCAGTGCCGTGTGCTCGGAATCGACTGGCACGATCTGCGCCCCTGTCGCCTCGGCCAGCGCCGTGACCAGCTCGCCGCCCACGACCAGCGACTCCTTGTTGGCGAGCGCCAGATCCATGCCCTCGCCGAGCGTCGCCACCGTCGGCCCCAATCCGGCAGAGCCGACGAGCGCGTTCAGGACGAGATCGGCTTCGGACTCGACCACGAGCCGTACGAGGCCCTCGGGGCCTCCAAGGACCTGCCCGTCGGTCCACGCCTCAGAGGCGCGTGCGGCGGCGTGCTCCTCGGCCAACGCGATGCGCCCCACCTTGTGCTTGCGCGCCTGCTCGACCAGGCCCTCCCACGAGCGCTCGGCGGACA
>JAOPZM010000186.1 GCA_025964115.1 Solirubrobacterales bacterium
AGCGGTTATTGGCGAGTGGGCGCATGGAGGTGATGGTCGTGCCTATCGTCGTCCCGGCGCAGCACCACTTCGAGCCGGGCGGAAAGTCTTCGGCCGAGTTGACCTCGACTTCGTAGCGCGCAGCTCCGGGGATCGGCGCCCAACTGAACTGCGGGTCGTCTTCGAGCAGCTGTGCAGCGTTCAGGTTGCTGAAGGCTGTCGTCGTCGCGGTCGGCCACACGTAGCTGAAGGATGCGACCGGTGATCGCGTGCCCTTGTGCCCCTCGGCATCGAGCGGTGTGACGGCCCAAAAATAGGTCCCGGTCGTAAGCGGCGCGCTCGGCGTAAGCACGGTGCCCTGGGTGATGATCGGACTTTGAGTGCTGCCGAGCACCTGATTGGCCAGGGACGGGTCGGTGGCGAGGGTGATCTGGTACCGCACAGCGTAGGGCACACTGGACCAGCTGAACACCAGCGGCTGGGCTGGCCAGTTGACCGTGTTGCCATTGGGCCCGAGTAGCTGCGGGGTGGCGCTCCACGCCTTGACCAGCGTCCGCGTCGCAGACCACGGACCGGAGGTCTTGCCCGAGATGGTCCTCACTCGCCAGTAGTAGGTGCCGTTGGGTACCGCCTTTTCGGGCGTCGCCGCGATATTGGTCGTTTCGATCGATCCCTTTCCGAGCTGGCTTGCGACGATCGCGCCGAAGTGCGGGTCAGCTGCCAGCTGGAACTGGTACGCGGTTGCCTTTGCGACAGCCGCCCATGTGAATGTTGGAAGGGCTTCCAGGGAAACGCCACTGGCAGGGCTCTGCAGTCTCGGCGCGCTCGGCACGCGCGCATCGGCCACACCCGTAGCAACTAGCATGCCCAGAAGGGCGGGGAGAAATATTCTGCGCATAAGCCCGTGGGATCCTAGGTTGCGGCCAACGGCGCGCAACGCCACAAACCTCTAACTCCACCTAGACGAAGGTGGGGTTTGCGTCGGCGCGAGAGACGAAGCGCTAGCTCGAACTAGACCAACGGCCAGTTTGAGTTGCCCCGCCGAGCGTCGAGACTGTCCGCTGGTGAACGGGCCGCCCGGCGCGTTCCATGAGAGACGAGTCCTTTTTAGCAGCATGCTCGAAAAGGGGAAAGGTGCGCTCGCGTTGGTGGCAACGAAGTTGATATTCAATCTCACCAACGGCCGCTGCCTGTGCGTCGGCGAGCTTGCCGACCGACCGCTGCCCCGCATGCGGGGGCTCATTGGCCGTCGGGGGCTGCCGGCCGGGGAGGGCCTGTTGCTGCGCCCCGCTCCCTCAATCCACACCGCGTTCATGCGCTTCTCGATCGACGCACTGTTCCTCGATCGCGACCTGAGGGTCCTCGAGATCGTCGAGGACCTCGCTCCCTGGCGGATTGCATCCGAGCGCCGGGCTCGTGCCGTGCTGGAGCTCGCAGCGGGGGAGAGCGCGCGATGTGGGGTGCAGGTGGGCGACCGTCTCGCACTTCGGGATCGCAACGTAGAGAACGTCATTCGCTTGCGGACCGCGCACGCCGAAGACCATCCCGAGGAGCGCGCCGCCGTCTCAACTCAGTCGAGGGCGCTTGCGCGCCTGCGCCCGCTGCGGGTTCTCGTCGTGTCTCACGACGGGCACTTCCGGACCGTCATGTCCATGCTGCTCGGCCGCCGCAACTGCTCGGTGACAGCGACGGCGAACGCGAGCCGCGTTGCCGAGCTCATGACACAGGAGGACGCCGATGTCGTCGTGATCGACGCAAGCCAACTGCTGCTTGCCGCGAGCGCAACGGCTCAGGTTGGCGCGCGACCCGCCGGCGTGGTCCTCGTCGCCGATGAGCCCGGCACGGCCCTCGAGAAGACCCAGCTGCTCGCAAAGTGGGGTCCGTTTGAAGACCTCGTTGCGGCGATCGAAGCGGCAGGCCATGCCCACGCGACCGAAGGACAGAACGGTGACAGGGTCTAGCTCGATCCCGGTGAGCACACCGGCTGCCACCGACGACCCGTGGCTACGCACCCCCTCGGTAGTGGCGCCATTCGTGGTCGGAGTCGTGGTCCTGGCGCTGGCGACGCTACCGCTCGACCGGGGGGTGGTCGCCGCCTTCGCGGCTGCGGTGCTCGTCGTGCTGTCGGCGATCGACCTCGAACGGGGAATCATCCCCAACCGGATCGTCCTGCCGGCGGCGGCCCTGGCGCTGACCATGCAGGTTGCGCTGTTCCCCGACCGGGCCGCCGAGTGGGCGCTCGCAGGCGTGCTCGGCGCTGCCGTCTTCGCGGTCCCGCATCTCTTCCGACGCGACTGGATCGGGATGGGTGACGTGAAGCTCGTCCTTCTCATCGGCGTGGTGCTCGGCTGGAGCGTCGCCAACGCGGCCTTCATCGCTTTTCTCTGCGTGTTCCCGGTCGCCCTGCTGATGCTCGTCCGTAACGGCCTGGGTGCGCGCAAGTCGACGATCCCGTTGGGGCCGTTCCTGTCGCTCGGCGCCCTGATCGTGCTGCTCCCTCCTGTCTGAGCTAATGAGACCCGTTTACGATCCCCAGAGCGCTGGGCACCACGTGCATCGGCCCGACGCCCTCGTGCTCGGCGTCGAGCGCTTCGACTACGTGCAGTCCGACCTGCTGCTGCGCGTCTGCCTGCGTCTCGCTTTCGAGCCCGAGAGTCCGACGCATCCACTGTTGCTCGTGGAGCGCGAGGCGGTCGAGCACGCCTACCCGGCGCTGCTCGCGTACACGGCTCGTGCGCCGTACGAAGATGCGTGTGAATGGATGTGGCGCGGGAGCTTCGCTGTCCCGCCGGAGCTAGCCGGCGACTCGCGCACGCAGTTCGCGCTTCGACTTCACGATGAGGAGCTCCTGCCATTGGCGCTGGACGTCGCGTGGCCATTCACCGAGCCACTGTCCGCGCGACGCCGGCCCAGCCGGGTGACCTGGCCCTACGCCCTCCGGTACACGGCCCTATTGGTCGCCGTGACGTGTCAGGTCGGCTTGGCGCAGGGCTCGCTGGCGGGGACGGCGCGCGCCGGCGGGACCTACGCCGCGGCGATGGGACCTGCTGAAACGACCCCTGAAACGCCCGGGCCTACCGGTGGGGGTACGCCGGAACCCACCCCGGAAGCGCCGCCTCAGCCAACGCCACCGCCTGTGGGACCCACTCCTGAAAGGCCGCCCCAGCCACCGGACCCAGTACACGGCATTCCGCCAGCGCCGCCGCCTCCCACGACTAGCGGAGGACCAGTCGCAGAAGCCTCGGCGCCCACGGTGATCACCACCGTGGAAGGGCCTTCGGGAGACACGACCGCACCTTCGTCCACCCGAGCTCCGGCGCGCCCGGGCGCGGGCAAGGGGCGTGGGGCGCCGCAGCCCGACCCGAGGCCGAGCGCCCTGGCACAACCACGCCGGTCGCGTACGGGCTCCGCCCGATCGGAGCGGGTCGGTGCCGCCGCCAAGGAGCCCCGCGTTCAGGAGACGTCCTCCGCGCTGGCATTCTCGGAACTGACGCCGGCGATCCAAGAACTTCCGGAAGGTCTGTTGGGGGTCGCGGAAGACGGGCCGCCCGCTTACCTGATCCCGATCTATGAGGCTGCCGGGCGTCGCTACGGCGTGCCCTGGCGGGTGCTCGCGGCGATCAACGCGATCGAGACCGACTACGGCCGCAACCTCGCCGTGTCCTCGGCGGGCGCCGTTGGTTGGATGCAGTTCATGCCCGCGACGTGGCGCGAGTGGGCCGTCGACGCCGACCGCGACGGGCACCTCAACCCGTATTCGCCGCAGGACGCGATCTTCACCGCCGCGCGCTACCTGCAGGCCTGCGGCGCCTCGCATGATCTGCCGGGAGCGATCTTCGCCTACAACCACGCCGACTGGTACGTCGCGGAGGTCTTCCTGCGCGCCCGGGCTCTGGGCGACCTCGCCAGCTTCGCCAGGATCGAGAGGGGGTACTCGCTCCCACTCGACGCCCGATACATGCATCAGCTCGGACGCACCGACGACGGCGTCGACATCGAGACTGCTCCCGACGGCGCGCTCGTGTACTCGATCACGCCGGGGATCGTCACGGCCGTCGCGAGCGACCCGGTCGGCTTCGGCCCCAACTACCCGGTGGTCCAGGCCACGGCCGGCTCGCTCGCCGGCCAGCACATCTACTACGGCCATGTGGCAGAGGCCCTGGTGCACCCCGGTGAGCACGTCTCCGCCGGCCAGCCGATCGCGATCGTAGGGCACGCCGGCGACGCCGTGGTCCTCGGACATGGGCACATCGAGATCGGGTTCTCGGATGCGGGGGGCGATCCGCTGAACCATCACGGCGCCGAGGCGTCGACCCCGGCTGGCGATGTGATGCGGGGCGTGTTGACGGCCCTCTCCTCGTCCTTCGGCATCGAAAACTCCTAGTCCGCTCCCGGCTGGGCGGATTCGCCCACGGACGGACACGACTTGAGTGCGGCGATCCGCAGGTCGATAAGGAGTGAAGTCACCAAGGCACCCCCGCGCTCGGTGACTGAACAACGAGAGATGACGATGGCCAGCCAATGGAACGCGCCCAAAGGCGTCTCCACCGGGACGCCCACGAAGAGGACCGCGCACACTCTGCGACGGACCGCGGGCGCCGCTCCGGCAGCGCGCCGCCGCGCAGTGCTGCTCGAGCTGAGTCGCCTCGAGCGGCTCTTCGAGCAGGTGAAGCGTCCGGATGCACGCGTCTTCGTCCGCGCTCGCAAGGGGGCCAGGGCGCGTGCCATGGAGGTGCTCGAACACGGGGGCGCGGGGGCTGAGAACAGCCGAACGGCACTCCTGGTCGCAGCGGCGGAGCTGTTCGGCGCCCTTAGGACCGAGCTCGTGTCGTCGCCGACCCATGCCGCCCGCGCCGCACACGAGTTCGAAGTGATCACGGGTCTTCCGAGGCTCGCGCTGGCACGCGAGGTTCTCAGGGCACCCGAGCTGTTGACGCTCTTGCCGACGACCGCGATCGAGAGTCAGCTGGAAATGCTCGTCGTCCTGGCGCAGCTGCGCAGCGCGTCCCTGTGGATATTCGACGACGCGGAGCACGTGACCTGCCTGCGTCATGCCGGTGACGGCGGCCCCTCGCGGGGCGCGAAGGAGCTCGCCGGCCGGCTTCTCGCGGGCGAGCGCACCGAGACCCGGGGGCGACGTCTGCTGCTCGGCGCGCCCGTTGGCCGCTGGCAGCAACCGCTCGCTGCACTCGTCGGCTCTGCGCGGCCAGGGATCCGGGAGGGCCGCGACTGGTTCCTCACCGAGGCGGTGCCCATGCTTGGGGCGGTCCTCGAGCGGGACGCCCTGCTCGCCGGCAACGCCGCCTCCGAGCGGGCTCTGGTCGAGTCGAGCGAGCGCAAGCTCACCCGTCTGGGGTTCGATCTCCACGATGGGCCGATCCAGGATGTGGCCGTGATAGGCGAGGATCTGCGGCTGTTCCGCGACCAGCTCGACGTCGTCACGCGGAAATCCAGGCACCATGCGCTCATGCTTGGCAGGCTCGACGACCTCGATGCCCAGCTCGCCGCACTCGACGACGACCTACGCCGGATCTCAAACGAAGTCCGGGCCGCCTCGGTGCTGCTCAACCGACCTTTCGCGCGGGCGCTTGGTGACGTCACCCGGTCCTTCGCCGTCCGCACGACAATTGAGCCGCGCGTACGCGTGAGCGGCGATCTCAGCCTGGTCTCGGGCTCTCAGCAGATCGCTCTCCTCAACATCGTCCATGAGGCGTTGACGAACGTCAGGGAGCACAGCCACGCGACAGACGTCGAAGTCCGCGTGTCGGTCAATGAGCAGGGCGTCGAGGCCCAGGTCACCGACAACGGTTGCGGCTTTGACCTCGAGGCCACGCTGATGCGCGCGGCTCAGAGGGGCCGCCTCGGGCTGATCGCGATGCACGAGCGGGTACGGCTCCTCGGAGGGCAGTGCCGCATCGACAGTCGGCCTGGCGGTCCAACGGTGGTATCGGTCGCGCTGGAACGCTGGGAGCCGCTGATCGAGGAGCTCCGCCGCCCCTGCCCCGAGACCTAGGCGCGAGGCGCTGACGTGGGACGCCCAGCGCCTGGAGAGTCGCTAAGCGTGCGCGCCGGCGAGCGCGCCGGAGGGGCCAAGATCGTTCTCGAAGGCGTAACGCACGGCGGCGCTGCGGTTGGACACCCCGAGCTTGCGGTAGATGTTCGTGAGATGGAACTTGACCGTGTGCTCGCTCAGCCACAGGTCCTGGCTGATCGCCTTCGTCGTCAGGCCGCCGGCGACGGCCATCAGAATCGTGGTCTCGCGCGGAGTGAGCTCGGGCCCGCATGCCGCAGCGTGATCGTCGCAACGTGGACGGGGGGTCGAGGGGACGTGGTAGACAGCACCAGCAGAGGCCTGCCGTAGGACCGAGGGTATGTCCATCGGGCTCACGCTCTTGAGGATGTAGGCGCTCGCACCCGCCACCAGCGCCGAGTCGATGGTCGCGCGATCGTCGGACGCCGAGAGCACAACCGTCTTGACGTCCGGCCACGAGCGCTTCAGCTCGGCAATGCATTCGAGGCCGTCGAGGCCCGGCATGTGCAGATCCAGCAGGACGAGATTCGGGTTCCTGCGCTCGACGAGCGCCAGCGCCTCTTCGCCGGAGCGGGCCTCGCCCACGACCTCGATGTCCTCGCTCGCCTCGAGCGCCCTGCGGATCGCGTGCAGCATCAGCGGATGGTCGTCTGCGATGAGGACCTTCAACGGCGCGTCCATACGTGCATACCCTCTCTTCCCTGAGCTATCAAGCATCGAGAGTCCGATGCGTGATGTTCTGAAATGTTACGTAAAGCATCGGCCGTTCGGCCGGGTGTGCACAACGGTACATTCGTCCAGGCTCTACCTAGACCTTGGTCTAGGTAGGAATGAGTAGATTCGGGGTACCGCGCGCCGCTGGCCCGAAGCGCTCAGTCGTGCCCGTGCGTCTCGCCCGCTGCCGCCGGCGGACGTGACTCCTCGGCGAGCGAGGTGATCGTCAGCGAGCCGCGTGCCGAGGACTCGAGCACGTCGGTCGCCTCCTCGAGCGAGCGAGCGTAGAGCTCCACGAGCAGATGCACGATGATGCGGGAGTCGTCCTCGTGCTTGTGGAAACGCACATGCGTGAAGAACTCCCGCACGCCGTGGTCCCCGAAGGCCGCGTAGGAGAGAGCGTCGCCGGCCTCAGGACCCGAGCAGCTCTCGACGTCCTGGGCGTCGACGGCGACCGTGCACGATGCGACCCACGGCGTTCCCGCGATCATCCTTTCCCAGCGGTCCTCGATCGGCTCCACGCGCCCGTTGTTGAAGCCGAGGTGCGGCTGGTCGTGCATGCAGTCAAGGCACTGCACGACCGCCTCCTGGAGCTCGTCCACGACTTCCGCTCGCTCGCCCGTGGCGGGATCGATCTTGTGGATGCCCTCGTAGTGGACCTGCACCTCGAGGTCCTGCGACCAACAGCGGTAGCAGCGCAGCCAGCTGCGTGCACCGGTCTCTGACATCGAGCCCTCCATAGGGGGCATTGTAGGTGGCGGCTGCGTAGGCCAAGGATCGCCCAGGATCGCGGTGTTTGCGAACTCTCGTCCAGCTTGCCGACCCCTACGCCATGGGAATGTGTACGGTATACGCGGTTGTACGCACTTATCAGGCCTCTTGGCAAGGCGCTGGGGCCCGCACAACAAGGAACGCTTAGGGGGGAACACATGAGGCGTCTCGCAGTTCTCGCAGTTGCTTGTCTTTCGCTGCTCATCGTGATGGTCGCGCCGTCGGTCGCGAGCGCGGCCTTCCCGCAATGCCCCCCGGTGGACCTGAACACCGGCTGCCAGTTCCTGGTCAACGCAACCGATGCCGGGACGACCGTCGAATCGGATCCGACGCAAGGGCCCTACGAGGGTTCGGATGATGCGCTGATCGGCATCGTGAACAACTCCTCGAAACCGATCTCGTCGATTCCCCTGTCCGCCGAAAACGAACTGTTCGGCTTCGAGTTCGACGGGATCTGCAGCGTCACGAAACGGCCGTCGGGACCGACGGGATGTCGCGTGCTGCCGGAAAACGCCGGCAAAGAAAAACAGCTAAAAGCCAAAGAAGAATGCACCGAAGCGACGTTCGAAATCTGCGGCTTCCTGCCGCCCGCGGGAGAGCCGGCGAAAGTCAGCTTCGAATCCTCGATCTCCGTCATCGGCTTCGGCGGGGAAGAAGACGCGATCACCGGCTACGAGGGCCCGACGTCGTGGTTCACGAGCATCGCGCCCGGCACCCACTCGAGCGGCGTCGTCAACTTCTCGCCGGCGCTCGCGCCGGGCGCCTCGACGTACTTCTCGCTCGAGTCGCCGCCGGCCGCAGGGTTCGGGACCGCTACTACGCTCGCCACGACGCTCTCCGCGAGCACGGTCGTCCAGGGCACGCCGGTCACCGACAAAGCGACGCTGAGCGGCGCCAATGCGGCGATCGCCACGGGTAGCGTGACCTTCGGCGTGTACAGCGACGCCGAATGCAAAACGCTCGTCGTCGCGGCGGGCTCGGCCAAATTCGCCGGAGGGGTCGCCGGCCCCTCAGCCGCCGAGAACCTGGCGCCGGGCAAATACTATTGGCAGGCGCACTACGCGGGCGACATCAACAACCAGCCCGCCACGAGCGCATGCACCTCCGAGCCGCTCACCGTGCTCTCGCCGACCACCACGACGACGATCCAGTCGACGGGGAAGGCGCTCGGCGCCTCGCTGACGCTGCCCGTGGGAACGGCGGTGAGCGACCAGGCGCTGATCGCAGGCGCGCTCGTCAAAGGCGCGACCGGCACCGTGTCATACGTGCTCTACAAGGACAGCAAATGCACGGTTCCGGCGCTACCGGGTAGCGCGGCGGCGGTCGCGGGTGGTGTGGCGGGCCCCTCGGGTGCGGTCAAGCCGCCAGTGGGCACCTACTACTGGATCGCGAGCTACAGCGGAGATGCGGTCAACGCGCCGTCGGCGAGCGCCTGCGGGAGCGAGGTGCTGCGGATCGCGAAGAAGGCGAGCCTCGGCCTGTCCTCCAAGAAGGGCTGTGTGAGCAAACGCAAATTCCCGATCCACCCGCGCAGGCCCAAAGGCGTCAACCTGGTGAGCTTCGAAGAGTTCATCAACGGCACGCTCGTCAAGAGCGGGAAGCTCGCGAAGCACGCGACCAGCGTCAACCTGGTCGGGCTCCCGAAGGGGACGTTCGAGGTCGAGCTGACCTCGAAGTCCTCGAAGGGTGACATCTACGAGGACACGCGCACGTTCCACACGTGCGTGCCCAAAAAACGCAAGAAACACCACAAATGATCGGCGGGCATCGGGCGCTGGCCACCCCGGCCCGCGCCCGGGCGCACCACCCGCCTGGCGCGACCGCCGAGAGTGACGAGCCGCGCCCTGGCGCTAGCCGAACGTGAACGCGTAGCCGCTGATCCCGGGCGCGAGGCGCAGCGCGAGATGGTGGCGCTCGCTGTGCGGAAGCGAGACGAGCGTGTAGAGCCGCTGCCCGCGGACGGTGAGTGCGCCGGCGTGCACGTCGGCGCCAGCGTCCTTGGCGGCGATCGGGCGGCCGTCGAGCAGGACCTGGACCGATAGAGGCCTTTCGCCGGGTGAGCTCAGCACCAGATACACGTTCTTCGCCTGGAACTCGACGTCGATCCCGGCCGAGGAGACCGCGGTGGCGGGCTGGTCGGAGATCTTCCAGACGCCGCTGTAGGCGAACTCGTTGACCGACAGTTCGCCGCTCGCGGGCGCGCCGTAGTCGTGCCGGCCCGGCTTGGGCGCGTTCATCCATCCCTGCGCCCGCGCCGTGCCGAGATAGGTCTCGGGCGAGGTCAGCTGTGACGGGACGACGACGCTCGTCGGGTGCCCCTTGCCCGCGACCGCATGGCCGGATTCGGCGAGCAGCGCACGGATCGCTGTTTCGGTCTTTTCGTAGTCCCCCTCGCCGAAGGCGGTGTAGCGGACCTGCCCGTGGGCGTCGATCAGGTAGTCGGCCGGCCAGTACTGGTTGCCGTACGCGTTCCACGTCGCCATGTTGTTGTCCTGCGCAACGGGGTAGCGCAGGCCGAACTGGCCGATCGCGTTGGCCACGTTGCCTGCGTCGTGCTCGAAGGCGAACTCCGGCGTCTCCACGCCCACGATCGTCAGGCCCCGGTTGCGGTAGGCGGAGTCCCATGCCTTCAGATAGGGCAGCGTGCGGATGCAGTTGATGCACGTGTAGGTCCAGAAATCGACCAGCACGACGCGTCCGCGCAGCGAGGGCAGCGTGAGCGGCGTGCCGCCCGGCGTGTTGAACCAGCGCTGGGTTTCCGTGAAGTCCGGTGCGGCGCCAAGGCTCGGCAGCGCCTGCGCGTCGGCGATGAGCGTTGCCTGGCTCGCGTTCGGCTTCGCGGTGCGCACGGCGGTGGCCGAGCCGCCGCAGGCCGCCGAACCGTTCGCCGGCGCGAACTTGGCCTTCCGGCCCGTGATCTCGTGCAGGTGGCCGGTGAGCGTGCGCGAGCACTCGAGGCCCGCCGTGAGGTTGACGTCGGGGATGTTCTGGGCGACGAACTGATCGAAGCTGACGTCGGCGCTCGTGAGGATCGCGCCCGCCGTTAGGAGCATCACCACCCCCAGCGCGCGCTGCAGCTGCGGGCCGCGACCCGCCCTGCGAACTCGCTCGAACAGGCGTCGGCCGCCGAGCGTGATCCCGAGCAGCACGAGCGCCGAGCCAGCGGCATACGCGAGGGCGATGGCGACCGTTTTCCCGGATGCCGCGCTGACCGAGATGACGGCCGCGAGGATCGGGCTCGCGCAGGGCGTGTAGACGAAGCCGAGTGCCCCGCCGACGAGCAGCCCCGACGCGAACCCATCGCCGCCGGTGCGTGGACCGAAGCGGGCCAGGCGCGACAGCGGCGCCTCGATGCGCGCGGTCAGCCCGGGAAGCAGGAGCGCAAGGCCGAACACGAGCAGGACGACGATCGCCAGGTCGCGGAGCGGATCGCTGCCCAGGCCGACGCCATCCACGACCTTCGCCACGCCCACGATCGTGACGGTGAACGTCACCGACAGCCCGAGCACGATCCCCAGCGGCCGGCGCCGGCCGCCGACGCCCCCTGCGGACAGCAGCGCGGGGAGCACCGGGAGCACGCACGGCGACAGTGCGGTACCCGCCCCGGCGAGCACCGCGAAGATCAGAAGCACGAGCATCTTCTTCCCAGGCTAAGCCCGCAGCGACGGCTGTGAGCCGATTGCCGCGCGCAGTGTGGCCTCGACGTCGCTCTTGCCGATGGGTCCGACTGACGGCGAGCCGGCTCCAGCATCGCGGTAGCGCTCGATGCCGGCGCGGACGGCTGCCTCGTCGCCGATCGCGGTGAGCTCCCCGAGGAACTCCTCCGAGATCGCCCGCCGCATGCCGTCGAGGTCGCCGGCCGCGGCGTCGTAGCCCGCGATGTCCGCGCCGAACCCGGTTCGCTCGATCATCGCCCGGTAGAAGGGCAAGCCGAAGTAGGGGATCAGCTCCTGGCGCATCGCGCTGTAGGCGGCCTGCCGATCGTCGGTGAGCGCCGCCGGAACGGCGGCCACGACGTCGAAGTCCTCGAGCGTCAGCCCGGCGCGCTCGCGGCCGGCTCGGACCTCGGGGATCACCACGTCGCGGATATAGGAGGGGTTGCAGAGCCACAGCAGCACGCCATCGGCGACCTCACCGGCCAGGCGCAGCATCGCCGGGGAGAGGGCGGCGATATAGATCGGCAGCTGAGGGCGCGGCGAGAGCCCGAGCAGGCGGAAGCTCGTCCGCCACTTCTCGCCGCGTGGCGGATCCTCGCCGCCGAGGATCGCCCGGACGATCGCGAGGTACTCGCGCATCTCGGCGACGGGACGGTCGATCGTCTGCCCGTGCCAGGACTCGACAACCGGCCGGTGGGAGACGCCGAGTCCGAGCGTGAGACGCCCACCCGAGAGCTCATCGATCGTGGCGGCGGTCTGAGCCATCGTGGCCGGCGTGCGCGTGTAGATCGGCACGACGCCGGTGCCCAGGCGGATGCTGCTCGTCGAGAGCGCATACGCGGTCAGCACGGTCAGCGACTCGCGGCCGGCGATGTGCGTGACGTACACCGACTCGTAGCCGAGCGACTCCGCCAGCTTCACCCGCTCGATCGCCTGCTCGAGCGAGCGCCCCGTCGAGATGAAGCAGCCCCTCGCCACGCGCGGAAGACTAAGGGTCTCAGCGCCGGATCATCACGTACACGACCATGATCGCGAGCGCGATCTGTCCGAACGCGAGCGCTGTGCCGAGGTTGGCGGCCCCCAGCAAGCCCGCGAGGGCGCTCGCCAGGACGAACGCACCGACGATCAACAGCAGGCTGCGCGCCATGCTCAGCGGGCGCCGGTCGTGTGTCGAGACACGTGTCCGCTCACCCGAGGCCTCGCTCGAGCGTCGCGACCAGCGCCGGCACCTCGAGGCCCGGGTCCTGCTCCGCGAGCGCCCGCTCAGCGGCGACGCGACCGCCGAGGGCTCGAAGTCCCCCTTCGCCGTGCTCGGCTGCGAACTCGCTGAGCGCCGCGGCGCGGCGCGATCGCAGCCGCCGCGCGGCGATGTCAACGCCGACGCGGTGCTCCTCGAGCGCGGCCGCGAGCTCGAGCACCCCCGTCGGCGGAGACAGCGAGGAGACCGTGAGGACGGGCGTCGCCGCGGAGCCAAGCGAGCGGAGCGCCGCGCTCAGATCGCGCCGGGTGGAGGTCGCGATCTGGCCGAGGTCGGCCTTCGTCACCACGAGCACGTCAGGGATCTCCATGATCCCCGCCTTGAGGAACTGGAGCACGTCGCCGCTGCCGGGCTGCACGACGACGGCGACGGTGTCCGCGACGTCGGCCACCTCGGTCTCCGCCTGCCCGACGCCGACCGTCTCGATCACCACCAGATCGAATGCGGCCGCGAGCGCGTGGGCGGCGGCGCGGGTCGCACGTGCGAGCCCGCCGAGCCGCTCCCCGGCGGCAGTCGAGCGGATCAGCACGCCGCGGTCTGCCGGATCGAAGTCGATGCGGGCACGGTCGCCCAGCAGCGAGCCGCCGGAGCGGCGGGAGCTCGGATCCACCGCGAGGACCGCCACGGTCCGGCGCTGATCAGCGGCGACATGCGCTGTGCCGCGCCACACCTGAAGCAGCGCCGAGAGCAGCGAGGACTTGCCCGCTCCCGGCGGGCCGGTCAAGCCGACGAGGTGGCCCGGCGCCTCGGCGCCGAGAGCGGCAGGGGAGACTTCCCTCATCAGCGCCGCGGACTGCTCGCGGTCTGCTGGCGCGGTGCTCTCGAGCAGGTTCAGCGCAGCCGGCGCTGCGCTCAGGTCCCGGTCGCGCAGACGCGCGCCGAGGGCGGCTCCGTCCGGCGTCACGCGGGGCCGCTGGCAAGGGAGCCGTTGCCCGCGAGCGCCGCTCGGTCGGCGTCTGAGTCCACCAGCTCGACGATGTCGCGCATGATGCGTGTGATGTCGAAGTCCTTCGGCGTGTAGACGGCCGCCACGCCCGCCTGCTCGAGAAGAGGCACGTCCTGGTCGGGGATGATGCCGCCGACCACCACGGGCGCACTGACGCCCGCCTCGTGCAGCGCCTCGATCACCGCCGGGATCAGCTCACGGTGTGAGCCCGAGAGGATCGACAGGCCGATCACGTGGACCCCCTCCTGCAGCGCTGAGGCCGCGATCTGCGCCGGCGTCAGGCGGATCCCTTCGTACACCACGTCCATGCCGGAGTCGCGCGCGCGCACCGCGATCTGCTCGGCGCCGTTCGAGTGGCCATCGAGGCCGGGCTTGCCAACCAGGATCTTCGGACGCCGGCCGAGCTTCTCCTGCAGGCGGGACACCTCTCCACGCAGCTCGCTCAGCTCGCCGTCGGCCGCCGTCGCCGCGGCCTCGCCGACGCCGGTGGGCGCGCGGTAGCTGCCGAAGACCTCGCGCAGGGTTTGCGACCACTCTCCGGTCGTGGCGCCGGCGCGTGCTGCCGCGATCGTCGCGGTCATCAGGTTTGCATCGGCTGCATCGCCGCGTGCCGCCTCGGCCAGAGCGCCGAGCGCCGCGTCCACCTCGGCGTTGTCGCGCTCGGCGCGCCAGCGCCGCACCGCCTCGATCTGCTCGGCTTCCAGCGCTGGATCGACGACGAGGATGCCGCCCTCGGCATCTGCCGTGAGCGGCGAGTCCTCGGACTCGCTGAAGCGATTCTGCCCGACTACGACCTGCTCGCCCGTCTCGATCCGGCGGATCCGCTCGCGATGGGAGTCGACGAGCGCGCCCTTCATGTACGCGACCGCCTCGACCGCGCCGCCGTGCTCGGCGACCACGGCCATC
>JAOPZM010000211.1 GCA_025964115.1 Solirubrobacterales bacterium
GCTGCTGTCGATCGCCGGCGTGAGCGGGCACCTGCAGATCATCAGCTCGCCGGACGAGCTGCTGACACCCGGGCAGAAGGGCTAGCGGAGACGCGTCCGGTCGAGCTGCTCCCGCAGCTCCGCGACCGACTCGAACACGTCCTCCGCGCCTGCGCTCACCTGTCGAGCTCTTCATCAGCTCGCATGGGCCCTCAATCGGCGCGACCTCGCCGATCATCTCACCGTAGTAGCCGGCCTCGCTCGCACGGATCTCATTGCCGACGCTGCTATCGCGCGCGGGCGATCGCGCGCCGCAGCTCGTCCTTGCCCATTTTCGAGCGTCCGGCGATCTGCAGGCGCCGTGCCTGCTCCTCGAGCTCCTTGCGTGTCTTCGCTTCACCGCGGCGCACTTTGTTGGCCTCCTTGCCAAGGGCCGTGCGTGTTTTGGCCGGCAGTTTCGCCAGGGTGCGTTTGCTACTTGCGGCCGACTGCGCCTTTTTCACGTTTCGTTTCGCGGCTGTCCGCTGCTTCTGGGTGGCCACGTCCACTCCTTCGTTCGCTATGGGCTGGTCCTCACACGTGCGTGGCTCCCGGCGTACCGGCGCCACGCGCCGTCCAATCGCCGCCATCGCCCGCCGGCTCCCCGCCGACGCGGAAACGGGGCAGAATCTCCCGCGCGTAGAGCTCGAAGAAGCGATCGTGGCCGCCGCCGATCTGCTGGACGTAGAGCTCGTCGAAGCCGGCGTCGACGTAGCGCTCGATCGCCTGCGCGTGGCGCTCGAGGTCGGGGCCGCACGTCACGACCTGCGCGACCATCTCCTCGGTCACCAGCGTGCAGGCCTGTTCGAAGTGGGCCGGTGTCGGGAGGATCTGGGCGAGCTCGCCCGGGAGCGCCTCGCTTGGCCACAGCCGATGCGCGGTCGCGCGAGCCCGGTCCTCGCGCTCGTCCAGGCACACCTTCATGCCGCCAAGCACCGGCTTCGGCGGGCCCGCCGCATCGCGGAACGACCTCACCGCCTCCCTGTCGGGCGAGGTCGTGCAGTAGCCGTCACCCACGCGCGCCGCCAGCGCGATCGACTTGGGCCCGAATCCGGATATGACGATCGGCGGGAGACGCTCGGGCAGGTCATATATACGCGCATTCTCGACCGTGTAGTGGCGCCCGCGGTGGCTGCGCATCCCGCCCTCCCAGAGTGTCCGGATCACCTCGATGGCCTCCTCGAGCATCTCCAGCCGCTGATCGGCAGGCGGCCAGCGGTCGCCAAGGATGTGCTCGTTGAGAGCCTCCCCGCTGCCGAGGCCGAGCGCGAAGCGACCATCCAGCAGGAGCGCCGATGTCGCTGCCGCCTGGGCGACGATCGCAGGATGGACCCTCACGGTCGGGCAGGTGACGGCGGTCATCAGCTTGATCTGCGAGGTGGCCCGGGCGATCGATCCGATCACCGACCAGACGAACGGGCTATGCCCCTGCTCGTCGCTCCAGGGGTGGAAGTGGTCGGAGATCCACAGCCCCTCAAAGCCCGCCTCCTCGGCGAGCCGCGCCTGGCGAACGAGCTCCACCGGTCCGAACTCCTCGCTCGAGAGGAAATAGCCGATCCGCATGATCGACGTGCTACCCAATCCGACTGGCTTCAACCGCCGTCGCGCGGCATGCCACGCGGCGCCGGTCCACGAGCGCGCCGCATGTCATCGTGAACGCCGGCGAGGCCGCGACCGCCGCGCGAGAGCTTCGGCCAGCTGCGCCTTGGTCATGTTCGAGCGGCCCTCGATCCCGAGCTCGCGCGCGCGACGGTAGAGCTCCTCCTTGGAGTTCCCTTCCACGTCCACCCCTCCGTAGGTCTTGCCGCGATTTTCACGGGCGCGGGGGTTCCTTGCGCGCGGGTCCGAGGGCCCGGGATGGTCCTTCGGCTCCCAATGATCTCCCCGTTTCTCGAATGAGTGCTTCAGCGCGGCGTATGCGACGCGATGCGCGCGTTCGCCCTCTCCGTACTCCTTGACCGCGCTGTCGTGCGCCTTCGCGAACGTGCGCTGCGCCTTGGCCGGAGACCGTCTCAGCGTCTCCGGAAGCTCGCCGGGCTTGACCCTGCCGCTGGATGTCGTCTTGGGCATCCTGTCACCTCCCGATTCATCGATACGGTGCGTCGTGTCGTTACCCCTCGGCTGCTAACGGAAACGCTCAAAGCCATGCGCGCGCGAGACGGGCCACACGCCGGACGCTGCACCGTTGGGACCTAGGGCCATTCGATGTAGAGAAATCATCGAAGCTGTCGATTTTCGCGACCGTCGTTCGTCTACAGAGCACATACTTTCCAAAAGGAGGAAACCCATGCAGTACATGCTCCAGATCTTCACGGGCGGCTCGATGTCGGCGTACGAAGGACTCTCCGAGGAGGAGAAACAGGCTGTGACGGGCGAGTACTTCGCCATCTCGGGGATCCCGGGAGTCTCCGGCGGTGCGCAGCTTCAGCCCGCGACGACGGCGACCACCGTCCGCGTCGATGGTGGTGAGACCCTCACGACCGATGGTCCCTTTCCCGAGACGAAGGAGGCGCTCGGCGGCTATTACCTGCTCGAGGCCGACGATCTCGACGAGGCCATCGAGATCGCGGGCCGCATACCGGCGGCCCGGATGGGCGGTGCGATCGAGGTGCGTCCGGTGGTGGAGCACTGATCGAGCAGGTCTTCCGCGACGAGTGGGGACGTGTCCTCGCTGCCCTGATCGGCTTCCTCGGCGATTTCGACCTCGCCGAGGAGGCCGTCCAGGATGCATTCGCCGTCGCGTCGGAGCGTTGGCCGCGTGAGGGGACACCTGCAAACCCGGCCGCGTGGCTCGTCGCCACCGCGCGCAACCGCGCGATCGACCGCCTGCGTCGTGAGCGCACGCTCGCCGCGAAGTCCAAGCTGCTCGAGGCGCCTGCGGCGGCGGGAGACGAGATGGAGGAGCTGACCTTCCGCGACGAGCGGCTCGAGCTGATCTTCACCTGCTGCCATCCGGCGCTGTCGCTGGACGCCCAGGTCGCGTTGACCCTGCGCACGCTCGGCGGGCTCACCACGCCGGAGATCGCACGCGCATTCCTCGTTCCCGATCAGACCATGGCGCAGCGGCTCGTGCGCGCGAAGCGCAAGATCCGCGACGCGGCGATCCCCTTCCGGGTTCCGCCCCCGCATCTGCTGCCGGACCGGCTCACGGCGGTCCTGGCCGTGCTGTATCTGATCTTCAACAGCGGCTACGACGGTCGTGGCGAGCTCGCGGCGCAGGCGATCCGCCTCGGCGCCGCCCTCGCCGACCTGATGCCGGACGAGCCGGAGGTCTACGGACTACTGGCGCTCATGCTGCTCCATGACTCTCGGCGCGCCGCGCGCCTGCGCGAGGGCGAGCTGGTGCTGTTGGCAGACCAGGACAGGACCCTCTGGGATCGCGGCCAGATACGTGCAGGGCGGGCGTCACTCGATCGTGCGCTGGCGCTCCACGGAAGAGGTCCTTACGTGCTGCAGGCCGCGATCGCCTCGCTGCATGGCGATGACCGATCCGACTGGCCGCAGATCGCGGCGCTCTACGGCGAGCTCGTCCGGCTGACGGGCTCGCCGGTGATCGAGCTGAATCGCGCGGTGGCCCTCGCTGAATCCGAGGGCGTGCAGGCGGGGCTGGATGCCGTCGAGCGGCTCGAGCTCGACTCATACCTCTACCTGCACGCGACGCGCGGCGACTTCCTGCGCCGGCTTGGCCGCACCGACGAGGCGCGGAGGGCGTACGGGCGCGCGCTCGAGATAGTGCGCTCCGACCACGAGCGGCGGTTCCTGGAGCGCCGACTGGCCGAACTTTAGAGGCGCGACTGGCGGTCTTGCTCGTGCTCATCAGCCGACTGGCGGGCCTGACCGAGGAGCCTGCGGTGCCGCTGCCGTAGCTCCTGGCTCAGGCGGCGGGGAGACGAACGGCGAAGCTGGCACCGGCCTTCGGGTCCCCTGCGTGCACCTCGCCGCCGGCGGCGCGCGCGAGGCGGCGCACGAGCGACAGGCCGAGGCCCGCCCCGGTGTGACCGTCGCCACGGACCTGCCCTCCGCGGAAGCCGGGCTCGAAGATCCGCTCGCGCTCGCCGAGATCGACTCCGGGGCCGTCATCGCGAACATCGAACACCACCTCGCCGTCGACGGAGCGAATGTCGAGCACGATGCGCTCCCGGGCGAAGCGCGCAGCGTTCTCGAGCAGCGGGGACAGGATCCGCTCCACGACCTCGCCCTCGACGTCCACCCTCGGCGAGCGCTCGCATACGAGATCAAGCGACTTGCCCTGAGCTTTCAGAAACTCCTCGAGACCGGCGGCCGCGTGCTCGGCGGACGTCCGCGCGTCGCTTGAGTGAGCCGCCCGCGACTCGCCGGCACGTGCGGAGGAGAGCAGCGTCTCCAGCACACGCAGGAGGTCCTGCGCGTGGCGTGTGATGAGCTGCAGCGAGGCCCGGTACTCCGCCGGCGTCCGCTCGCGTCCG
>JAOPZM010000011.1 GCA_025964115.1 Solirubrobacterales bacterium
CAGGTTGAACTCGTGGTTGCGCAGGTAGTTGTGCGAGACGCCCGGGTGCTCGTTGATCACCTGGGCGGCGCGATGCGGGTGCTCGGGGTCGACCTTGGCCGCCACAAGCATCGAGGAGTAGCCCAGCGCACGGGTATCGAAGATCGGCGTGACCTGGCGGATGATCCGCTTGTCGAGCAGGCGCTGGACGCGGCTCATCACCTCGGCCTCCTCCACGCTCCCCAGCTCGGCCACGTGCCGGTAGGGACGTCGCGCGATCGGGAAGCTTCCCTGCATCAGGTTGAGGAGCCTGCGGTCGACGTCGTCCAGCGGGACCGCCGCGCCGTCCTTGCGACTACGGGTCTTAGCGCCGGCCGCGCCCGGCCGGCCGGCGGCAGCCGCCGGCTCGCTGTCGGCCGTCTGCTTCAGGTCTGCTCGGCTAGCCATCGGGCCGCGTCCTTTGCGTGGTAGGAGACGATCGTGTCGGCGCCGGCGCGGCGCAGGGATGTGAGGATCTCGAGCACCGCAGCGGGCTCGTCGAGGTATCCGGCTGCGGCAGCTGCCTTGACCATCGCATACTCGCCGCTCACGTTGTATGCAGCCACCGGAAGGCCGGTCGCCTGCTTGACCGCGCCGATCACGTCACCGTAGGCGAGCGCGGGCTTGACCATGACCATGTCGGCCCCCTCTTCCACGTCCAGCAGCGCCTCGCGCACCGCCTCGCGGCCGTTGGCGGGATCCATCTGGTAGCCGCGGCGATCGCCGAACGCGGGCGAGGAGCCCGCGGCGTCCCGAAAGGGGCCGTAGAAGGCGGAGGCGAACTTCGCCGAGTAGGCGAGGATCGGCGTCGCGGCGAAGCCCTCGCCGTCGAGCTCCTCGCGGATCGTGCCCACCCGCCCATCCATCATGTCCGACGGAGCGATGAGGTCGGCGCCGGCGCGCGCGTGGCTGACGGCGGTGCGGGCGAGCAGCTCCAGCGTCGCGTCGTTGTCGACCGTCCCGTCGTCGCCCAACACGCCGCAATGGCCGTGGTCTGTGTACTCGCAAAGGCACACGTCGGTGATCACCAGCAGCTCGGGCTCGGCCAGCTTGATCGCGCGGGTCGCAGCCTGGACGACACCGTCCTCCTCCCAGGCTCCGGACCCCTGCTCGTCCTTCTCGGCGGGGACGCCGAAGAGCATCAGCGCGCCCAGGCCCAGGGCGGCGGCCTCATGTGCCTGCTCCACGGCCGCGGCGATCGAGAGGCGGTCGACCCCCGGCATGGTCGCGATCGGCTCGCTGCCCGCGACGGTCTCCGCGACGAACATCGGCAGCACCAGGTGGCCCGGCTGCAGGTGCGTCTCGCGCACGAGGCCGCGGAGGCCGGCTGATGCGCGCAGCCTGCGCATGCGCGTCTTCGGGAAGGCCATGCCCACCAGGATACCCCTGCTCAATCGGCGCGCCGCAGGCCGAGCCGAGCGACCACGCCGAAGGCGATCGTCAGTGCCGCGAGATGCGCGAGCGATCCGCCGAGCGACGGCGCGGCCCCGTTGACCGCGGCGTCGAGCGCCTGCAGCGTCGCCTTGAAGGGGAACACGAACGAGATCGCGCCGATCGTGTCGTACAGGCCGACCGACACCGATCCCGATGGCACGAGCGCGAGAAACGCCAGCGGCAATGACAGCAGGAAGGCGAGCAGCGAGGCGGCGCGAACCTCGCGGGCGGCCGCCCCGATCGCGACGCCGAGCGCGCCAAACGCGAGCGCGCCGAGGGCGAGCGCCACGAGCCACAGCCCGACGCGACTCCAGTCAAGCGGCACGAAGGCGCTCACGCCGGCGAGCATCGCGAACGCGACGGCGAAGGCGCACGCGGCTGCCAGAACGCCCTTCTCGGCCAGCAGGCCCTCCCGCGAGAGGAGGGCGGGAGGGCCTCTCAGAAGTCGCGCGAGGACGTGCTCTTCGCGCTCGAGCGCAACGCCTCCCGCCGCCAGCAGGACGCACACGAACATCAGCGAGACGCTCACGGCGACGACGACGGCGAACGTGTTCAGCGGCGTGCGGCGACCGTGCAGCAGAGTGCTGTGGACCTGGATTGGCTGCCCCACGGTGCTCAGCACGTTCTTGCTCACCGTCAGGTTCTGTGCCGCGAATTCGGCGAAGCTCGCGATGCGTTCGAGGGCCGCGCGGTCGCGTCCGGGTGGCTGGCGGGCGATGATCCCGCGTAGCTGCGAGGGGATCTGCGCGAGCCCGATCAGGTTGGACGGCGCTCCGAGCACACCGAGGTTGCCGCCCTTGAGCAGCAGGTTGATCACGCCGACCGCGGCCCCCTGGATGCGTTCGGAGAAGGCGAGGTTCGCCTGCGCCAGAGCCGAGCCGAGCTGCGACTGCACGAGTGACTGCTGGAGAGCGTCGCCGTTGTAGATGATCTCCAGCTGGGCCTGGCGAAGTCCGCTCGACAGCCTCGCGGCGACGTCCGGTGGGATCACGACCGCCGCCAGCACTTCGCCGGACTTCACCTTGTCCACCGCCTGTGCCCGCGTCTGCGCCCTCACCGCCTGGACCTGGCTGAACAGCCGCTGCGCGTACTGAGAGACCTCGACGCGTTCGGAGCCGATCTGCACCGTCTGCCCCGGAGGGGTTTCGTCGACTATCGCCACGCGTGGCTTGGATGGGCTGCGCGAGATCGCGAGGCCGATCAGCAGCGCTATCGCCACGGGATAGATGACCAGCAGCGCCACCAGCAGGCGCGAGCGCCGCAGGATCAGCAGATCCTTGCGCAGCAGCCACCTCACAGCTCGTGCCCTTCCGAGAGGAACGCCACGAGCGCCTGCTCGAAGTCCCCGCCCGCGCCGGCGGGCGCGGCCTGCATGAGCTCCCCGGGCGTGCCGTCGAAGATCATCCGGCCCTCGTCGAGCACGATCACGCGATCGCCGTAGCGCTCGGCCTCTCCGACGTTGTGCGTGGAGAAGACGACGCTCGTGCCCGCGTCGGCGAGTCCGCGGATGAACCGCCACAGACGCTCGCGCTGCCTCGGGTCGAGCGCCGAGGATGGCTCATCGAGCGCGAGCACGGGAGGGTTTCCGAGCAGTCCGACCGCCACGTTGACCCGCTGGCGGTTTCCGCCCGACAGCTCGCCGAGCAGGTCGTCCGCCCGCGCGCTGAGTCCGGTCTGCTCGAGCATGCGCTCGACCTCCCGGTCGGGATCCGCGACTCCCTCCAGGCGAGCGAACAGCCGTAGGTTCTCTGCGACGGAGAGCTTGGAGTAGAGCGCCGGCTGCTGGGGGGCCCAGCCCACCTCGCGCGCGGAGCCGTCGGCCGGCGACGGTCCGCTCACGCTGCCACTGGTCGCGTTCTGGGTGCCGGCGATGATCGACAGGAGGGTCGTCTTGCCCGCGCCGTTTGGGCCGACGACGGCGACCATCTCTCGTTCGTGGGCGTCGAAGCTCACGTCCCGGAGCGCCTGCAGCTCGCCGAAATGCTTGCCGAGCGCGCGAACGCTCAGCGCGACGCTCACAGGAGCCTTCGAGCCGTGTCATTCCACGACTCGAACGTCAGGTGCCGGCTCAGGTAGACGACGGTCTCGCGCACGACCGAGAGGATCGGCAGAGCGACAAGCGCCCCGAAGATCCCATTGACCTCCAGGCCGGTGAGCAGCGCGAAGATCACGAGCAGCGGGTTGATTCGCAGAGTGTGCCCGAAGACCTGCGGGGCTACGACGTGCCCCTCCAGCTGCTGCAGGCCGATGAACAGCAGCACCACCCACACCGCCGTTATCGGGTTGGTGAACAGCGCGACCGCCACCGGCGGCGCCGCGCCCAGGATCGGGCCGATGTATGGCACCAGCTCCATCACGCCGTAGAACACGCCGAAAGCCAGCGCGTATTTGCTGCCGTCCGGGAAGATGCCGATCACGCCGAAGAGATACAGAGAAAGGCCCGCCGAGGCGCCCATGATCGCGCTGAAGAGCAGCTGGCCGCCCACGTAGCGGGATACGGCGCGCTGCACGAGCGTCGGGTAGTCGTCGGCCCGTGAGCCGTCCCCCGGCGGCATGACCCGTCTCACCAGCGCCCCGATCTGCCGCCCGTATAAGAGCATGTAGACGGAGAGCACGAAGATCAGCACGAGGTTGAAGATCGCGTTCGCGATTTCGGTCAGCAGCGCGCCGCCGAAGGAGACGAATTTGCTCGCGCTTTTCGTGACTTTGGCTTGGATGCTCTGCAGCGCGGTTTTGCCCGGTTTGACGATGTGAACGTGAAAGCCGTTCTGGTTCAGTGTCGTTTCGAGTTCCGCGAGCTTCTTGTTTGCTTCGTTGGTGATCGTGGGGAGATTGTTCGTGAAGGTGCGCACCTGGTTGGAGATAGGGTTGGCTAGGAGGACACCTATGCCGGCGAGCGACACGAAGAATGCGACGTAGACCAGCAGCACCGCCAGCCCGCGGGGGAGTCGGCCGCGTTGCACGAAGGAGACGGCCGGGTTGAGGATCAGCGCGATGAGCCCAGCGATGATGAACAGCAGCAGGACTTTGCCGGCGGCTTTCGCGAGCGCCCAGGCGGCCAGTGCCGTCAGCGGAAGCGCGACGAGCTGGACCCAGCGCGGTACGACCACGCGCGGGGGCTCGGCAGGCTCGCGCTCGGAGGAATCCGTGAGCGCGCGCTCCTGCGCATCGGGCGGGGCGGCCTGCGGAGCGCCTCCCGGCACGTCTGTCACCTGCCTCCCACCATCGGCAGAGTATGGCTGAGGCCCAGGCGTCGGCGGACCGGCAGCCTGCCCCCGCGAGCATCCTGTTCGTGGGCGACCTGGTCGGCGGGATCGGCCGCCGCACGCTGCTCGACGCGCTGCCGATCCTGCGCGAGCGCTACGCGCCGACCTTCGTCGTCGTCAACGGCGAGAACGCCGCCGGCGGGCTCGGCATCACGCCCAAGATCGCCGATCAGCTCTTCGCGGCGGACGTGGACGCGATCACGCTGGGAAACCACACCTACCACCGCAGGGAGATCTACCCGTATCTCGATTCCCAACCGCGGATCGTGCGGCCGGCGAACTTCCTGCGCAGCCAGCCCGGGCATGGCACGTGCGTGGTGGAGCGGGATGGGGTGTCGCTGGGCGTGGTCAACCTGAGCGGCAACCTCTACCTGCGCGCGGGCCGCTCCGCGTTCACCGAGATCGAGGCGGCCCTGGGGGAGCTCGGAGGCGTCGATCACATCCTCGTCGACGTGCACGCCGAGGCGACCTCGGAGAAGGTGGCGATGGGATGGCACCTCGATGGACGGGTGACGGCGGTCGTGGGCACCCACACGCATGTTCCGACCGCGGACGCGAGAGTGTTGCCGGGCGGCACCGCCTACATCACCGACGTCGGCATGACGGGCCCCCGTGGCGGCGTGATCGGCGTCAAGCGCGAGCAGGCGATCGAGTCGCTGCTGACCCAGATGCCGGTTCGCTTCGAGACCTCCGAGGAGGACCCGTGGCTGATGGGCGTCCTCGTCAGCTGCTCACGGCCGCTACGGGCAGACTCGATCGAGCAGGTGCTGATGGCTCAGCCGTCGGCCGTCGCGCAGGATCGCTGAAACGCCCGAGCAGCGCGATCATCACGAGCGGGAAGAACCAGGGTATGTAGAGATAGAACCAGTGTTCTATGCCCAGCTGCAGCGCGACGATCACCGCGCCGCACGCCGCGGCGAGGCCGACCAGGTCGGCGCGGCGGGGCACGAACGCCAGCCCGACGGCAAGCACGACCGCGGCGATCTCCACGGCCAGCTGTAGGCCGCCGAGGCCGCCGTAGAGGCCCCATACCGAGAACGGCGACCCGCGATTTGCCTGATAGACGATCGTCCGCTCGTAGATCGTGTGCAGCGAGTCGTGTCTCAGCGCCGGGACGAGTGCTAGCCCGGCTGCCACGAGGAACGCGAGGCCGAACAGCGCGAGGGCGCCCAGCCGCCTGCTCGGCCGCGACGAGGGCCGTCCGGCGAGCTCGTGGGTGGCCAGCAGCGGAGCGAGGGCGAGGGGCGCGAACTTGGTCAGTCCTGCGAGCGCGGTGAGCGCGCCGCGGGCGGCCGGCGCCAGCCGCGAGCGGTAGGTCGCGGAGAGCAGCGCCGCGATGATCATGACCGCGACGAGCGAGTCGTTCGAGTTGCTCTCGAGGGAGTAGAGGGTGAACGGGTAGCTGACCCACGCGTAGGCGAGCGCGATGCCCAGCGTGGGCCCGCGCATGCGACGGCCCAGCAGGAAGAGCAGGCCAACCGCGAGCAGGTCGAAGGCGATGGCCGCGGCGTGGGCGGCGGGCAGGTCGTCCCATGTGCCGCTCCAGCCGAAGACCTGCTCGAACGGGACGTAGGCCTCGTAGTTGAAGGGGCCGTATGTGTCGCCGCGTTCGTTGTCCGACGGATAGGAGCCGTAGAGCGGTCGATCCTGCGTGATCCGCTGCGCCCCGACCACACCGGCGTAGCCGACATCGATGACGTTCGCGTCGGTCACGTTCAGGCCGATGCGAAAGCCCAGGAGGAAGACGACGGCGACCGCGAGCCACGATGCGGGGACCAGCAGCCGCAGCGGCGGCGGACGGACGGCCGCCTCGCCTCGCCTACGGCGGAGCAGCGCGAGCATCCGCACGAGCAGATAGAGCAACGGCGGGTAGACCAGCGGTACCGAGGCCCAGATGTTGGCGTGGTTGAAGAAGGCGAGCGAGACGGAGAACGACAGCAACGCGAGCAGGTCGAGGTTCGCGAGTGAGAGGGGCCGGCGAAAGTTGAAGAACGGAAGCGCGAAGAGCAGGCACAGGGGCAGCCAGATGTAGAGCGCGTTGACGTGCCTTCCGAACGCGCCCGGGTAGCCGCGCGCCATCGACCAAGGCACCTGGAAGCCGGTCCACTGCTCGCGCACCCGTCCGGAGAAGTCGTCGATGATCACCTGGCCGATCTCCTTCTTGCCGTTGCGCGAGAAGAAGCTCACCTGCCAGCGAAGGGACGGCTTCAGGTAGGCGCCGCCGAAGGAGCCGCGATATTTGGCGCGCTCGGCTCTGATCTTGGGAAGCGCGCCGGCGATCGCGAGCACGCGGTTCGCAGACAGGCGGCGTCCGGCCGGGGGGACGCTCGAAAGCGGCACCGGAATCGGCGCGGTCGAGCTCGTCGACCCCGGCGTGCCGCGCGTCTGCGACTGGGGCGAGCTGGCGGATCCGCTCGTCGTGGCGCTCGCCGCACAGGGCAGCGCCAGTGCGAGCGTGGCCAGGACGGCGACGGTTGCTAGCGGGCGCATCGAGGCGAGATTAACGCCGCGCCCGCCGCGCTCGTCTCACCCAGCGTCGAAGTGGCGCAGTATCAGCGGCGCGATGTCGCGTATTGCCCACTGGTCGGGCTCTGGTTCCGGGAGCGCGACACCGCTGAGTATCAATGCTCCCAGCGAGTCGGAGGCGTGGAGCGACCCGTGACTGCCTCCCCCCAGGTGGGCCTGGCGGCCCCAGTCGAGGAACTCATAGCCGGGGGTGGCGGAGAGCAGCACCTCACCCGATGTCGGGCAGGTGAGCGCCGACCACACGCGGGCCAGGGCGTCGGGGTAGGAGGGCGTCAGCAGCACGCCGTCGTCGATCGCGCCGTCAATCGCCGCGAGCGCGCCCTCCATGCTCCACCGGCGTCCGCGCGGATCCTGCACAGAGCCGTCCGGTGCGAAGCGGAGCTCTCCATGCTCGGGGGAGGAGATCACCCCCTCACGAGGGGCGTCGTGCGCATCGCGCTCCAACCACATGACCAGGTCGACGCCCTCGATGTCCAGCGCGCGGAGCTCCACGAGAGCACGCATCGAGTCGCGTTCGGACTCGTGCAGCGCATAGACCATGGCGGCACGCTGGGAGGGGCAGACGGCGATGCGAGGCTCCTCGCCGCGCGAGCTGCTCGACGATCGCGTGGGACCGAGCACCCCCAGCCCGGCGAGCTCGTCCTGAAGGGCGATCGTGCCTGTGATCTGAGCCTGCGAGTGGTCCGCCATCGCGATCACGGCATGTTCGTCGAGGAAGTCGTCGACGCCGCCGGCGGCGTCCATGACGCGGGCGAGCTGCAGGTCGGCCTGGGCGATCGATCGAACCTGCGCGTCGGGACCGTACTTGTGCGAGTACCAGTCGTTGTCCGGCAGCGAGAGGAGCAGGAAGTCGAAGAGGTCGTTCTCGACCATGTAGCTCGAGACGCAGCCCGAATGGCGGTCGCGGACCCCCGGCATCCCCAGACCGGAGCGGCAGTTGGTCCGGCGCGAGGCGAAGATGTCGGCGTAGAACAGCTCGCGCGGGCCCATCACCGGATGGCGCATCAGCCGCGAGGCGACGCGCGTGAGGGTCGTGTCGCGCTGGGGCTCGTGGCGATGGCGCCCGCGATACATGAGATATGTGGTGCCGGCGGTGCGCACGTCCGAGTCGTCAAGCGACTCGAACACGGTCGGCGTGTCGGGGGACAGGTGTGCGCGGTTCATGTTGTAGACCGTGTCGGTGAGCTGCCGCGCGATGCCGAAGCGCTGGGCGGCGCGAAAGCTCGAGCCGTACTCGACGTAGCGTTCCTCCTCGCGGTGAAACCAGTTCATCGCCGGGATCCGGTGCTGGTCCTGGCCGACGCCGGTGACGATCGACGCCGCGCAGACCGGGGTGACAGATGGGAAGGCGGCCACGCACGCGGGCACATAGCGGCCGCGCTCGATCAGCCGCTCGAGCACCGGCGCCGCGCCCGAGGAGACGGCGCGCTCGAGCATCTCGGGCGCCATCGCATCGATCACGCAGAGGACGAGCTTTGGCGGCATCTAGCGACGCAGGATGCGCAGGCCCGCATACTTCGCGCCGGCGCGAGCACGCGCGCGCAGTAGGAGCCAGGCGAACAGGCCGACGACCACATAGCCGAGTGGATGCAGCAGCGCGACGAGCGCCGCCAGCAGCAGGGCCACGGCGTCGAGGTAGACGGTGACGGCCTCGCGTGCCTCACGATCGGTCAAGCGTGTGCGGGCGCGGGCGACCACGGGCGCGACCGCACGCTGTGCGAGCGCCGCCGCGGCGAGGCCGCCGAGCAGGCCCGGCCACCACGCGTCACGGTGCGCCGCGAGCGTGCCGGCGAACAGCAGCGCGCCGGTTCCGCATGCGACGCCGGAGAGCGCTGCGGCGAGGGGATCGGAGGCCCGTCCGGCCTGCGTTCCCGGGGCGCCGGGATCGAGCGTCGGCGCGAGGCCGAGGCGCAGCTGGAGCGCGTAGGCGAGCACGAAGGCGACCGTGACGGCCAGCAGCCACCAGCCTGACTGCAGGAAGGTGAAGCGGCCGTGCGCGAAGGTGACGCCCAGAGCACCCGCGGAGCCCAGCGCCCCCGCGAGCAGGACGGGGAGGAACGGCCGAACCCCGCACGCGGCGGCGAGGCCGACGCCGAGGCCGATGTAGAAGAAGGTTCCGTGCATGCAATCTGCGTGTGAGGGTGCGCTACCGTGCGGGTGCTGACCGGTCTGCGATCGGCCAGGACGATAGACGACTCCCCAGGCGGCCAAGACGGTCGCGCAGCGAGGTAGCGGGCGCTCGGCGGCGAATAGAGGCGGCAGGCACATGAAGCGATCGACCAGCGGAGCGGGCGACGGGCGGGCAGCCCGTCCTACGGCGCACGAGCTTGCGCGCTACGAGGGCCTGTTCGCGGCGCGCACCCGCGGGATGAAGAGCTCGGCGATGCGGGAGATGATGGCGCTCACCGAACGCCCGGATGTGATCTCGCTGGCCGGCGGGCTCCCGGACACGAGCACGTTCGCGCCGGAGCTGTACGCGAAGCTGATGTCGAGGGTCGCGGCCGAGTCCACGGCACGCGCGCTGCAGTACGGGCCGACCGAAGGCATGGAGAGCACCGTGGAGTGCATCGTCGAGGTGATGGCCGCCGAGGGCACGATGATCGACCCGGGAGAGGTGATCGTCACGACCGGCGGCCAGCAGGTGATCGACCTGGTCTGCAAGACGCTGATCGACCCCGGCGACGTGATCGTCGCCGAGGCGCCGACGTATCCGGGCGCGGTGCCGACGTTCAGCGCCTATCAGGCCGAGGTCGAGCAGATAGAGATGGACGGCGACGGCATGCCGATCGATGCACTGGAGAGCGTGCTCGACCGCCTCCAGGCGGAGGGCAGGCGGCCGAAGTTCATCTACACGATCCCCAACTTCCACAACCCGGGCGGGGTGACGATGTCGCTCGCGCGCCGCCGCCGGCTGGTCGAGGTCGCCCGCGAGCGTGAGCTGCTGGTCCTCGAGGACAACCCGTACGGGCTTCTGCGCTACGAGGGCGAGCCCCTGCCGACGCTCTATTCGCTCGATGCCGAGGCGGTGGGACGCGGGGGCGCCTCGGACCTCGTGATCTATCTGGGCACGTTCTCGAAGATCCTCTCGCCCGGGCTGCGCCTGGGTTGGGCGGTGGCTCCGCGGGCCGTGCTGGAGAAGCTGAACCTCGGCAAGCAGGGAGCCGACCTGTGCAGCTCGCCCATGACCCAGCTGTTCGTCGCGGCCTACTTCTCCGATCGCGATTGGCGCGTGTACCTGGAGACGCTCAAGTCGCTCTACAGGCGCAGGCGCGACGTGATGCTCGAGGCGCTCGAGGAGCACTTCGGCGGACGCGCGAGCTGGACGAGGCCCGAGGGCGGCCTGTTCATCTGGGCGACGCTGGACGGCAACGTCGACACGACCGACCTGCTGGCCCGCAGCGAGGGCGTCGCGTTCGTGCCGGGCCGGGCGGCCTACGCCGACGGGCGCAGCGGCTCCAGCTCGATGCGATTGAACTTCGCGGGCGTCGCAGAGGACGACATCCGCGCGGGCGTGCGCCGGATCGGCGAGGCCCTCGGCGGCCAGGCCGGGCTGTTCGGCGCGCTCAGCGGCTCCTCGGGAGGGCCGGCGAGAGGGGCAGACGCCTCCCCCGAGCCCGAGCAGCAGGGGACGGAGCCGGGGCTGGCCGACGTGCTGCAGCTTCCGCTGCGCCACGACGACGGCGAGAGCCGCCGGCGTCGCGATCGATGAGCGACCGTCCCGAGCGCTCTCAGCGTTCGACCTCCGCGCCCGTCGGGCGCGTCGCGGTTCTCCGGGGCGGCGCGTCGCTGGAGCGCAACGTGTCGCTGCGCTCGGGCGCCCACGTCCAGGAGGCGCTCAGGCGCCTCGGCTATGAGACGGTCGCGCTCGACCCGGGCCCCGATTTCGTCAAGCAGCTGAGCGACGAGCGCCCCGACGTCGCCTTCGTGGCGCTCCACGGGGGAGAGGGCGAGGACGGGACCGTGCAGGAGCTGCTGGAGGCGCTGGCAATCCCCTACACGGGCTCCGGGCCCTCCGCCTGCATGCGCTGCGCGGACAAGGTCCTCGCGAAGTTCCTGATGCGCGAGGCGGGCATCCCGACCCCGGAGTTCCGGGTGCTGCGCGAGGCTTCGGTCAAAGCGCTCGGCGCCGGCGCCGCCGTCGGCCCGATCGGAGGGGCGCTCGGGTTTCCCGTGGTGGTCAAGCCCGCGGGACAGGGCTCGGCGCTCGGGGTGAAGTTCGCCCACTCGGCCGAGGAGCTGCCTGCGGCGATGGTGGGGGCCTTCTCCTACGACCGCAAGATCCTGATCGAGCGCTATGTGAAGGGCCGCGACCTGGCGGTGTCGGTGCTCGACCCGATGGATGGAAGCCCGCCCGCCCGCGGGCCGTTGGCGCTGCCGGTCGTCGAGGCGATCCCGCGGGAGGAGGACTTCTACAACTACGAGTCCCGATACGAGATCGGTATGACCACCTTCGTGTGCCCGGCCCAGCTCGACACCGAGACGACTGCGCGCGCGCAGCAGCTCGCGCTCGAGACGTACCGGCTGCTCGGGTGCCACGGGGTGGCACGCGTCGACCTGATGCTCGACGAGCAGAGCGGCGAGCTGTCGGTGCTCGAGACGAACTCGATCCCGGGCATGACTGAAACGAGCCTGCTGCCCCAGGCCGCCGACGCGGCCGGGATCGGCTTCGACGAGCTCGTCGGCCGGATCCTCGCCAGCGCCCTCACACGTTAGGACGGTCGTCCTAGGAATCGCCGGCGGCGAAGTCCTCAGGTGAGACCTGATCGAGGAACTCCTTGAACTTCTCGACGACGTCCTCGGACTCCTCGATGTCGTGCTCGAACTCGATGGCCGACTCGGAGATGACCTCCTCGGCGGCATAGATGGGGGCGCCGGAGCGCACCGCCAGGGCGATCGCGTCGCTGGGGCGCGAGTCGATTTCGAGCTCACGGCCGGCGACGCTGAGGGTGATCGACGCGAAGAACGTGTTTTCGCGCAGCTCGGTGACGGAGACCTGTGTGCATTTGACGTCGAGCTCGCCGAGGATGTCGCACAACAGGTCGTGTGTCATCGGCCTGGGCGTGCCGGCGCCCTGGAGCTTCATGAGGATCGACGCGGCCTCGGGATGGCCGATCCAGATCGGGAGGAACTTGTTGCCGTCAACCGTCTTCAGGAGCACGATCGGCTGCTTGCCAACCATGTCGAAGCTGACGCCGTAGATGACCATCTCCTGCACAAAGATCCTCCGAGGGGTGGAGCCAGAGTATAGGTACCAACTAAGCGCCGGCCAATAGCTCGCCAGGCGCCGCGCTCAGGCCTCGGCCGAGAATATCTCGACCTCGCTGCGAAAGCTCCAGAGCTTGTTGCCGAGGAAGTTGAGGGGCATCGAAGTGGCAACCGCCAGCGCCTGTGCCGGCACCTTCGCGATCCCTCCGGCCTCCACGAACACGGTCAGCAGCAGCAGGCTGACGCCGAAGGCCACGACGCTCACGACGAGGAAGCGCATCGCCTGGAAGTGGACCCTGCCATCGCGGGCGTCGAACGTCCAGTGACGGTTGAGGACGAAGTTGTTCATCACCGCCACCAGCCAGGCGGCGACGGCCGCCACGTGGTAGTCGAGCCCGGCCACGTGCACGCAGAACGCGTAGACCGCGAGGTTGACGGCGAAGCCGAGCCCCCCGACGAGCCCGAAGCGCACCAGCTGCAGCCAGTTGGCGGGGCGGCGCATCCCGTGCAGAAGCCGCAGATGCGGGCGCATCTGGACGGCCGTGACTTCGTCAGGCATCCGTCCAGGGTAGCGGGGCTGGGCGGCGGACGCCCACGCTAGCCTTCCTCGGATGAGACGGGACCGCCGCGGCGCGATCTTGGCGTGGACGTGCCTGCTGGCCCTGCCCGCGCTCACGGGATGTGGAGCGGCCGCCGTGGACGCGGGCCAGCGCTCCTCCCAGCCGCCGCCCCGGCCGAGCACGGGTGCTGTGGTGGCCCCGGCGCCGTCCGGCACCGCGG
>JAOPZM010000079.1 GCA_025964115.1 Solirubrobacterales bacterium
GACAAGGGCAACGGTCGCGTCGAGCGGTTCAGCTGCACCACGTCCTCGTGTGCGTTTGCATCTGCATTCGCAGTCCCGTTCCCCGAACTGGGGGGCATCGCCGTTGACAACTCCACTACTCCGTCCAAAGGCGACGTCTACGTTGCGGTTGAAGAAAACGGCGAAAACGTCATCCGTAAGTACAACGCGGCGGGCACCACACTGCTCGGGACCATCAAACGCTACAAAGAAGGAGAAGGCACAGAATTCCCCAAAGAAGAATTTGGGGAAATCCGTGGGATTGCTGTGGATGCCACAGGCAGCCTCTACGTCTATAAAGAATCACTTGTCATTAAGTTGAAAGCCGGCAAATTCGTCACGAGAATTTCGGCCGAAGCCGGCTGTGAATTCGAAGCACGGCCTGGGTTCGCGGTAGGCCCCGAAGGCGAATCCCTGTACATCGCCACAGTGCGCCAAAACAGCGAACAGGAATGCGAAGAAGAAGTTTCGGTAGTCGCGAAGCTCAATGGCTCCGGGGAAGTGTTGACTAGGGCGCTTGATCGCGAACAGACCACCGCGGTCGCGGTGGACCTCTCAAGCCGCGCCGTCTATCTGGACAATGTAAACAAGGTGACTGCATTTGACTCGACTGGAGCGCTCATCCAGAGTTTCGGCCCCGGGCACCTAGCCCACGGCACGGGTGTCGCGGTCAACTCAAAAGCCAACACGGTCTATGTCGCCGACAGCGAAACCAACCAGGTCGAGGTCTTTGGACCTGAACACACACCCGGGGCGCCGACAGTCGACGGCGTTTCCTCGCAGAACCTCACGCCGACGTCGGCCAGACTCAATGCGCTGGTCGATCCCCATGGAGCCGATACCCATGCGTACTTCCAGTACGGCACCGTCAACTGTAAGGAAACACCGGCTTCGTGCAAAACGCTCCCGCTTACGACGCCTCCCGGGAAAGATCTCGGCTCGGGCTTCGGCGACGTGACGATCAGTGTTGAACCGGAAGACCTGGTTCCCGCGACCACGTACTACTTCCGGGTCGTAGCGGAAAATGACTGTGGCGTCGGCGGGCAGAGCTGTACGGCTGAAGGGACGGGGATCCTCAACACGTTGCCTTCGGCCATCGGCCTGCTGCCCGACAACCGCGCATGGGAGATGGTCTCACCGCCGGAAAAGGGTGGCGCCGGAATCGAAGCCATCGGCGGATTCAACGCGGCTGGAGGTCCGGCCGGCGGGATCATGCAGGCCTCCGAAGACGGAAATGCGGTCACTTACGTCGCCGATGCGCCGGTGGTCCCACAGCCCGAAGGCAACCAGAGCCCAGAAGGCACGCAGGTCATAGGCGAGCGCGGCTCGGAAGGCTGGTCCGCACAGGACATCGTGACGCCGCACAACAAAGCGGAAGGCTTCCCGTCGGGGCAGCCGCAGGAGTATCAATTCTTCAGCGCCGACCTATCCACCGCGCTCGTGGCGCCCAACGGGTTCCACACCCTGCAGGAACCACCGCTTGTGCCAGGCGTCGAAAAGGAAGAACGGGGACTCTACGCGCGCCATAACGCGACCTGCACGGCGACGCCGGCCACGTGCTACCAACCGCTTGTCACCGCCGAAAACGACACGATCAACGCCGCATTCGGCGGACAGCTCGCGTTCATCGGCGCGACACCTGACATGAGCCATGTCGTGTTCCTGTCCGTTAAGACCTTTCTAACCGAAGCTCTACGCGAACCAGAAGGGGTCTACGAAGGCGGTCTGTACGAGTGGCAATCCGGCAAGCCGCTACAGCTCGTAAGTGTGCTACCCAACGGGACCGCGGCGGAAGCTGAAGAAGAAGCCGACCCCGAACTCGGCTTCGGTAGCGGATCCGCCCGCAACGTCAGGCATGCGATCTCAAAGGACGGCTCTCGCGTCTTCTGGACGACCAAAGACAAGAACCGTCTCTACATGCGTGACGTGACAGCCGGGAAGACTATTGAGGTCAACGCCCCGGTTCCCCCTCTAAAAGATCCCACGGAACCAGAACCGGCACTCGAACAGGTCCAGTTCCAGGCAGCCAGCAATGATGGGTCCCGGGTGTTCTTCACCGATACCGTGCGCCTGACCGAAGACTCCACGCTGAACCCGACCGGCCCGAACACTCCCGCGGACCTCTATGAGTTCGAACCGGTCGGGCCGGAAGGGAAACCCGTACTGACCGACCTCACCTCCCACTCGTCGGGCGGACCAGCCGATGTCCTGGGGACCGTCCTAGGAGCGAGCGAAGACGGCTCGTCGGTCTATTTCGTCGCAAACGGAATACTCGCCTCGCCCGCGGCGCAGGGATCCTGCCTCCAACAGGTGCCGGGCGAAACGTGCAACCTGTACGTCGACCACTACAGCAGCGAAGCGAAAAAATGGCAGAGCACGTTTATTGCGGCGCTCTCCAAGAACGATGAACCGGACTGGCTCCGAAATCCCGAAATACACCTTGGGAGGCTAACGTCCCGTGTGTCGCCGAACGGCCGGTTCGTGGCCTTCATGTCGGAAAGGTCCCTGACGGGCTACAACAATGTGGACGCGAACTCGAAGGCTGAAGGCGCCCACGACGAGGAGGTCTTCGTCTACGACGCGTCCACGGGACACATGGTGTGCGCCTCGTGCAAGCTGGGCGAACAGCCCCACGGAGTATTGGACACGGAGAGATCCGGCGAAGGAAATGGTCTGCTCGTCGATCGTCCGCAGATCTGGAACGAACGGTGGCTAGCTGGAAGCATCCCAGGGTGGACGCCGCTCAACGTCGACTTCGCGCCCTACCAATCTCGCTACCTCTCCGATCAGGGCCGGCTGTTCTTCAATTCTCCGGAAGCGCTCGTCGAAAAGGACACGAACGGCAAGGAGGACGTCTACCAGTACGAGCCGGCAGGGGTCGGCGGCTGCACGATCAGCGCTGGCTGCGTCGCCCTCATCTCCTCAGGCAGCTCGAAACAGGAATCGGCATTCATCGACGCAACGCCGAGCGGCAACGACGTCTTCTTCATCACGTCCCAGCAGCTTGTTTCCTCGGATCGCGACAGCTCCTTCGACCTCTACGACGCTCGCGTATGCACCGAAGCGTCGCCGTGCATCACTCCGCCGCCGCCACCACCGCCACCGTGTAGCAACGAAGCAACGTGCAGGCCGCCGACCTCTCCGCAGGCGGGCTTCGGCGGGGCGCCGACGAGCGCCACCTTCTCAGGGCCCGGCAACGCCGGCAGCGTCGAAACGCGTGGATTGCACGAATCCAAACCGCCCAAGAAATTGACGAACGCCCAGAAGCTCGCGAAAGCACTCAAGGCGTGCCAGAAGAAGTACAAGGGCAAGAGCAAGAGCAAGAAGAAAAAGCGCGCCGCGTGCGAAAGGCAAGCCCGACGGCTGTATGGGAAGAAGACCACTAACCACCACGCCAAGGCGAAGAAATGATGGCGCGGAGGCGATTCAGAGATTCCGCTCGCCTCTCACCGCTCGGCGTCGCGGCCGTGGTGCTGCTGGCGTTGTCGGTTGGTGCGAGTCAGGCGTCTGCTGAAGGCCACAGCGAAGTGTGCAAGAAAGAAGGATGCGCCTGGTGGCGTCTGGACTCCACTGCCGCTCCAACCTTCCTGATCCCCGGCACGGAAGCCGAGATCACGGTGTCAGCCCAAGATCTCGGTGCGGTGGCGGTCAGCGGCGAAAAACACCCGATCGCGATCACGGACACGCTGCCCGCTGGGTTGAAAGCAAAGGCGATCGAAGGCCACAAGTTTCAGAGATTCACGGAAAGCGACAGGATGAAATGCCCTTCGACGGCGGAACTGGCAGAAGGCAAGCCGCTGCGCTGTACGTTCGCCGCAGGCCTCGCGCCCTACGAACGACTCGAAATGGAAATCAAGGTCGAAGTGAGCAGCAGCCTGGCACCGGGCGAATATCCCAACGAAGCCACAGTCGAAGGTGGCGACGTAGCGGCTGGCGCGGAACTGCCTGCTCCGCCGCCTCTGAGAAAAAACGTCGAAGTGAAGGCTGGCGGCAGCACGCCGTTTGGTATCGAAAACGCCAAACTCACCATTGAAAACGAAGATGGCACGGCTGACACTCAGGCTGGCGAGCACCCTTTCCAGATGACGACCACGCTCGACCTCAACCAGTCGTTCGAAGTGAACGAACTGGTCGCAGAACGGCAGCCGTCCGCACCTGCTCTCGCGAAGGACATTCAGCTTGACCTGCCGCCTGGCCTGCTCGGAAATCCTCAAGCCGTTGCGCCTTGCTCGGAAAAGGACTTCGCGACAGAGATACCGTCCGGGAACTTCATCAACGCCTGCCCATCCGATACGGCGCTCGGCGTTGCGGTCGTGACCATCAACGAACCGACCCACTTTCACGTGGCGACTCGCTCGGTCCCTGTCTTCAACCTCGTCCCGGCACCGGGCGAGCCGGCGCGACTCGGCTTCTCGCTTCTCCATGTGAAGGTCGTGCTGGACACGTCGGTACGCACCGGCAAGGACTACGGAGTGGTGGCGACCGTGAGCAACGCCTCGCAGCTCGCCGACGTGCTGAGCAGCGAGGTTACGATCTGGGGAGTACCCGGCGATGCGAGGCATGATGCCTCGCGCGGTTGGCCGTGCGTGGAAAGCGGGCTTGACGCTACCGAAGGGGGCGAAAAATGCGGACCACCGGAAACGCGTAACCCCGCGCCTTTCCTGAGCCTGCCGACCTACTGCTCGCAGCCGCTGGAAACAGTGGCGCGCGCAGATTCCTGGCTTGAACCTGGGCACTTCGTTAGCAAGGCATCGACATCGCCCGCGCTCGAAGGATGCGGCACGTTGCCGTTCAGTTCGACGCTGAGCGTCGAACCGGAAACGCAGGCGGGCAACACGCCAACCGGGTTGAAGGTGGACGTCAAGGTGCCGCAGGACTCGACACTGTCGGCGTCCGGGCTGGCAGAGGCCGATGTCAAGGCGACGACCGTGGCGCTGCCCGAAGGCGTGCTGCTCAACCCGGCCGCCTCAGATGGGCTGCTGGCCTGCTCCGCCGCGCAGGTGGGCTTCATCGGACTCGAAGAACAGTTCCAGACGAACAACAACGAATTCTCGCCCGCCGTGCCCGAATGTCCTGATGCGTCCAAGGTCGGCACCGTGACGATCACGACGCCGCTGCTGCCCAACAAACTCGAAGGCTCGGTCTACCTGGCCAGGCAGAACACCAATCCCTTCAAATCGCCGCTCGTGCTCTACCTGATCGCGAGGGATCCGGTCTCCAACGTGCTCGTCAAGCTCGCCGGGAAGGTGACGCCGAACCCGGTGACGGGGCAGCTCGTCTCGACGTTCGAAAACACGCCGCCTGTGCCGTTCCAGGAGCTGGAACTGAACTTCTTCGGTGGGCCACGCGCGTCGGTGACGACTCCACCGCTGTGCGGCACCTACACGACCGCCACCTCGTTCACACCGTGGTCGGGCAACGAAGCGGCGACGCCTTCCTCGAGCTTCGCGGTCACCTCCGGCCCGGGAGGAGCCGCGTGCTCGAACCCGCAGCCCTTCTCGCCGTCCTTCTCGGCGGGCAGCACGAACAACCAGGCGGGTGGCTTCACGCCGTTCAGCCTGACGCTCGGCCGGGCCGACGGCGATCAGGCGTTGAGCTCGATCACGATGCACCTGCCGCCGGGCATGGCCGCGATACTCGCCTCGGTGACGCCCTGCCCCGAACCACAGGCGGCTCAGGGATCCTGTGGCCCCGAAAGCCTGGTCGGCCACGCCACATCCAGCTCAGGCCTCGGCGCCGACCCGTTCACGCTCCCCGGCCAGGTGTATCTGACCGGTCCCTACAACGGCGGCCCCTTCGGCATCTCGATCGTGACCCCGGCGGTCGCCGGCCCATTCAACCTCGGCAAGGTGATCGTGCGCTCGACCATCAACGTCGACCCGTACACAGCCGTGGTCACCATCCACGGCGCCGTGCCGACGATGGTCGAAACGGCGTCCGTCGGGAAAGCGGGCATTCCGGTGCAGCTGCAGCGGACCACCGTGGTCGTGGACCGGCCTGGCTTCCAGTTCAACCCGACCAACTGCACCCCGATGGCGATCACCGGGACGCTTGGCGGGGCCCAGGGCGGGAGTGCGAATGTCTCCTCACCCTTCCAGGTCGCGAACTGCGCGAAGCTCCCGTTCCACCCCACGTTCGCGGCGAGCACCGAGGCGAAAACGAGCAAACTCAACGGCGCCAGCCTGACCGTCAAAGTGGCCTCGCCCGGTCTTGGGCAGGCGAATATCGCGAAAACCAAGGTGGTCCTCCCGATAGCGCTGCCCTCGAGGCTCACGACGATCCAGAAAGCCTGCCGCGACAGCATCTTCGAAGCCAACCCGGCCGCGTGTGACGAAGGCTCGAACATCGGGACCGCCACGATCCACACTCCGGTATTCAAGAACCCGCTCTCGGGCCCCGCCTATCTGGTCTCACACGGCAACGCGGCATTCCCCGACATCGAGTTCGTGCTGCAGGGCGAAGGGGTCACGATCATCCTCGACGGGCAGACCGACATCAAAAAAGGGATCACGAGCTCGACGTTCAACGCCCTGCCGGACGCCCCGTTCACGACCTTTGAAACGGTGCTTCCCGAGAGCCCGCACTCGGCGCTGGGCGCGATCACCAACCTCTGCACGCAGACGCTGATCATGCCGACGACGATCACCGCTCAGAACGGTGACGTCGTCAACCAGAGCACGCGCATCGGCGTCACGGGCTGTCCGAAAAAAGCGAAGGCGCTCACGCGGGCGCAGCTGCTCGCCAAAGCTCTGAAGTCCTGCAGGAAGCAGTTCAACCACAACAAGAAGAAGCGCACGGCCTGCGAAGCGCGGGCGCGAAAGAAGTACAAGGCGAAGAAAGCGAGCCCCAAGAAAGGCCACTGAGCTCTCAGGGAAGGGGGACAGCAGACGTCGGACAGGGATAGTTCGAAGACGACAGTGGCTGACCCTGCGCATCGTCGACCCAAGCCCTCGCGGGTTTGGGATACGGCTCACTCGGGTAACAGCCAGAACGTACGCGGGGGTTTCTCGGGGTATGCCATGGTCCGGAGTCCCCCGAATGGGCCGGGGACGCATAGCCCATCGTCTAGCTGCCGGGGAAAAGGAGCAGTCGAGATATGAGGAGCAAGATCAAGATGGTGGGGTTGGGCGTCGCCGTAGCGGTCGCTGCGAGCGCCTTCGCCGTGTCTTCAGCGTCGGCGTCGCTGCCGGAACTCGGGAGATGCGAAAAAGGCGCTACCCCTACCGGCGCCTACAAATACAAAAGTTGCGTGATACCGGCTCCCGGGCACACGGGCGCGTTCGAATGGCAACCGGGACCGGGCCCGAAACCGACGTTCTCGGCCCTGATCGGCCTGGTGACGTTGGAAACGGTCGGCAAAGTGAAACTCAAGTGTGGCTCCGGTCAGTTCTCCGGTGAATGGACCGGGCCGAAAACGGCGTCTGTCAATCTCCTGTTCGGGGGTTGCCTGAGCGCCGCAGGCAAGAGCTGCCAGACAAGTCCCACGGCGCAGGCAGACATCAAAACCGAACAGGCGCTGGAAGGCGAACTGGGGTTCATCCAGGGCGGGGAAAAACCTGTCGTGGGCTTGGATGTGAAGCCGAAATCTCCGTCGACGACGCTGCTGAGCTTCACGTGCGGAGGGCCCCCGGAAACGGGCGTGGGCGAACCGTGGTCGGTTGAAGGCTCTGTGATCGGCCAGATCAAGCCAACGAACCTCATGACCCCGGCATTCAAGCTGATCTACAAGGCGACCGCTGGCAAACAGGTCCCGGAACAGTTCGAATCTGGGGTGAAAGACACGCTCATCACCAACAGGATCGTCGGTGCCGAACCGCCGAAAACCGAACAGGCCGGACTGACGCTCAGAAGCGAAACGCAGATCATTCTCGCCGAAGGCGAAGAACCGCTCGAGATCAAAGCGAAGTAGAAAGAGGGAGATATGAGGAAGACCGGGATGGTTGGGGTATGTATTGCCGGCGTGCTCGCCGTGAGCGCGCTCGCAGGCGCTTCGGCGTCGGCGGCGGTGCCGGAAGTCGGGAGGTGCACGAGACTCACGGCCCCTACCGGCGCCTACAAATACAAAAGTTGCGTGATACCGAGTCCGGGGCACAACGGCCCGTTCGAATTCGAACCGGGACCGGGCCCGAAACCCAAATTCTCGGCCCTGATCAGCCTGGTGACGTTGGAAACCGTCGGCAAAGCAACGGTGAAGTGTGGGTCCGGTGAATTCTCGGGTGAATGGACTGGCCCGAAAACCGCGTCTCTCAACCTCTTGTTCGGTGGTTGCTTGAACGGCGCCACCAAAAAGAGCTGCCAGACAAGTCCGACGGCCCAGGCAGACATCAAAACCGAACAGGCGCTCGAAGGCGAACTGGGCTTCATCGCGGGCGGCGAAAAACCGGTCGTGGGCCTGGATGTGAAGCCGAAATCCCCGTCGACGGTCCTGCTGACCTTCGTGTGCGGAGGACCGCCGGAAGTGGGCGTGGGCGAACCTTGGACGGTCGAAGGCTCGGTGATCGGCTCGATCAAGCCCACCAACAACATGAAGTTGGCGTTCAAACTGGGCTACAAGGCAGTTGCTGGCAAACAGATTCCGGAACAGTTCGAATCGGGCGTGAAAGACACCCTGATCACCAACAGGATCGTGGGTATCGCACCGCCCATAACCGAACAGGCCGGGCTGACGCTGAAAGGCGAAACGACTCAGACCATCCTCGCCGAAGGCGAAGAACCGATGGAGATCAAATCGAAATAGCCTGGAGATCGGAGCGACGCGCGGGGCCGGAAAAGCCCCGCGCGTGGTCCGGTGAGCACCCTTGGAGAGGGCGTACTGCATGAAGGGAGCGAGGGACAGATGAGACAGATCAAGGTAGTGATGGGAGTTCTTGCTGCCACGCTCGCGGTGGGTGCGTTCGCGGCGGCTTCAGCGTCGGCGGCAGTGCCTGAAGTCGGGCGATGCACAAAAACCGCCTCGAAAACCGGCGCTTACAAATACAAAGCCTGCGTGATACCGAGTCCTAGCCACACAGGCGCGTTCGAATGGGAACCGGGCCCGGGGGCTGCCCCGAAATTCGCTGGCCTCATCGGCCTGGTGACGCTGGAAACGGTCGGTAAAGTGAAACTCCAGTGTGGCTCCGGTCAGTTCACCGGTGAATGGACCGGCCCGAAAACCGCGTCGGTCAACCTTCTGTTCGGGGGTTGCCTGGATGCCGCCGGTAAAAGCTGCCAGACGAGCCCGACCGGACAGGCGGAAATCAAATCCGAACAGCCAGTCGAAGGCGAACTGGGGTTCATCGAAGGCGGCGAAAGACCGAAGGTGGGCTTGGACCTGAAGCCGAAAGCCCCGTCGACCGTCCTGCTGGCCTTCACGTGCGGCGGCCCGCCGGAAACCGGCGTTGGCGAACCGTGGACGGTTGAAGGCTCGGTGATCGGCCAGATCAAGCCCACCAACAACATGGTGGCGGCATTCAAACTGATCTACAAGGCTGTCGCCGGCAAACAGAACCCGGAACAGTTCGAATCGGGCACGAAAGACACCCTGATCACCAACAGGATCGTGGGTATCGCACCGCCCATAACCGAACAGGCCGGGCTGACGCTGAGAGACGAAACGCAGGTGATTGTGATCGAAGGCGAAGAATCGCTGGAGATCAAATCGAAGTAGCACCTGGATGCAGCGACGCGTGGGGTCGGGAAAGGCCCTGCGCGTCGCCTGCTCAGCGCTGGCTTGACCCGTGGGTGGTTTGCGGGCTCTACCCGGGCTCGTTCTGCAGCGAGCGCCACAGATACCGGCAGGCAAGCGTGCGGTAGGGGCGCCATGGCTCGGCGATCTGCTCCATCTGCGCCCGCAGCGGCAGCTCAGGCAGCCCGTATCCGCGTTCGATCGCCCTGCGGATGCCGAGGTCGCCGACGGGCAGAACGTCCGGGCGCTCCAAGTGGAACATGAGGAACATCTGCGCCGACCACAGGCCCAGACCCTTGACGGCGACGAGCTCGGAGATCACCTCCTCGTCGGGCAGCGCATCCAGAAGGTCGAGCTCGAGCTCGCCTGAGACCACGTGCTCGGCGAGCGAGCGCAGGAAGCCCACCTTGGCGCGCGAGAGTCCCGCGGCGGCGCGCAGCTCTTCGGGATCGTCGGCGAGTATCTGCTCGGGCGTCGGCGGGCGGCCGTCGAAGCGTCCGATCAGCCGCCCGTAGATCGCGCGGGCGGCGAGCACCGACAGCTGCTGTCCGACGATCGAGCGCAGGAGCGCGCCATAGTGGTCACTCGGGCCCGGTCGCCCATCGCGCGCGTCGGTGAGCGGGCCGACGGCGGCGATCAGCTGCGCGAGCACCGGGTCGGCCGCCCTCAGATGCGCGACCGCTTTGCGCTGGGAGGCCGCCGACGGGCGCCCCCGGGGCGCGGTCGCGGCCTTCGCGGTCGACTTGGCGGCCGGGGCGCGCTTGGCCACCGAGGCGCCTCAGCCCGCCGGTAGCGCCGTCTCGAGATGCACCGGCTCGCCGTCGAGCGCGTTCAGCGCCCGCTCCAGCGACATAGCGATGCAGGTGAAGCTCGGCGTGTCGCGGACGGTGTAGCGCGAAGCCTCGGTGGTGCGCAGGCGCTGCACGAGGTCGAGGAACGTCCCCACGTCATCGGTGTCGAACGCCACCACGAACTCCTGGTCGTCGAGCCCGAAGGAGTAGGTCGTGTGGTTGTCCACCCCCGGGTATTCGCGTCCCACCGCAATGTGGCCCTGCATGACGCGCCAGCGCTCCTCGGCCGGGAGGGCGTACCACTCGCGCGACTTCACGAACGGGTAGACGAAGACGTACCTGCCTCTGAATGCCCGCGGTATCAGGCGCTCGTCTTCGGAGTATTCGGAGCTCTTGCGCATCCCCAGAAACGAGTAGGGGATCTGCGACCACTTCATCAGGCCGCTCTGCGCCAGCACGACATGGAACTCGTGGATCCGGTCGAGGTTCTCCGCCTCGGAGATGAGCAGCAGCTCCGCGTCGCCGCGCGTACCGACGAGCGAGAAGGCCTGGAGCAGGTGGCCGTCGGCGAAGTCCTCGCATGCGGCCATCAGCTCGCGCTTGTCCTGGGCGCGCCGCTCGTCATCGAGACGCCGCCATGCCGGGTCGAGCTTCAGGAACGTGTACTTGACGAAGTGTCGAGCACTCACAGCGGCGATTATCGCACCCCTCAAGCACTCTCCCGCCGGCACTGCCTGCTCAGCGGATAGAGTGTCCGCTGTGCGGATCGCGCTCGTGTCGCCGTACTCCTGGACGTACCCGGGTGGCGTGACCCGGCACATCGAGGCGCTCGCCTCAGAGCTCGCGCAGAGCGGCCACGAAGCGTGGATCCTCGCGCCGTTCGATCCCGACGACTCGCTCTCGCGCCGGCTGCACCGCGGCGCTCGCCCACAGCGGCGGCCGGAGCCCGAGCGCTTCGTCTCGCTGGGGCGCACCGTCGGCATAGCCGCCAACGGCGCCGTCTCCAACGTGTCGCTCTCCCCATACGCCGTCCAGACGCTGCGCCGGGAGCTTCGCCACGGCGGCTATGACGTCGCGCACCTCCACGAGCCGGTGGTGCCCGTCGTCGGCTGGGATGCGCTGCTGTCCGCGGGCGAGCTGCCGCTCGTGGGCACCTTCCACACCTACTCTGAGAACCTCATCACCAACGGGACGGCCGCCGTTGTGCTCGGAGGACGCCGGCGCATGAACCGCCTCCACGTGCGCATCGCCGTCTCGGAGGCGGCCGCCTGGACGGCCCGGCGCTTCTACGGCGGCCGCTACCGGATCGTCCCCAACGGCGTACATGTACTCGAGGCCCACGCTGCCGCTGAACAGCAGCCCAGCCTGCAATCTGAGGTTGCGCCTGCCGAGACGCACCCGGCGCTGCGGCTCCTGTTCATCGGCCAGGCAGTGGAGCGCAAGGGCCTACCCGTCCTGCTGCGCGCGTTCGAGGCCCTGCGCGAGCACATTCCCGCCACGCTCACGCTCGTCGGCGCAGGCCGCGAGGAGGTGGCGCACATGATGCTCGACGATCGAGGCGTGCACGCGCTCGGGAAGGTCTCAGAGCAGCGCAAGCTCGACGAGCTCGCCCGGGCGGACGTCCTCTGTGCGCCATCGCTGCACGGCGAGAGCTTTGGCATGGTCCTAACCGAGGCGTTCGCCGCCGCGACGCCCGTGGTCGCATCGGACATCCCCGGCTACCGCGACGTCGTGCGCGACGGCAGCGACGGGTTGCTCGTCGCACCGGGCGATGCGATCGCGCTCGCCGAGTCGCTGCGCCTGCTCGCGCTCGACGAGCCTCTGCGCGAGCGCATGGCGAGCGCCGCGCGGGAGCGGGCCGAGCGGTTCGCCTGGCCGCGCATCGCCGCCGAGGTGCTCGACTCCTATGACGCGGCCCGTGTCATCGGCTCGCCGGCGACGCGCATCGGGCGCGCCGCGGTGCGTCACGGCTTCGCGCCGAGTGACCTGCGACCGCGCGTCCCGGCCGAGCGGCTCCCGAGCCTCGAGGCGCACAGCAGAGTCGACACCCGTGCCCCGCATTGCGGGCGCCGCCGGCGCGGCGTACGCCGAGTAGCCGTGCTCGCGTCCTCTCTCGGGGGACTCGCGCTCGCGCTGCTTGCGCTCTCGACCATCGGAGTCGATCGTGTCGCAGCGAGCCTGCTCGCCTCCAAGCCCGGCCTGATCGCGGCGGGCCTCGGCGTGATGTGCACAGCGATGTTCGCCCGTGCGCTGGCCTGGCATGCGATTCTCACGGCCGCGCCCACATGGCGGCGGGCAAAACGGAGGGACGCGATGCAGGGAACCTTCATCGGGGTGCTGATGTCCGCGACCCTGCCCGCGCGACTCGGCGAGCCCTCGCGCGCGCTGATCGTCGCTCGGCGCGTCGGCCGTGCGCGCGAGACGCTGCCCGTCGTGCTCGGCACGATGGTCTCCCAGACCTTATTGAACCTTGTCGCTCTCACCCTGCTCGGCGCAGCAATGTTCTCGAGCGTGGGGCTCCTCGGCGGTCACGACGGCGCGCTTATCGCCGCCGCGCTCGCGCCTCTGGGCGTGCTTGCGCTTGTGTTGCTCGCCTCAGCGCTGTTGCCGCGCGCCGCCGTCTCCTCTTCCAGGCGCATGCAGGGGCTGATGCTGGCGCTGCGCCCTGCGCTCTCGCGGGCACGGGACGGGTTGCGCCTCTTCGCGCACCCGCGCCAGGCGCTCTTGGCCTCTACGGTCCAGCTCGCGGCCTGGGCGCTGCAGTTGATGAGTTGCTGGCTCTTGCTGAGGGGCCTCGGGCTCGACGCCCGCGCGGGCGTCGCCGGGGCCGCGGCCGTGCTGTTCGCCGTGAATGTGACCGCGGTGATACCGGCGACGCCGGCGAACGTCGGCGTGTTCCAGGCCGCATGCGTGGCCGTGCTCGTCGGTGCTTACCACGTCTCGACCCCCAATGCCATCGCTTACGGGATCGTGCTGCAGCTGGTGGAGGTCGCGACGGCGCTGATAATGGGGCTGCCGGCGCTCGTCAACGAGGGTCTTTCCTGGAGGGAAGTCCGCCTGCGCACGATGCATGCGACACCGGTTAAGCTCCCGCCGCTGCCGGACGGCGCGGGGGTGCAGGGCGCGGCGGATCGACTCGCCGGGGTCCGGGGATAGGACGCCAAGCAGGTGGGCGCGCCCGCGCGGCGTATCGACGGACGATGACCGAGGCCTGGGTGTACATGCTGCGCTGCGCCGACGGCACGCTGTACACGGGCTGGAGCAGCGATGTGGCTCGCCGCCTCGCCCGTCACCAGTCCGGGAAGGGGAGCCGCTACACCGCGAGCCGCCTGCCGGTGGAGCTCGCGCTCGTGCTGCCGATGGAAGACCGGACCGCCGCCCGCCGCGAGGAGGCGCGCATCAAGGCGCTCGATCGGGAGGCGAAGCTCGCCCTGATCGGCGCGGGCGCTCCGCTCCCGGCCTAGCCTCTCCGGAGGGTGGCGGGCTTTGGCGCGGCGTTAGGGCATGATGGGGGAATGGCTTCACGACCCCCGGCGCGCAGCGTCAAGATCTCAGATGACGAGCGAACCGGCTGGTCCTCGGATCGGCCACGCCGCGACGGCGCTCCGCAGCGGCCGCCAGACCTCACGGTGCACTGCCGCGTACTCACTCCGGCCGACCGGCTGCGCTACTCGCCCGGAAGCCTGCTGATCGTCGTCTCGGCCTCCCCGGCGGAGCGCGACCGCTTCCTCGAGCGCCTGATCGAGGACCGGGCGTCGCTGCTGTCGCTGGGCAAGGTCCGCGCGCTGCTCGAGGGGCGCGTCGCCGCGGAGGAGCTCGAGTCGCGTGCCGCGGAGCTCCTGGCAGCCGCCGTCGCCAAGCGCCTCGAGAACCGGGAGACGGTGGTGCTGGCGCTCGATGGCCTCGGCGCCTCAGACCGCGAGGCCTTCGTGCGCGTGGCCGCGGCGCACAAGCGCCCGCGCCATCTGATCCTGATCGAGACCACGCGCGACCAGGTCCAGGAGCAGGACGCGGCGGCTCTGAACGAGCTGCGGCGCGCCCTGGACGCGGGCGAGCTCGGGGCCGAGGGCTTCCAGACCGCACTTCGCCTCGGCGGGGGGTCCGCGGTGGAGGTCAAGCGGATCCTGTTTCGCCCGCCTCCGCGCGACGACGACTGAGCTCCTCGCTCAGCCGGCCATCGCCGGCTCGTCCTCTTCTTCGACCGCTCCGTCGGGCGGGTCGCTGTCCTCCAGCTCGCCGAACAGGGAGGGGTCGCGGCTCGAGCCGCGGATCACGTCGTCGGGCGAGCCCTCGGGCAGCAGGCGCCCCTGCCGCGTGCCGAAGTAGATCGCCTGCGGATGGTGTGCGACGAGCGCGAGCGTCGACTGCTCGGGGTTGGGCGCATAGCCGTCGGTGATCGTCATGCCGATCTGGGACAGGTCGAGCAGCTTCTCCACCTTCAGGTGCTCGCTCTGCTCGGGCACGGCGGGGTAGCCCCAGGAGTAGCGGCGGCCCTGCGTGGCCGGGATGTCGAGCATGCGGCGTCCCTCATAATGCAGCCACTCCGCGAGCCCCTCGGCCGTCTGCACGCCGAGGCCGTGCACGAACAGCTGCTCGGCGAACTCTCCTTCGGCCTCGAGCCTCGCCATCAGCTCGGTCACCTCGCTGCCGACCGTGACCGCCTGCACGGCGATCACGTCAAGCTCGGCCGGCGCCCTTCCATCCACCGCCGGCCGGAAGAAGTCGGCTAGGCAGATGCGATCGCCCTTGGGCTGGCGGGGGCAGACGAAGCGCGTCAGCTCGGTCGTGCGGTCCTCCGGGTCGAGCACGATGATGTCGTTGCCGAGCGCGTAGCAGGGGAAGAAGCCCAGCAGCGCACGCGGGTGCAGGTAGTCCTGCTCGCGCCACATCCGCTCGAGGCGAGGGCGGAAGTCCTCGCTCAGGAGCTTCTGCCAGGCCTCGCCTTTGACGCCGCGGCCGCCCCAGTGCAGCTTGAAGAGGACGTGGGTGTCGAGATGGCGGTAGACCTCCTCGAGGTCGACGGGTATCTCGCGCACGCCCCAGAAGGGCGGCGTCGGGATCGGCACGTCGGTGCGCGCCGAGGAGCGCACGGAGTCGTCGGCGAAGTTGAGCTCCTCGGCCGGCGCCTCGCCTTTTGCCCGGAACTCGGTCGCGCCGGTCTGGAGCTTCTCGACCAGCGCGCCGCGTGCATCGGAGTCGATCAGCTGATCCATCACCGCC
>JAOPZM010000088.1 GCA_025964115.1 Solirubrobacterales bacterium
CCGACGGCCGCTCGGTGGCGGCCCGCGCCGCATACAGCTCGGCGAGCTCCTGCTGCACGCTGCGCGGCTCCTCGCCGGGCCCCGGGGCGCGCCTGTGCCAGACGCCGCTGCTGTCGAGGTCCCATGAGCTCTGGTTATCGGCGAAGCAGCGATCGAGCGTGTCGAGCAGCTCCGCCTGGAGCTCCTGCGTCTCGATCGGCACGGCGAGCTCGACGCGGTGGTCGAGGTTACGGGGCATGAGGTCGGCTGAGGCGATGTAGATCGTATGCTCGCCCTGGCGCTCGAACGCGTACACGCGCGAGTGCTCCAGCAGCCGACCGACGATCGACACGACGCGGATGTTCTCGGAGATCCCCTCGATGCCGGGTCGCAGGCAGCAGATGCCGCGAACGTTCAGGTCCACCGTGACGCCCGCCTGCGAGGCGCGGTAGAGGGCGCGGATGCAGCGCCCGTCGACGAGCGAGTTCATCTTCATCGCGATCCGCGCCGGCGAGTCCTCGGAGTGCGCGGCGATCGTCCGCTCGATCTCGTCGATGATGCCCTCGCGCAGGTGGTTGGGCGCCATCAGCACCTTGCGGTAGCGCAGCGGACGGCCGAAGCCGGTGAGGTAGTTGAACATGTCGGCCACGTCGGCGCCGATCTGCTCGTCCGTGGTGAACAGCCCGAAGTCGGTGTAGAGCCGCGCGGTCGCCGAGTGGTAGTTGCCCGTACCGATGTGCACGTAGTTGCGCACGCCGTCGCCCTCGCGGCGCACCACAAGCACGCACTTGGCGTGGGTCTTCAATGCGGGCTGGCCGTAGACCACATGCACGCCCGCCTCCTCCAGGGCCTTCGCCCAGTGGATGTTCATGCGCTCATCGAAGCGCGCCTGGAGCTCGACGAGCGCCACGGCCTGCTTCCCGCGCTCGGTCGCGTCGATCAGCGCCGGCACCAGCGGCGAGTCGTCGCTCGTGCGGTAGACGGTCTGCTTGATCGCGAGCACGTTCGGGTCTGCAACCGCCTGCTCCACGAAGCGCTCGACCGAGGTGGCGAAGGAGACGTACGGGTGGTGCACGAGCAGGTCGCCTTCCCGCATCGCGCCGAGCACGTCAGGACGGTCGCCCTCGTGGCGCAACAGTCGTGGGTGCGTGATCCCCACGAGCGGCTCGTCGCGGAGCTCTGAGTGACCCGGAAGTTTGACGATCTGCCAGAGCGCCCCCATGTCGAGAAGGCCGTCCACGGGGTAGACCTCCTCCTCCTCGACCCCGAGCAGCCCCGCCAGCTCGTTGCGCAGCTGCTCCGAGCACTGGGCGCCCACCTCGACGCGCACGAGCTCACCGAATCGGCGCCGGCGCAGCTCGTCCTCGACCGCCTGCAGCAGGTCCGCGGCATCGTCGGAGACCTCCAGGTCGGCGTCCCGCGTGACGCGGAAGACGTCGTAGTCGGCGATTTCCATGCCCGGGAACAGAGCGTCGAGGTGATGCGCGATCACGTCCTCCAGCGCCACCAGCAGCGTCGGCTCCGACGCGGGTGCCTTCAAGGTCACGAAGCGCGGCAGGATTTCGGTGGGGACCTTCACACGCGCGAACACGGTCTGGTCTGTGACGGGGTCGCGCACGAGCACGGCGAGGCTGAGCGAGAGATTGGAGATGTAGGGGAAGGGACGGCCGGGTGCCACGGCGAGCGGGGTGAGCGCCGGGAAGATCGTCTTCTGGAAGTGCCGCGCGAGCTCGGTGCGTCGCTCCGAGTCGAGCTCCTCGACACCGACGATGCGGATGCCATGATCGGCCAGGGCGGGGCGGAGCTGGCCTTCGAAGGCGCTGGTCAGCCGCCGGCTCTGCTCGAGCACCTCCTCGCGGATCAGCGCGATCGTCTCGGAGGGGCTGCGGCCGTCCTGGCTGGGGTTCTCCACACCGGCGTCGATCTGGTCACGCAGCCCGGCGACGCGCACCATGTAGTACTCGTCGAGGTTGGTCGTGTAGATCGCGCAGAACTTGACCCGCTCGAGCAGCAGCAGTCGCTGATCCTCGGCCAACTGCAGCACGCGGTCGTTGAAGTCGAGCCAGGAGAGCTCCCGATTCAGGTACAGCGCCGGGTTCGCGCCGCCGTCGGCCACGGCGTCCGGGACGGTCGCCTGATCGCTCTGTATCTGCCGAGTGTTGGTCGCCATCGAACTTCCAAGGTACACCCTCGAAGGAGGAGGTCGGGCGGCTCGCGCGCAGGACTGGGAGCGCAGGTGCGAGGAGGGTCGCACGGTAAGGTGGAGGCCGAGAGGAGATGGCTCGTCAGCTCTGGCTACTACGTCACGCCGAGGCCGAGCCTCATGGCACGCGCAACGACGCCGAGCGCCGGCTGACCGAGCGCGGCGAACGCCAGGCCAGGGCTGCCGGAATCGCGGTGTCCCGGATCGGCGTGAAATTCGATGCGATCCTCTTCAGCCCCAAGGTCAGGGCACGTCAGACCGCGGAGCTGGCAGCCGAGGCGTGGAGCGCTCAGCAGCGAAAGCGCCTGCGGGAGCATCCGCCACTGGCGAGCGGGTTCGACGCGCGGCAGGCGCTCGAGGCGCTCGAGGGCGACGGTGCCGATGGCTGCCTGCTGCTCGTGGGTCACGAGCCCGACCTGTCGCGCGTTGCGGGCGATCTGACGGGCGGCCGCCTGGACCTGAAGAAGGGCGGTATCGCCGCGGTGCGATTAGACGGTTCCGGCGGGGAGCTCGTGGTCCTCATGCGACCCCGCGAGCTTGTGCTGATCGCCGGTGCCCCAGCCGGCGGGGAGTGACGACGGCACGTCGCTCGGGTCGACGACCTC
>JAOPZM010000130.1 GCA_025964115.1 Solirubrobacterales bacterium
CGCCCTCTCTCGTTACAGCGCCGTCTGTCCCTAACCCCGCGCGTGCCAGCCGCGGCCTTGCTTGTTTACCTTTTTTTCTTTCTCGAGCCCGGGCAGGACGCGGTACAGGTAGTTCTGCTTGATACCCATCTTCGAGGCGAGCTCCGGGATCGTGATGCCGGGCTGACCCTTCACCAGGGCCAGGGCCTCCGCGGCACGGGTGCCGCTGCCTTTGCGACGGCCGGCGCGACGTTTTGCGGGGCGGCCTGCTTTGCTCGGTTTAGTCGCGGTCGCCGATTTCGCGGCGGAGCCCCGCGGGCGGCCGGGGCCTTTTTTGCCTGGGGTGGCGGCGGCCCTTACTTTGCGGACGGCTGACCCCCCGACGCCGGCGAGCGCTCCGGCGGCGGCCTCCAGCCGGTGGTACTCGTCGACGAGCGGCTTCAGCTCCCCAAGCCGACCGGCGATCTCCTTGCGCTTCTCATCGAGGAAGTCGGTCACTGTGTCTTCCATTTCACTCGTTTCAACATGAGGGATTCTCACATTCGGACGTTCGCCTTACAGTACCCCTTTCTCACTTCCCCTGCTCGATCTGTTCCTTCAGTTGCGAGAGTGACCGATTGGCCTCCCGCTGCGGAATGCCGCCGACCAAGGCCCGGCTGAAGAGCGCACCGACGGGACCGAGGGGCGCGTGGAACTCGTTGCGGTAGTCAAAGCGGGTCCCGCCGTCAGCCGCCTTCAACAGATATTCGGTTTGAGCCCCAGAGCGCGCCGGACCCCGCCCCTCCCAGACAGCCCGGCGGGACTCCTCGCAGTCGACCAGCTCCCAATGAACCTCGACCGCGACGCCCCGCAAGTGGATGCGCTGGTCCATGCGGTAGCCGGCCCGGAGAGGACCGTCGTCGGCATGGAGCAGGCCGCGGTGGATCGTCACCCATCGCTCCAGCTGATGAGGGTCCATGACTGTCTCCCAGACCTTCTCGGGAGACGCGTCGATCTGGATCGAGGCTGTTACCTGGCTCATCAGCGTGCGGCCAGCGGCTCGGCCCGCTCCCATTCTGCCAGGGCGTGCCCGACGGCCGAGTCGAACGTGTGCAGCCGCACGCCGAGTCTTTCGGCGGCGTGATCCTCGCGTGGCAGGAGGTCACCCTGCAGCCCCTCCATCAGGGGCACCACGAGCTCGGGATCCTCGGCTGCGATCGCGGCTGCCACGCGGCCCGCGATCGGGGTGAGGTTGACTCCCAAGCGCAGCGTGGGACGCCCGACGAGCATCGCCTCGGCGATCCGCGCGAGCATCTCGCCGTAGCTGAGCACGTCGGGGCCTCCGACCTCGAGCACCTCACCCGACAGCTCGCTGCGGGCGCAAGCGGCGAGCATCGCAATCACGTCGCGCTCGTCGATCGGTTGCGTTCGGTAGCGCTGCCAGGCCGGCAGCGTGAGCACAGGCAGGCGCTCGACGAGGCGCACCAGCAGCCGGAAGGAACGTGAGCGCGCGCCGATCACGATCGAGGCACGCAACGCGAGCGAGTCCGGCACGGCTTCGAGCAGGATCCGCTCGACCTCCTCGCGGCTGGCGAGGTGACGCGAGCGCCGGGCGCGCGCCGCGCCGGCCGTCTCCCCCCACCGCGGCACCAGGCCGCCGAGATAGACGATGCGGCGCACGCCGGCAGCCTGTGCGGCGGCGGCGAAGTTGCCGGCGGCGAGGCGCTCGCGCTCGACGAAGCCGACCCCACCGGGCGAAGGCTCCATCGAATGGATCAGGTAGTAGGCCACCTCGACACCGCGTAGCGCCCGCTCGAGGCCCTCGCCGGTGACGGCATCGCCGCGGAGCACCTCGGCCGGTAGCCCCGCGAGCTTCTCCGGATGGCGGCTCAGCGCACGTACCTCGTGACCTTCCCGCTGCAGCACGGGGAGCAGGAGCGAGCCGACGAAGCCCGTCGCGCCGGTCAGCAGGATCTCCACAGCTCAGATGATGACGGGACTAGCTCGGGCCGACGGGGCTCAGCTTCGGCTGACGGGACTCACCTCGGTCGCCGTTACGCCCGGAAAGTGCGGGCAGAACACGTCGATTGTCACAGGAAAGTGACTTACGGGCGGGTATTTCCGGATACCTCTCGCTTTTCTCTGCGATTTGCGAGTTGGGCTCGCCGCCGGCCTTGAGGCGTCCCCGCTGTCGTGCTTTGATCGCCGTCGTTCCACGTCAGCACGAGCAGGAGGGGAGAGGATTGCAGACCACGCAGGCCAAGCGCCCAGTGCGGAGGACGAAGAAGGTCACTTGTGACGAGTGCTTCTTCCGGGTCAACCTCCTGTGCGCTCTCGACCTCGACGAGCCCTGCGCGACCTTCCGTCCGAGCGAGGCGCAGCTCAGGCCTCCCCAGCAGCTCCGCTTCGTGTTCCGTCAGGAGCGCCGCACGCGCGCCGCCTGGGCGTTCCCCTCCGCTGACGAGCAGGCGGCGCTCCACGCATAGCCGTCCCCGATGGGCAGGCGGCGCTCCACGCATAACCGTCCGCCCAGCGCTCGCGACGAGCCGCCCGGGGTATATTGCTGGCGAGACCTGCAAGCTTTCGGCAGAGGCGGTGGGAGACATGGCATCGAAGGACAGACTCGGCAAGGCATCCGCAGCGGCCAGGGCCGCGCAGAGCAACCGTTTCGTGCAGCGCTTGATCGAAGACGAGGACCTGCGCAGCAACCTGCTGTCCGCGTACGGCTCGGCCCGCAGCGCCTACGGGCGCATGACGAACGGCAAGCCCCCCGGCAAGGCGCTGATGGAGGACCGCAAGCTCCAGGCCGAGCTGCGCAGCGCCGTGGAGTCGCTGCGCGAGGCATCGGGATCGCTGCGCGATGGGCCGGCACCGCGGCGGCGCCGCCGTCGTGGCCGGACGTGAACGAGGAATGAAAATCACGCTACCGGGAACGCAAGAATTAAGCATCACGCCGCAGCATTACCAGCGATTGTTGAAGAAGCTTGCCGGCAAGCCGGAAGAGCGCATCGTCTCCTACCTTATGCTGCGTTCGTTGAAACAGGCGCGCTATGCCGCGGATGCCTTGGGCCACTTCGCGCTGGGTTTCGATGAATATGCGCATTTCACTTCGCCGATTCGCCGCTATCCCGATTTAGTTGTGCATCGCACATTGAAGTGGGCGCTTGAGCATCCCCAACAAAACGCGCCGCTGCATCCACATCCGGAGCCACACGCCGAAGCGATCGTTTACAGCAACAAGCAACTGGAAGAACTGGCCACGGAAACTTCAGACGCCGAGCGGCGCGCCGCTTCCGCGGAACGCGAACTGCGCGATTGGAAGACCGCGCAATTCATGGAACAACATCTCGGCGATGAATACCAAGGCTTGATCATTTCGGTACAAAAGTATGGCTGCTTCGTGGAACTGTTCGAGATATTTGTCGAAGGACTATTGCCGATCAATGCCTTCGAGGATGCCGTGGGAACCCGCTGCATGTATCGCGAACACGATCACGCAATCGTTGCGGTTGGCGGCTCGGAACGTTCGCGCAGCGGACGCGGAGCCGCGAAATCCAAGCAGCGTATGTGGGGTCTGGGCGACCGCGTCAAAGTTCGTGCTGAACGCATCGACCCCATGCGGCACCGCGTGGAATTCGCGTTGCTCGACTGAGCACTCTGCCGCAGCGTTTATTGCCCGCTTGTGGGTTGACTGCCCTGACTCTGCACCTAGAATTTAGCCAGTCCTCCCCATGATGGACAGTACCTTTTCGCACTGCCACAACTTCGAGCGCTTGCCCAAAATCCTGCGTGATTTCATCCGTGATCACCGACAGCCCAAACACGCAATCCAATTTCGTTTCTGGCCAGTAAGTTTTCTTAACGTAAGCAGCGGCGATGGCCCCCAATACAGCGGCTCCGCCATTCTGCATCCACTCGCGTCGCTTCACAGCCTGCGCTGCTCCCCGGGCGATTCTAC
>JAOPZM010000139.1 GCA_025964115.1 Solirubrobacterales bacterium
GACTGCTGCACGATGCCGGTGATCAGCTCGCCCACGCGGTCGCGGTACTCCTCGTACATCATGTCGCGCTCGGCCTCGCGGATCCGCTGCAGGATCACCTGCTTGGCCGTCTGCGCGGCGATCCGGCCGAAGTCGTCGGTGGTCACGTCCCGCTCGTCGATCTGGTCGCGGTATTCGGCGAACTTCTTCGGGTCGATTTCCGGTTCCTCCGGTTCGCGCATCTCGCCGGTCTCGGGGTCGATCGTGGTTTCCTCGTCGATCGTCTCCACGATCAGATGCGCCTCCAGGCGCTCGGGGATGATCAGTTCGATGACCCTGAAGTCGGCGGTCTCACGGTCCATTTCCACGCGGGCGTACTTCGCGGAGCCGGGCTGCTTCTTGTAGGCGGACAGGAGGGCGTCCTCGAGCGCGACCATCAGCTTCTCGGGCTCGATGCCCTTCTCGCGGGCCAGCGCGTGCATGGCGTCAAGGATTTCGCGTGACATGGTCGGGCTGCTCCTCTAATCCTCGATCAGGTTCGAACGTCGGATCTCCGAGTAGGGGATCGCGATGACGCCGCCGTCGGCAGCCAAGGTGACCTCGTCCTCGGAGGCGCCCACCAGCTCGCCCGTGAAGCTGCGCACGGGCCGCTCGTCGCCCGAGTGCGCCGTGGCGCCGACCGTGCGCGGATGACGCGTGCGCACCCGCGCGCGGCGGCCGACGAAGCGGCGGAAGTGGGCGGGCTTGGTCAGCGGGCGCTCGCTGCCGGGCGAGGAGACCTCCAGCGAGTAGCGCTCACGGAGGTCGTTGAGGTGCATCGTCACGCGCTCGCAGAGGGCGAGCGTGACGCCGTCGGGATGATCGATGAACACGCGCAGGCAGCGGCCGCCGAGGATCTCGGCAAGCAGCACCTCCACCTCAGGCTCGCTCTGGGCCAAGCGCCTCTCGATATCTGTCTGAAGGGCTGTCATCAACTGTCTCCTCACGCAAAAAAAGCGGGCGTGCGCCCACTTCCGGTCCTGCTTACCGGCATTCCACACCGGTACGAAAGCTGTTGATCGAGCATAGCATCGGGGCGCTCCCCCATCTGCCCGTCAGGCGCGCTGGGCGTCGCGGCGAGCGCGATCGCGATACAGCCTGTAGTCGGCGCGTTCGGGGCGCAGCGAGCACGCGAGCGCGAGCGGCTTGCAGGCCTCGCGGTGACGCCCGAGCAGCTGCATCGAGCGGCCCAGGCAGAACAGCGCGTAGTCGTTCGTTGGCGTTCTCTGCGCCACGGCTCCGAACTCCTCTGCGGCCCCCGCATAGCGGCGCGCATGAAACAGCGCCCGCCCCAGCGCCTCGCGGATCGAGGCCTTGTCGGGCTCCAGGTCGCGCGCTTTGGTCAGGGGGACGATGGCGGCCTGATGGTCGCCGTGGTCGAGCAGGTCACAGCCCCGCTGATAGAGGTCATAGACGCTCTCCATCGGACGAGTTTAACCGCTCGCCCTCAGGCGCTCGGCGGCATCGAGGATCGCCTCGGCGACCTCTGCCTTCGATGCGCGCGGGACGTGCAGCTCGCCGCCTGGGGAGCCGGCGCGGGGCGCGCTGAGGATCGTCACCTCGTTGGCCTCGGTGTCGAAGCCGATGTCCTCGCGCGAGATGTCGTTGACGACGATCGCGTCCAGCCCCTTGGCGGCAAGCTTCTCGCGCGCGCTCTGGACGGCCCGCTCGCCGTGCTCGGCCGCGAAGCCGAGCAGCGTCTGCCCGTCGCGGCGGCCCGCGGAAAGGCCGCTCAGCACGTCGGCGGTGGGCTCGAGCTGGAGCTCCAGCCCCTCGCGCTCGGACTTCTTGATCTTGCCGTCCTGTGCTGCCGCGGGCCTGAAGTCGGCGACGGCGGCCGCCATCAGCAGGATCTCACAGCGCGGGAACTCCTCGGCGCAGGCGTCCTGCAGCTCGGCCGCGCTGACGACGTGCCGGACGTGCACCCCCATTGGGGCCGGCAGGGCCACGTTGGCAGCGATCAGCGTCACCTCGGCCCCGCGAGCCTGCGCCGCCTGTGCGAGAGCGAGCCCCATGCGCCCGGAGGAGCTGTTGCCGATGTAGCGCACGCTGTCGATGGCCTCGCGTGTCCCGCCGGCCGTCACGAGCACTTTCACGCCCCGCAGGCTGCCTGTGGTGGCGGGCCCACCCGCCAGCGCCTCCTCGCAGGCGGCGAGCAGCCGCGCCGGCTCCGCCAGGCGTCCGATGCCCTGCTCACCCTTCGAGGCCAGCCTCCCCGTGTCGGGCTCGACGATCCTCACGCCCCGCCCGCGCAGCGTGACGAGGTTGGCGCGCGTCGCCGGGTGCTCGTACATGCTGCTGTTCATGGCCGGAGCGACGATCAGAGGGCAGCTCGCCGCCAGCGCGCAGCTGGTGAGGAGGTTGTCCGCAAGGCCGCCAGCGAGCTTGGCGATCGTGTTGGCGGAGGCCGGCGCGATCAGGTAGACGTGAGCGTTCGCGACGAGCTCGAGGTGGCTGAGAGGCTCGTGCTCGGGCGGCTGCTGGTCGGGAAACGCGCCCCGCGCTGGGTCGCGCTCGAACTCGCTGAGGAGCACGGGCGCGCCGGTCAGCGCCGCGAACGAGGCCTCGCCGACGAAGCGCCGGCTGGCGGGCGTCTGCACGACGCGTACGGCGTGGCCAGCGGCGGTCGCCAGGCGCACCAGCTCGAGCGCCTTGTACGCGGCGATGCCGCCGCTGACGCCGAGCAGGATGCGAGACATGGTCCTTGAGGTTTAGTGCTCGCGCCCCGGCGCGGCAAGTCGTGGTGGGGCGCTTGCGCAGCGCCCTAGCGGTAGTGGTACTTGATCTTCCCCGCTGCTACCTCCTCGAGGGCCATCGTGAGGTAGTTTTTCGAGGAGGTTTCGATCATCGGGGGCGGGAACTCGTCGAAGGTCCCCTCGCCGAGGTTGTGGTAGTAGCTGTTGATCTGGCGCGCGCGCTTGGCAGCCACGACCACACTGGCGTAGTTTGAGTCGACCTGCTCGAGCAGGCGGTCGATACGGGGGGAGATCACTGATGCGTCACCTTTCCTGGTTGGCCTTCAAGTGTAGTGGCCCCTTCCCCACGCGCCCGCCTCCCGGCCGCTCAACGAGCTAGGCGAGCTCCTGCGAGACGATCGCGGTCAGCTGCTCCAGCGCGTCCTCGAGCCGGTCGTTGACGACGACGTGGCCGAACTCGGGCTGGGCGGCGAGCTCCTCCTCGGCGACCTGCAGCCGGCGCTCGACCTCCTCGGAATCGTCGGTGCCGCGTGCCGTCAGCCGCGTGCGCAGCGCCTCCAGCGAGGGCGGTGCGATGAACACCTGCACCGCCTCCGGCAGCGCCTCGCGCACCTGGCGGGCGCCCTGCACCTCGATCTCGAGCACCACCGGCGCGCCCGCGCGAACGCGGTCCTCCAGCTCCGAGCGAAGCGTCCCGTAGCTGCGTCCGGCATAGTCGGCGTGCTCGACGAACTCTCCCTGGGCGACGCGGCGGTCGAACTCCTCGCGCGTCAGGAAGTGGTAGTCCACGCCGTCGCGCTCGCCCGCACGCGGGGCGCGGGTCGTGGCGGACACCGACAGCTCCAGCTCGGGCAGCCGCGCCATCAGCCCACGGATGAGCGTTCCCTTGCCGACCCCCGAGGGCCCAGTGATGACGAACACGCGTGCCACGGCGGGCACCCTATTGCGGCGCCCGGTAGGAATGCTCTAGTGGTGCAGAAGCGAGATGAGCTCGCTGCGCTGGCGCTCGGAGAGCCCGCCGATCGTCTTGCTCGGCGCGATCCGGCAGTGCGAGAGGATCTTGTTGACCTTCACGCGGCCGTACTTCGGGACCGCCAGCAGCATGTCGAAGACCTTCGCCGTCTCGACGTACTCGGGCGGTTCGAGCAGCAGCGAATGGATCGAACGGCGTCCGGACTTCAGGTCCCGCTTCAGCTGCGCTCGCTCGATCCGGATCTGGTTGGCTCTCGCCAGTGCGTCCATCCTCTGGTTCAAGGACCGCTCCGGTGCGGTTGATGTGTTCGAGGACGTCGTGCTGGTCGCCGTCGCCATGGGCGGCGAGTCTACACACCCGGGGCGGGTGATCAAGGCTAACTTGGCGAATTCATCTCTACCTCAACCTGAGGTTCACTGACATCGAGGCTGATGGACGGTGGCACTAGCGTTTACAGGGGTTTCCAACGTCCAACGATCGCGGCCACCCAGGCGCGTTTCGCGCCTCGGCGGCGGCCTGGCGACGCCCTCACCGGGCGCTTTCCTCCGAAGGTGCGGCTTCACCGCGCGCCGGGTCCCCGAGCTCACGCGCGATCCTCGCGCCCGCCGCGGGGTCGCGGAAGCTCTCGGTGCCAACGGCGACGAGTGTCGCCCCCACGTCCAGCAGCTCCCTGGCGTGCGCGCCGCTCTGGACTCCACCCATGCCGATCACGGGGACCGCGACGCGCGCGGCGACCGCGGCCACCTGCGCCAGCGCAACCGCCCGAATCGCGGGACCGGAAAGGCCGCCGGTGCGCCCGCCGAGCCACGCCCGCCCGCCGGCGGGGCCCGAGGGATCCACCGGCGTGAGGGACATCGCCCGCAGCGTGTTGATCAGCGAGACCGCATCCGCGCCGCCCTCCTGGGCCCCCTGGGCGCATGCGGCGACGTCGGCCGTGTTGGGTGTGAGCTTGATGATCAGCGGCTTGCGCGTGAGCGGGCGGACGGCCCGCACGAGCTGCTCCAGCTGCAGCGGGTCCGCGCCGATGTCCAAGCCCGTCTTCACGTTCGGGCAGGAGACGTTGAGCTCGAGCGCCGCGATCTCCTCGCGCGTCTCGCAGGCCTCGACGAGCGCCGAGAACTCGTGTGCCGTGGAGCCCATCACGTTGGTGATCAGCGGCACGGTCTGCGGCTCGGCTCCGGGCTCGCGGACCGTGGTCAGGCCGGCCAGCTGGGGCAGATCCTCGGCGAGATAGCCCTGCAGGCCCTTGTTGGGCAGGCCGATCGAGTTGATCAGCCCCGCCGCGGCCTCCCACAGCCGGGGCGGAGGGTTGCCCGCGCGGGGCTCCAGTGTGATCGTCTTTGAGACATAGGCCGCGAACGGGAACGCGTCGCGAAGATCGTCGGCGAAGGCCTTGTTGGCGGCGATCGCGTCGAACGTGCCCGAGCCGTTGAGGATCGGGTGCGCGAGCTCCAGGCCGCAGAAGCTCACGCTCACGCCGGCGCTCCCGCGTGCGCGTCGACATGGTCGAGCTCCGCCGCATCGATCACCGGACCATCGACGCAGATCCGCAGGTAGCCGCCGCCGCGGCAGGGCACGACGCATCCGAAGCAGGCGCCGAAGCCGCAGGCCATTCCGGCCTCGAGCGCCAGCTGGGCCGGCACGGAGCTCGCCGCGCACATCGCCCTGACTCCCTCGAGCATTGGGGCGGGACCGCATGCGTAGACGACCGCGAGCGGATCGCGCTCGACCTCCTGCGCCAGCAGGTCGGTGACGAGGCCGTGATGTCCGCGAGACCCGTCGTCGGTGGCCACCCTGGCCTGCTCGAGCAGCGCCGCCCCCTCGGCACGGGCGCCGTCGCGGAAGCCCAGCAGCACGGTCGCCTCCTCCTGCAGCCGGTCCTGGAGGATCGCAAGCGGTGCGATTCCCACGCCGCCCCCCACGAGAATCGCCCGCCGGCCTGAGGGCGGAGCCGTGAACCCGCGTCCGAGCGGCCCGAGCGTCCACAGCCTCTCGCCGGTGCCAAGCTCGCACAGGCGCCGCGAGCCGGGACCGACGTCCTCCAGCAGGAAGTGCGCCTCCCCCCCGCGCTGGCGCGCAACGGAGAAGGCGCGCGGCAGGTACGGGCGCTCCCCCTCTCCCCCACCCCAGCGCTCCTCGGCAGCCAGCATCGCGAACTGCCCCGGTTCGGGCTGCGGCCCGTCGGGGTCCTCGACCCGGAGCACGAGATAGGCGCCGAGGCGGTCGACTCCCGCAACCGTCAGCAGCCTGCGGGCGAACGGCGCGCGGCTCACGTGGTCCTCGTGGCGTGGAGCTCCTGCAGGCACAGCACCTCCGGCTCGCCATCCCGGCTCCTGCCCGCGATCGCACGCGCTGCCGAGACGCCCGCCGACAGCGTGGTCAGGCAGGGAATCCCGTGCATGACCGCTGCGCGGCGGATCTCATAGCCGTCGGTTCGCGCGCCGAACCCTGTCGGCGTGTTCACGACGAGATCGACGTCCCCGCGCTCGATCCAGTCGAGGACGTGCGGGGAGCCCTCGCCGATCTTGTTCAGCGGCTGCACCGGCACGCCCATGCGGGCGATCGCCTCGGCGGTGCCCCTGGTCGCGACGATGCGAAAGCCATTGTCGTGCAGGATCTGGGCTACGGCGAAGGCGCCGGGCTTGTCCGAGTCGGTCACGGTGATGAAGGCGGTGCCGGTGCTGGGAAGCGGCACGCCGGCGGCGGCCTGCGCCTTGGCGAAGGCGGTCGGGAAGTCGCGTGCGATGCCCATCACCTCGCCCGTCGAGCGCATCTCCGGCCCGAGCACGGCGTCGGAGCCCTCGAAGCGGTCGAAGGGCAGAACCGCCTCCTTGACGGAGATGTGCTCGCCGAAGCCGATCCCCTCGCGCCCCTGGGGCAGGCCGAGCTCTGCGATCCGCTCGCCGAGCATGATCTGGCAGGCGAGCTTCGCGAGCGGCACGCCGACCGCCTTGGAGACGAAGGGCACCGTGCGGGATGCCCGGGGGTTGGCCTCGATCACGTAGAGCTCGCCCGCGTGCACCGCATACTGGACGTTCAGCAGGCCGACGACGCCGACTGCGAGCGCGATCTCCCGGGTGGCGGCCCGGATCTGCTCGAGCATCTCCTCGCCCAGGGAGTGGGGCGGCAGCACGCAGGCGCTGTCGCCGGAGTGGATGCCGGCCTCCTCGACGTGCTGCATGATCCCGCCGATCCAGACATCCTCGCCGTCACAGAGCGCGTCGACGTCGACCTCGGTCGCGTTCTCGAGGAAGCGGTCGAGATAGATCTCCCCGCCCTCCCCCGCCTCGCGGCGCAGGTAGTCCTCCAGCCCGTCGGGCGAATAGACGATCTCCATCGCGCGGCCCCCCAGCACATATGAGGGACGCACCAGCAGCGGGAAGCCGACCCTGGCGGCGCATTCGAGCGCCTCCGCGACCGATCGGGCGGTCGCGTACGGCGGCGCCTTGTAGCCGAGGCGCTCGAGCAGCGCCCCGAAGCGCGACCGGTCCTCGGCCAGGTCGATCGACTCGACGCTCGTGCCGAGCAGTGGCACGCCCGCCGCGGCGAGCCCAGCGGCGAGCTTCAACGGCGTCTGCCCGCCGAACTGGACGATCACGCCCGTGGGGCGCTCGGCTTCGACGACCGCGAGCACGTCCTCGAGCGTCAGCGGCTCGAAGTACAGCCGGTCGGAGGTGTCGTAGTCCGTCGAGACGGTCTCGGGGTTGCAGTTGATCATCACCGCGTCCCGCCCCGACGCGCGCACAGTCATCGCCGCGTGGACGCAGCAGTAGTCGAACTCGATCCCCTGCCCGATGCGGTTCGGCCCCGCTCCGAGGATCACGATCGACTCGCGGTCCCCGCGCTGGATCTCGTGCTGGGCACCGCGCTCCCAGCCCGAGTAGTAGTAGGGCGTGCGTGCGGGAAACTCGGCAGCGCACGTGTCGACGGCCCTGAACGAGCGCTCCCCGGCGAATGGCGCCTGCGGATCGAGGGCCAGCGCCTGCAGCTCGCGCAGGAACCAGGGGTCGATCGCCGTGAGCTCGTTCAACCGCTCCACGCCGACGCCCCGGCCGAGCAGCTCGAGCAACATCTCGAAACGCTCAGGGCCGGGGATTCCGACGCTCTTCAAGAGGTCCTCTTCGCTCACTCCCTCGAGGCACGGCGTCTTGTCGAGCTCTCGTGAACGCAGCGCCTTGGCGAAGGCCTGGCCGAAGGTGCGTCCGATCGCCATCGCCTCGCCGACGGACTTCATGTGCGTCGAGAGCGTCGGGTCCGTTCCCGGGAACTTCTCGAAGGCGAATCGCGGCCACTTAACGACCACGTAGTCGATCGTCGGCTCGAAGCAGGCCGGGGTCACGCCGGTTATGTCGTTGTCGATCTCGTCCAGGCGGTAGCCGACGGCGAGGCGCGCGGCGATCTTCGCGATCGGGAAGCCGGTCGCCTTGGACGCCAGCGCGGAGGAGCGCGATACCCGAGGGTTCATCTCGATCACGAGGATCTCCTCGGTCTCCGGCTTGACCGCGAACTGCACGTTGGACCCGCCGGTCTCGACACCCACAGCGCGGATGACCGCGATCGCCTGGTCGCGCAGCTGCTGGTAGAGGCGGTCCGTGAGCGTCTGCTGCGGAGCCACCGTAATCGAGTCGCCCGTGTGCACGCCCATCGGATCGACGTTCTCGATCGAGCAGACGATCACCACGTTGTCGGCCGCGTCGCGCATGACCTCGAGCTCGAACTCGCCCCAGCCGAGCACCGACTGGTCGAGCAGCACCTGACCGATCGGCGAGGCCTCGATCCCGCGGGCGGCGAGCGCCGCGAGCTCCTCCTCGGTGCGGGCGATGCCTCCGCCGTGCCCGCCCAGCGTGAAGGCGGGACGCACGATGCAGGGCAGTCCGAGCTCGGAGAGCGCGTCCATGGCCTGCGAGACGCTCGTGGCGATGACGCTCTTGGGCATGCGCAGCCCGGCACGCGCCATCGCCGCCCCGAACAGCTCGCGGTCCTCGGCACAGGCGATCGCCTCGTAGTTGGCGCCGATCAGCTCGACGCCGAAGCGCTCGAGCGTGCCGTCGTCGTGGAGCGCCTTGGCGACGTTCAGCGCCGTCTGCCCGCCAAGCGTGGCGAGCAGCGCGTCGGGGCGCTCGCGCTCGATCACCTTGGCCACCGGGCCGGGCAGCAGCGGCTCGATGTAGGTGGCGTCGGCGAGCTCTGGGTCGGTCATGATCGTCGCCGGGTTCGAGTTGACGACGACGGTGCGGTACCCGTCCTCGCGCAGCACCTTCAGTGCCTGGCAGCCCGCGTAGTCGAACTCGGCCGCCTGGCCGATCACGATCGGGCCGGAGCCGATGAGGCAGATCGTCTGGATGTCGGTGCGCTTCGGCATCAGGCTGCTGCGATCTCGTCGACCCAGTGCTCGATCAGCGGCCACGCGTCGT
>JAOPZM010000256.1 GCA_025964115.1 Solirubrobacterales bacterium
GGCCGAGATGTCTCGCGACGCCGAAATGTCCGACGACGGAGGCTGTTAGCGGCGAACCGGCCACCGGTGGCGCTCCGCGTCGTCTCGGCGGGGCCGAGTGGGGAACAGCGGTACGTCGCGGGGCCACTCCGCCGCGGTTCGGCATTCACGAACCCAGTCGTGACCGCAAGCCGGTCGAACAGTGCATGGGTGCGTCTGCTGGCGCTCGGAATCGTGGGCTCGAGCAGGCATCAACGTTAACTCACCTGTGTCGCGATGAACCGTTGGTGCAGCTGGCGGGTTCACTCCTGCCAGCCGAGAGCGAGCTTCGGAGTACATCGCGCTCGCGCTCGCGCTCACAAGGACGACAGAAATTGCCCGATTCGGGCACGCCGTGGGACGGTCAGACCGACACCTGCGTAGGCCCTTTGGAGCCGTCTCTCCGTCGTTTGTCGAGCACCCCCGCGAAGCCGCTCGCCAGCGTGCATGCTTGCTCCAGTTCACTGTTTTCAACGGGCGAGGATTCACTACCACGGCAGCGCGTCACAGCGTCTCGTCGAAAGAGTGAGTCATTCACCTCAGGGCTCATCATCAATCAGCGAGACGGGAGAAGTTAACATGCAATCGCTTCTGGCGCGCAGGCGCACACTGCGGCACGGGTCGCCTACCCACTACCTTCCGCGGAGCATCGCAGTGTCGACGCGGGATGCACCGGACCCGAGTGAAAGCCGCTACGAACCGGAGACCTTCGGTGCGTGCACCGTCCCGGTCGACCCGTACACAGCATGGATGCAGCAGCGGGAAGCCGATCATGAGCGAGCCGGTCAGCCCGTGCGATGGGTCGTTCGACCCCGGGCTGCAGCAGCGCCGGCCAACCAGGGGAGCGCCCGGCTGACCACCGTGTGAACCGGCATCGGCCGGGGGCTGTCAGACGGACGGAAGTGCGCTGGCGATCACCGAGACCGGGTAGACCACGACGTCACCGGCGATCGCGGTCGCTCAAGCCCACCGAGGCAATGCCGTGAGGGGAGGCGGTCGAGTCGGGGACGTCGGCTCATGACGCGTAGGCTGAGTGCAGTGATGTTCGTACTTGTCCTGCTCCTGGTGCCCATCGTCGAGGTGTTCGCCTTCATAGGGGTGGGCCTCGCGATCGGCTGGCTTCTGGCGAGTGCGCTGCTGATTGGCACCTCTTTGCTCGGTGTGCCGCTTCTTCGCATCCAGGGACGCGCTGCGCTCCAGCGGGTCTCATCGGCGCTGTCCGAGCATCGGCCGCCCGGCGGTGCCGCGCTCGACGGCGCACTCGGGTTCCTCGGATGCATACTGCTGGTGGCGCCCGGATTCGTCACAGATGTCTTGGGTGCTCTGCTGTTGTTCCCGCCCACGCGAGCGCTCTTGCGTCGCTGGATCTCACGCCGCTACGCCCGCCGGGTGATGAGCTTCGCCGCAACCGCTGCACGCTTCGGTCCAGGCGGCCGTGCTGTGTGGCCGGCTGACGTCGACTCAACTGCGGTCGAGGACGATCAGCATCGGCTCGGCGCCTGAGCGTGCCTACTGTGGTGGACCGGGGAGCGGCCAGCGACTGACTGTCCAGTCGTGCTGTCCACCGGAGGATGCGACGGAGCCGCGCCTGCCTCACTATCAACGCATGAGGAGCGACCTGACGTGACCACGGCACCTTCAGGGCCCGCAGGATGGTCCGAGGAAGGACGCGATCCTGCGGAGTTCCCTCTCGTCCTGGGACTAGACACCTTCGGCGATCGGACGCACGACAAGGACGGTCGCCCGGAGTCACATGCCCAGACGATCCGCAACGTCGTCGAACAAGGCGTCTTTGCCGACCAGGTCGGCGTCGACTTCTTCGGCATCGGCGAGCACCACACCGAGGACTTCCCGATGCCGGCCGCCGACGTGGTGCTTGGCGCGATCGCCGCGCGCACGACGCGGATCCGGCTCGGGTCGGCCGTAACGGTGCTGAGCTCCGATGATCCGGTCCGGGTGTTTCAGCGCTACTCGACCCTTGACGCCGTCTCGGGCGGGCGGGCAGAGGTGATTCTCGGCCGCGGTTCGAGCGTCGAGTCGTTCCCCCTGTTCGGCTACGACCTCGCAGACTACGAGCGGCTGTTCGAGGAGAAGACCAACCTGTTCGCCGAGCTGCTCAAAGGCGGACCTGTCACCTGGCAGGGCACCACCCGCGCTGCGCTGCACAACCAGGATGTTGTGCCCCATACGGAGTTCGGGCCGTTTCCCACGTGGCTCGGCGTCGGTGGCAGCCCCGAGTCGGTGGTTCGCGCCGCGCGCTACGGCTTCTCGCTGATGCTCGCGATCATCGGCGGTCCCCCAGCGCGGTTCGCACCTTTCCCCCGGTTGTTTCGCGAGTCGCTCGAGCGGCTCGGACAGCCCCGGCGCCCCGTGGGCGTCCACGCGCCCGGTCATGTCGCCGCGACCGATGAGCAGGCGGTCGAGGAGTTCGGGGCGCGTTGGATCGAGGCTGTTCGCCGGGTCAGCAGAGAGCGCGGATTCACGCCGCCGACGAGGGAATCCTTCATGGCTGACGTCGGACCCCGCGGAGCGCTTTACGTGGGGTCTCCGGAGACTGTGGCGCAGAAGATCGTCGCGAACCTCAGGACTCTCGATGCGAGCCGCTTCGACCTGAAGTTCGGAATGCCTGGCCTGTCCCAGGAAGCGGTGATGACCAACATCGAGCTCTACGGGAGCCAGGTGATCCCACGCGTCCGCGAGCTGTGGGCTGATCGGCAGCCGGAACCCTCATCTGTCACGGGCAAAATCGGCTGAGCGAGGACGTCAAGGCGGTCGCCCACGTGTCAGCTCGTCCAGGATTGCGCGCCGCTCGTGGTGACGATGTCCGCGAGGCGGCCTCTCAGAGGCCGTGTGCGAAAGCCGCAATTCGGCCGGCGACGTCGTCGGCGACTCGCTGCAGTCCGTGTCCCATGCCGGCATAGATGTGCAGTTCGGCTTGCCGCAGGCGTTCCACGGATGCCTGGAGTAGGTCGATGCGGGCGAACTGGTCGCGCTCTCCGGAAAGCAGGAGTACCGGGCAAGCGATATTGCTCCAGTGCTCGTCCCTGAGCTCCTCGGGATGTCCGGGGCGGTGCAGCGGATAGCTGAGGAGCACCAAGCCGGCCGGTGCGGTCTCGGCCGCGACCATGCTGGCGACGCGGCCGCCGTATGAATGCCCACCTATCACCGACTCGGTGAGGTCGGCGCCGACTTGGTCTCTCAGCGTGCGCATCGCGCGGTCAACTTCTCCCCTCGGCAGCCGAAGCGGTGACGCGTCGATGGTCAGCTCCATAAG
>JAOPZM010000180.1 GCA_025964115.1 Solirubrobacterales bacterium
CCTCTCGGCCGAGGGCGTCAGCATCCCACCGTCATACGCCGCCGAGATGCTCGCCTACGACCCGACGGCCGGTGAGCTCCGTACGCACTACGCGGGCTTCTTCGACCCGGGGTTCGGCTACTCGCGCCGGGGCGATGCGCAGGGGAGCCGGGCGGCGCTCGAGGTGCGGGCACGCGATGTCCCGTTCATGGTCGAGCACGGCCAGCCGGTCTGCAAGCTCGCCTTCGAGCGGATGGCCGAGGAGCCCGACGTGCTCTATGGCGAGGAGATCGGATCGAACTACCAGGGCCAGCAGACGATGCTCAGCAAGCACTTCCTGGGACACGCCGCAGAGGCGAGCTAGCAGTCCCCGCCACCGGCATGCCTTCGAAGAACGCGGCTGTTTACAATCTGTCCAGTCTCTGTATGATCGGGTCGGCAGCGGCGGGGTAGCTGCAGACGGAGCTGCTCTTGGACGGGCGAGTCTCCACGACGGACGGGGACCGAGCAGACATGCCCAAACGCGCTTCAAAACCTTCCAAACGGTCGAGCGCGGCCTCCGAGCCTGCGTGGTCGATACCCAGCCTCCGAGAGCCCCGTTACTCGCAGTCGCTCGAGCGCGGCCTGGCGATCCTGAGCTGTTTCACGCCGAAGCGCCCTGTGCTCGGGATCGCGGACATCGCCGACGAGCTCGGCATGAGCCGCTCGACCACTCATCGCTACGTGATCACGCTCGTGGCGTTGGGCTACCTGGAGCAGGGCGCCTCGCGCAAGTACCGGCTGGGCCTGCGGGTGACGAACCTGGGGATGTCGGCCCTGAACTCGACGGGGCTGCGCGAGCATGCCCACCCATACCTCGAGGAGCTGCGCCAGCGGACGTCCTACTCGACCAGCCTCGCCGTGCTCGACGGGGCTGAAATCGTCTACGTCGACCGCGCGCGGAGCTTCCGTCGCGGCCAGGGCAGCATCGACCTCGACCTGCACCCCGGCTCGCGCCTTCCGGCCCACTCCACGGCGATGGGCAAGATCCTGCTCGCCTACCTGCCCGAGGCCGAGCAGCGCGAGCTGTTGGGCTCGATGAAGCTGAGCAAGCGGGGCCCGAACACGATCACGAGCAAGAAAGCGCTGCGTGAGGAGCTCGATGAGGTGCGTGAGGAGGGATTCGCCGTCAACGACGAAGAGCTCGCGGCCGACCTGTACTCGATCGCGGCTCCCGTGCGCAACGAGGCGCGTGAGGTCGTGGCCGCGATCAACGTGGCGGCGTCCAGGTCGATGATCTCCCTGGAGGAGATGGTCGACGCGCTCACGCCGCATCTCCTGTCCACGGCCGATCGCATCTCGGCGCGCCTCGGCTACCGCCGCGCGGACGAGCAGCCCTAAGCCGCGCCCGTAGCGACGGCCGGCGACGGCGTCGCGTACTGTTGCGGCCCGTATGAGCCGCTTCATGAAGCCCGCCGTCCGCACGTTTGGTGCCCTAGCGCTCACCATGGGCCTCTCGGCCTGCGGCAGCACGGTGTCGACAACCAAGTTCAAAGGGGACCAGCGCGAAGTCGCCCAGGCGATCTCGAATCTGCAGTCGGATGTGAGGGCCGCCGATCAGCAGAAGATCTGCTCGAACGACCTGGCCGCCTCGGTCGTGACTCGTCTGAACACGACGCCGGGAGGCTGCAAGCAGGCGCTCAAAGGCCAGCTGACCCAGATCGACAACTTCGACGCGACCGTTGAATCGGTGCAGATCACGGGCACCGGCAGCAAGCGCACCGCGACCGCACGGGTGAAGAGCATCTACAACGGCAAAAACCGCATCACAACGGTCTCGCTGGTCGACGAGGGCGGGAAGTGGAAGATCCTCAGCGTGGGGTGAGGCTCGGAGGCGGATGCCCACGACCCTCTCCGCTGGTCCTCTAGATCACCCCAGCGAGCGCCCGTACTGGCGCTCGTAGTACCGGCGGTAGTCGCCCGAGCGGATCGGCTCCCACCACCAGCTGCTGTCTCGATACCACTCCACCGTCGCTGCGAGGCCCTCCTCGAAGCGCACCTGCGGAGCCCATCCGAGCGCGCGCACCTTCTCCGAGGAGAGCGAGTAGCGCCGGTCGTGTCCCGGGCGGTCTGTGACGTGCTCGATCTGCGACTCCGACGCCCCGGTCAGCTCGATGATCCGCCTGACGACGTCGATGTTGGCCTCCTCCTCGGGCCCGCCGGCGTTGTAGACCTCGCCCGGCACGCCGTGCTCGAGCACGTAGCCGATAGCGCGGGCGAAGTCGGTCGAGTGGATCCAGTTGCGCACCTGCATGCCGTCCCCGTAGACGGGCAGCGAGTCGCTGTGCAGCGCGTTGAGGATCATCAGCGGGATCAGCTTCTCCGGATACTGGTAGGGGCCGTAGTTGTTCGAGCCGCGGCAGATCACGCTCGGCAGGCCGTAGGTGTGGAAGTAGCTCTCGACGAGCAGGTCGGCGCCGGTCTTGGTGGCCGAGTAGGGCGATGAGGGGCGCAGCGGGCTCTCCTCGGTGAAGGTGCCGACCTCGATCGAGCCGTAGACCTCATCGGTGGACACCTGCAGGTAGCGCAGGTCGCTCTCACGCGCCGCCTCCAGCAGCACGTAGGTGCCCAGCGCATGCGTCCTCACGAAGGCGTCGGGCTCGGCGATCGAGCGGTCGACGTGCGTCTCGGCGGCGAAGTTCACGATCGCCTCGGGTGCCGCGAGCTCGATCGCGGCAGCCACGGCCTCGCGGTCCTCGATCGCGCCCAGCACGAAGCGGAACGCGGGGTTCTCGGCGAAGTCGTGGAAGTTCTCCTCCCGGCCGGCGTAGGTGAGCTTGTCGAGCACCGTCACCTCGTCGCCGTGGTCCTGCAGGCGCAGGCGCGTGAAGGTCGAGCCGATGAAGCCGGCGCCGCCGCAGACGAGCAGTCTCATGCGCGCATCATCCCAGCGCGCGCCGCCAGATATCCCGCAAGGCCGTCCTGCCAGGGCGGCAGCGGCAGGACGTCCTGGCGCTCCGACTCGAGCGCCGACCAGGCCGGACGGGCCGCCGGGCGGCCCATCTGGGCGCTCGTGGCGGGCTCCACGCGGCAGTCGAGCTCCGCCTGGCGGAATATCTCCAGGGCGAAGCCGTTCCAGGACACGTAGCCCGTGCCGGCGAGGTGCAAGAGACCACGGACGTCGCGCTCGATCAGGCCGATCAGCGCGGGAGCGAGGTGCCCCGTCCAGGTCGGGCAGCCCGTCTGGTCCTCGACCACCTGGACCGCGTCGCGCTCGGCCGCAAGGCGCAGCATCGTGGCGACGAAGTTGTGGCCGTCGACCCCGAACAGCCACGAGCTGCGCACGACGGCATGGCGAGCGGACGCGGAGAGGACCTCGCGCTCACCGGCGAGCTTGCTCTCGCCGTAGACCGAGCGGGGGTCCGTCGGGTCGGACTCGAGGTAGGCGCGCGGCGAACCGGACCCGTCGTGCGGCGGATCGCCGTTGAAGACGTAGTCGGTCGAGACGTGCACGAGCTGTACTCCCGCCTGCGCGGCCGCGCGCGCGATGTTGCCTGCGCCGCCGGCGTTGATCGCGTGGGCCTCGTCGCGATGGCTCTCGGCGCCGTCGACGTCGGTCCACGCTGAGCAGTTGATCGCCGCGTCGGGCCGCTCGCGCGAGAAGGCGAGCTCGACGGCCTGCGGATCGGTGACGTCGAGCGCGGCGCGGTCGAGCGTGACCGGCTCGTGGCCGGCGCGCTCGGCGGCGCGGCGGACGTCGCCGGCGAGCATTCCGCCGGCCCCGGTCACGAGCAGCCTCACAGGATCGAGATGTCGGAGTTGTCCCCGACCATGAAGCGGTAGGCCCGCGGCTGGCGCTCGCCGCGCCGCACGGTCACGTTGCGGCCGAGCAGCGAGGACTCCATGCGCCCGTCGAGGTCGCAGACGCTGCAGCCGGCCAGCAGGATCGAGTGCTCCACCTC
>JAOPZM010000193.1 GCA_025964115.1 Solirubrobacterales bacterium
GCGACGCCGCTGAGCAGCGTCGGTCGATGTTCATTCCAGGCGCCCTTGTCCCAGAGCTCGAGCCGGTCGCCGACTCCCACGATCACGACCTCCTTGGCCAGCGCGGCGTGCTGGCCTAGAAATCCCGGGACCATTATGCGACCGGCGGCGTCGAGCTCAGCGTCGTGGGAGCTGCCGTAGAAGAAGCGTTCGAGTTCTGTGAGCCGCGGCGAGAGCGGCGGCAGCTCGGCGAGCGCTCGCCGCGTGTAGGTCTCGTACTCCTCCGGTCGCCATACGCCCACACACGGCTTCAGGTCGACGGGCATTGCCAGCACCACGCCCTCCGAGAGGGCCGCCCGGTACCGGGCGGGCACCGTCAGGCGGTTCTTCGCGTCGAGCGTATGGTCGAAGGTGCCACGAAAAGGAACCACAGACGGATCTCCAAGCTTGCTTACCGAGCCGAGGTGGAGGAGTGGGAGGAGCCCCTCCACCCCGGCTCGCTGCGTGCGACCATACCCCACTTCATCCCACAACGCAACCCTTGTTGCACAGCTTCTCCCACCAGCCATCACTGGCCCCCACACGGGGGCTCGATCGCCGGCCCCGCGGGAGCTTTCGCGGCCCTGACGGCGTCCCCGCGGCAAGCCAACCGGCGCAAGAGGAGCTGCAGGACGCGAAGATGCAACGCCGCTTGCAACTCGCATGGCGGTTGCGCCGATAAGCGCAGGCCAAATACGATCCGCACCTCGCCGCCCGCAGGACTGCGACAGAGCACCCCCCGAAGCAATTGCCCTCCGCCCGCCCCTCCTCCCCTCCTCCACGCGCGGTCGCCCTGACGGTCGTCGCCGTCGTGGCGGCGGTCGTCGTCGGAGTCGTGATCCTGGTCGCCGGGGGGTTCGGAGGCGGCTCCCACACGACCGGCACCAGCATCGATCCGGCTCGCGCGGTTCCGGCCTCGGCGCCGCTGTACGCCAGCGCCGATGTCCGCCCGAAGGGTGAAAAGCGGACGGCCGCGCTCGCCGCCGGCCGGGCGCTCACCCACCAGGCCAATCCCTACCTGCGCCTGCTCGAGGTCCTGAAGACGCCCGGCTCGCCCACGCCCGACTTCAGCCGCGACGTGGCTCCCTGGCTGGGCAACAAGGCCGGCATCTTCCTCAGCTCGATGCGCTCCTCGGGCTCTCTGCTCACGCTCATCCAGCAGGGACTGCTCGGCCAGTCCTCCGGGTCGAGCGCGTTCCCCTTCGGGACGAGCGCGGGCCAGGGCGCGATCGTGCTGGACACGCGCGACATGCACAAGGCCGGCGCGTTCCTGCAGGCGGCCGCCGCCCGCGCGGGCGCGCGCTCGACGAGCTACCGCGGCGTCGCCTACCGGCTGAGCAGCGGCGACGTCGCCTTCGGCCTCGTGCGGCGGTTCGCGGTCATCGGAAGCGACTCCGGGATTCGCTCGGTGATCGACACGACGCTCGGCGGGCCGTCGCTGGCTCGCTCGCCGGCCTACTCGGCGCTGCTCGGCTTCGCGCCCTCCAAGGCCCTCGCGCACGTCTACTCGAACACCGGCGGAGCCTCCGCCGGTGAAGCCTCAGGGCTCGGGGGCCTGCTCCAGCTGTTCGGGGGCGCACGCCAGATCGACGTCTCGCTCGTGCCGAGCACGAGCTCGCTCGCGCTCGACATCGACACCCTCAAGCCGGGCTCGCCGGCGACCCAGCCGGTGCCGTCGTTCGCCTCGGAATCCGCGCGGGCGCTCGGCGAGCTGCCAGGAGACTCGTGGTTTGCGGTCGGCCTCGGCGACGTCGGCCACATGCTGGCCACCGATGTGCAGGGGCTGCGCACCCTCGGATCGCTGGCGGGGTCGCAGGGGCCGGGCTCGCCAGGCACCGGGCTGGGCGTGAAGTCGCTACTGGAAGGGCTGACGACGCCGCTCGAGCTGCTCGCCGAAAACACGCCCGAAGCGAAGCGCTCCTTCCAGAGCTGGATGGGCTCGGCCGGGATCTTCGCGGCCGGGACCAGCCTGTTGGAACTGAAGGCCGGGGTCGTGATCGACTCGAACAATCCCGCGAGCTCGCGCGCCGCCGTGGGGAAGCTCGCCGCGCGGCTACGGGCCAAGGGTGCCGTCGTGCAGACCGCCACGGTGCCGGGGACGGACGCGGCGGTGACGGCGAGGTTGACAGGGCTGCCGGTCCCGCTGGTCATCGCCAGCGGCCGCGGCGCCGGCGGCCAGGCCAAGTTCGTGATCGGAGTCGCGGAACCCTCGGTCGCCGCAGCGCTGAGCCCGTCGAGCCTGCTGGCGAGCGCCCCGACCGCGAGCGCAGCCGCGGCGGCGATCGGCGAAGGCGCGCAGCCGAGCATCATCCTCGACGTCCCCACGCTCCTCGGCCTGCTCGAAGGCATCGGGCTCACCGAAGACCCGACGATCGCGCCGTTCGTGCCCTACCTGCGTTCCGTAACAACGGTCGCCGGTGGCGCCCACCCGCTCGACGCGACGGTCGAACGCTTCAAGCTCGTCCTCGGCCTGAGGCCGGCGAGCTAGCGGATCGGGATCGCGCGGTAGAAGACGGGTCGGCCGTTCACGACCCGATCGACGCCATACCGAGCCAGCGTCGTTTCACCGTCGGGTTCGATCGAGTACGGACCGAGCACCGAGTCGGGATGCGTGGCGGCGAAGAACCGGTCGATCACCGCCTGGCGATCGTTTCCGCGCGAGCCGGCGCTGCGGATCGCGCCGAGCACGGAGCTCATCGCCTCATAGCCGTAGAGCGCGTACGGTTCGGCGGCGGCGCCGAAGCTCCTGCGGTACTCGCCCAGAACCCGCTGAGCTGCTGGCGGGTAAAGCGGCGCGGCGAGCACCGGAGTCGTGAGATAGGTGCTGGGAGCCGCCGCGCCGATGGCAGAGGTGAAGGCTTCGTCGACCATCGTGCTCGGGCCGAGCAGAAGCAGCCGCGGATTGGCGGCGTGCAGCTGCTTCCACAGCGCCGCCGCGCCCGGTCCCGGGCCACCGGCGAAGAACACCGCCTGGGCGCCGCTTTCGACGATCTTTTCGACCTCTCCCGCGTAGCTCCCGCCCGCCGTGACAGGCACGCTGTCGTGTGCGGCGACGGCGAGGCCCGCGCGCTGCGCTTCGCCGGCGACGAGCTGTGCGAGCGGCATCTGGAAGGGGTCCTGGTCGTCGAGCACGTAGACCTTGCGCACGCCCAGGGACCGCATCAGGCGCACCTGCGCCACCGCTTGCCCGGGGTCGCCCGGCTGCAGCCGGGCGAACGTCCGCCGGCCGGTCGGGTAGAAGCGTGCGGGCTCGTCCTGTCCCGCATCGAGCGAGGAGGTGAGGCCGATGTAGGGGCTCGAAGGGCTGACCTGCAGGACGCCCGCCGCGTTGATCAGCGGCAGCGAGAGGGCGGTCGCGGCCGAGTTGTGCTCGCCGAGATAGGCGATCGTGCTCGTGTCCTGGGCCGCCGTCTTCGCGTCCGTCAGGGTCGCATCGCGACTCCACTTGCCGGTCGTCGGATTCGAGTCGTCCAGCGACACGTAGCTGACACGGAACGGTCCAACGTGACCGCCCGCCTGCGAGAGCGCGAGCTTCTCACCGTTGACGATCTGCAGCGAGATCGCGGCGGACGGTCCCTGCAACGGCAGGCTCGAGTAGACCGCCAGCTGGTTGCCCGCCGTTTCGGAGGCACCGGTCGCCCCCGTGCCGCCGCAGCCTGCCGCACCCGTGGCGCCGGCGGCGAGAGCGGCGAGGCACAGCCAGCGCGCGCGCACCTGCCGGTCAGCTGCGACGGCCGGGCAGGTAGCCGGAGAGGAGCTTCAGCGACGCGCCGACGAGGATTATTGCCGCAGCGAGCATGAACGCGTCGAAGCCCTTGGTTCCGAGCGCCCAGAGCACGATCCAGACTACGAGGCCGGCCGTGGCGGTCAGAATCAGTCCCATGCCGCCGGAATCCTAGCTGGCCCGGGCCAGCCCCGCGGCGAGTTCGCCGACGAGCAGGCCGACGGCCCCCGCGGGATCGTCGGCCTCCCCCGCCGCGCGCACCAGCCGTGTCCCGACTATCACGCCTTCGGCGCCGGCATCGGCCGCCTGGCGGGCCTGCTCGGGAGTGCTGATCCCGAACCCGATCGCGACGGGAACCTCTGTGCTCGCCTTGGCGCGGGCGACGACGTCGGCGAAGCTGCCCGCGAGCGCGTCGCGCTCTCCGGTCGTGCCGACCACGGAGACGGTGTAGAGGAAGCCGCGCGCCCTCGCCCCGATCGCCTCCAGCCGCTGCGGCGTCGTGGTCGGCGCCACGAGCGGAACCAGAGCGAGCCCATGCGCGTCGCAGGCTGCGAGCGCCTCGTCGGCCTCGCCCTGCGGGAGGTCGGGCACGATCAGGCCACTCGCTCCCGCCTGCGCCAGACGCTCGACGAAGGCCTCGACGCCTGGCGCGAAGACCATGTTGGCGTAGCACATCAACACGACCGGGACGCTGCCCGACAGCCCCCGCGCCACCTCGAGCGCTCCCGCGATGCTCGCCCCGGCGGCCAGCGCCCGCGTGCCCGCCGCGTGGATGACCGGGCCGTCGGCGAGCGGGTCGGAGTAGGGCACCCCCAGCTCGATCACATCAGCTCCGGCCTGAGCGCACGCCTCGCCGACGCGCAGCGAGTCCGCGAGGGTCGGGAACCCCGCCATCATGTAGGGCATCAGCGCCGCGCGCTTGCCGGTATGCGCGAACGCGTCGGCGAGGCGCTCGACGCCCGTGCGCTGGCTCGTGCTCACGCTCTCATGCATCACCCAGCACCTCGGCGAGATCCTTGTCGCCCCGTCCGGAGAGGCAGATGAGGTCGAGCTCGCCCTGCGGCTGGCCGAGCACCCACGCGAGCGCGTGGGCGGTCTCGAGCGCCGGGATGATGCCCTCCAGGCGTGAGACCGCGCGGAAGGCAGCGAGCGCGTCAACGTCGTTCACGGCCACGTAGCGCGCCCGGCCCGTGTCCCTCAGGAACGCGTGCTGGGGCCCGGTGCCCGGATAGTCCAGCCCCGCGGAGATCGAATGCGCTTCGACGATCTGCCCCTCCTCGTCCTGCATCACGGCCGAGCGCGAGCCGTGCAGGATGCCCGCGCGACCACCGACCGTCAGGGGCGCTCCGTGGCGCGCCGTCTCGATGCCCTCGCCGCCCGCCTCCACGCCGACGAGCTCGACCTGCTCGTCCGGAAT
>JAOPZM010000216.1 GCA_025964115.1 Solirubrobacterales bacterium
GCGCCGCCGGCTCGAGGACATCTCGGCAACTCTCGGTTGAAGCCGAGCCGGCAGCCGGGTTGATCGGTGACGCCCCGCTCACATCGCTGCTCGAGCTCTCAAGGCACGCGCACCATCGACTGGCCACCCTGAGAAGCCTCGATTATCTGCGCTGGCGCTACGGTCGACACGCTGACTATCGCGCGATCCGCGTCGAGCGGGGCGGCGCGACGAGCGGCGTAGTCATCTTCCGGTGCAGACGTCACGGGTCGCTGTGGGCGTCACACATATGCGAGCTGCTCGTCGATCACGACGACCGGGCGATCGTCCGGAGCCTGTTGAAACGGGTGAGAGAGGCGGCTCCGGTGGACTTCATCAGATGCAGCTTCGCCTCCCGCGCAGAGGCTGCCAGCCATGGCTTTCTCCACTACCGGCGGGGCCTGCTTCTCAACATCTCTCCGTTGCAGCCCGGCCTGGCCCCCGAGCCCACACGACCCGGCTCGTGGGCGCTCTCGATCGGTGATCTGGAGCTGTTGTAGGGTTTCGCGGCGTGAGTCAGGCGACGGCGCGCGAAGCGGTGATCTGTGAGCCACTGCGCACGCCCGTCGGGCGGTTCGGGGGCGTGTTTCGGGATGTCGGCGCCTCTGTTCTCGCTGCCACGGTGATCGGCGAGCTCGTGAGCCGCACCGGGCTGCGAGGTGAGGACATCGACGACGTGATCATGGGCCAGTGCTATCCCAACGGCGAGGCTCCCGCCATCGGCCGTGTCGCGGCGCTCGATGCCGGACTGCCGGTCGACGTGCCCGGCCTTCAGGTGGACCGTCGTTGCGGATCCGCGCTGCAGGCGGTGCTCTACGGTTGCATGCAGGTGCAGTCCGGGGCCGCCGAGCTGGTCCTCGCCGGCGGTGTGGAGAGCATGAGCCAGACGGAGCTCTACTCAACCAAGCTGCGCTGGGGTGTCCGCAGCGGCGGCACGAAGCTCGAGGACCGCCTCGCTCGCGCTCGGGTCACCGCCGGCGGCATCCACCACCCAGTGCCCGGCGGGATGCTCGAGACCGCCGAGAACGTCCGGCGGCAATACGCGATCGGTCGCGACGAGCAGGACGAGCTCGCGCTGCGCTCGCACGAGCGGGCGGTCGCCGCACAGGCGAGCGGCAGGTTCGCCGAGGAGATCGTCGCGGTGCCAGTCCGCGATGGACTCGTCAGCGTCGACGAGCACCCGCGTGCCGACACGACGCTCGAGGCGCTGGGCCGCCTGCGGGCGGTCATGGACGTCAGCGACCCGGACGCCACGGTCACCGCAGGCAACAGCAGCGGTCAGAACGACGGCGCGGCGATCTGCATCGTCACGCATCCCGACCGGGCCGCCGAGCTGGGGCTGAGGCCGATTGGCCGGCTCGTCTCCTGGGCTGTGGCTGGCGTCCCTCCCGCGACCATGGGCATCGGGCCGGTGCCGTCGACCGCGCTCGCGCTCGCGCGTGCGGGCCTCACGCTCGAGGAGATGGACCTGATCGAGCTGAACGAGGCCTTCGCCGCTCAGGTGCTGGCGGTGCTGCGCGAGTGTGAGCTCGAGGACGGACTCGAGCGGTTGAACGTCAACGGCTCCGGGATCTCCCTCGGGCATCCGGTCGGGGCGACGGGGGCGCGGATCCTGACGACCCTCCTGCGGGAGATGGACCGCCGCGAGGCGCGATACGGCCTCGAGACGATGTGCATCGGCGGCGGTCAGGGACTCGCGGCCGTCTTCGAGCGACCGACGAGCTAGCCCCGACCGGCCGGCGGCGCCCTGTGCGTCGCGCCCCCTGCCACCTTCGGGCATCGCCCGATTTCCGGCAGTTCGTCGGTCGCGGCCTCGGCGCCTAGAGTGTCCGCAATGGACTGGAAGACCGACGCTGCGGGGACGGCCACGGCGGCGATCTCGCTGAGGGGCGTGGTGAAGCGCTACGGACCGATAGTCGCGGTCAACGGGCTCGACCTCGAGGTGCCGCCGGGCATCTGCTTCGGGCTGCTGGGGCCGAACGGCGCGGGCAAGTCAACGACGATGCGGATGCTCACGGCACAGGCGCTCGCGGATGAGGGAACGATCAGGGTGCTCGGCTACGAGCTCCCGCGGGAATCCAAGCAGTCGCGCCTTGAGATGGGAGTGGTGCCGCAGCTCGACAACCTCGACGTCGAGCTGACCTGCCGGCAGATCCTGACGGTGTTCGCGCGCCTCTACCGCGTGCCGCGCGCCGAACGGACGCTCGCCGTCGAGCGGGCGCTGCAGCTGGCCAACCTCCTGCCGCGCGCCGACACGATCGTCAGGGAGCTCTCAGGCGGAATGCGCCGGCGGCTGCTGGTCGGCCGTGGGCTGATCCACAAGCCCCGCCTCGTTCTGCTCGACGAGCCGACGGTCGGCCTGGACCCGCAGGTGCGCCAGGAGCTGTGGTCGCTGATCGACGGTCTGCGCGCGAGCGGCGTGACGGTGCTGATGTCGACCCACTACATCGAGGAGGCCGAGCGCCTGGCGGATGTGGTGGCGGTCATGTCTCAAGGGAAGATCGTCGCCCAGGGCACACCGCCGGAGCTCGTTCTCGCGCACGCGGGCGAGCAGGTGCTTGAGGTCTACGGCCCGCCTGCACAACTGGCCGAGGCGAGCGAGATCGTCGCGCGCAACGGCTGGCAGAGCCGCCGCAGCGGCCCGGCGCTGGCGATCATGCGCGCGGAGACCCTCGACGGCGAGGCGCCGCAGGGCGTGCGGCGCCCGGCCAACCTCGAGGACGCGTTCGTCGCCCTGACGGGAGAGGAGATCGAATGAGCGCCCACGCTCAGGCGCCCGAGACCGTCGGGGGCGCGCGTCGGGTGGGGCGGCTGGAACCGGCGGCGCTCGCGGGCGTCATGAGCCGCGATGTGGTGATCTTCAAGCGCTACTGGAAGGCGACGACGTTCTCCTCGGTCGTGCAGCCGACCATCTACCTCCTGGCGTTCGGCCTCGGGTTCGGCACACTGCTCAAGCAGATCGATCACGTCAAGACGATCGAGTACATCGCGACCGGAACGGTCGCCACGGCGGTGCTCTTCTCCTCGGCGTTCCCGGGCATGTTCAACACGTTCATACGCTGGCAGTTCCAGCGCACCTACGACGCAATGCTCGCCGCGCCCGTCGATGTCGAGGAGCTGATCACCGCGGAGGTGCTGTGGATCTCGCTGCGGGCGGGCGTCTACGGCCTCGCGCCCTTGCTCGTCGGCATCGCATTCGGCCTTGAACCGGACCCCGGCATGCTGCTCGTACCGTTCATCGGCTTCCTCACCGGCTTCGGCTTCGCGGCCTTCGGGGTGGTGATCGCCGCCGTGGCGAAGACGATCGACAACTTCAACTACGTGACGAGCGCGGTGCTCACGCCGATGTTCCTCGTCGCAGGAACCTTCTTCCCGATCTCGACACTGCCGGCTGGCCTCCGTACGATCGCGCAGATCAACCCTCTCTACCACTGCGTGCAGCTCGTGCGCGACGCCTCACTCGGCGCGCTCGGGACGGCGGACCTCGGCCACGCGGCGGTGCTGCTGGGGTTCGCGGTCGTCATGTGGCGCATCGCGATCTGGCAGCTCGGCAAACGCCTGATCGACTGACTTACGCAACGTTGAGGTTCCTCTCACGCTCCTCATACAGGCCCAGGTGATGCTTCCGGCATGAGCTTCTCTTGGGAGACAGACTCGGCGCGCTCGGCGGCCGCCTCCGTCGCACACGGAGCCGGGCCCGCTCGCTGGCCGAGCCCATCGTTCACGCGCGCGAGGACGCTTGCGGCGCGCCTCCCACGCCCCGAGCTCCCCGCGCTGCTGGCGCTGGCTGCGGCGCTCGACCTCTGGGCGCTGAGCAGGAACGGCTGGGCCAACGACTACTACAGCGCCGCGGCGCGCTCGATGAGCTCCAGCTGGCACAACTTCCTGTTCGCGTCGATGGATCCCGGCGGCGTGATGACCGTCGACAAGCCGCCGCTGTCGATGTGGGTGCAGGCGCTGTCGGTGCGGGCCTTCGGCTACCACCCGCTTAGCGTGCTGGTGCCACAGGCGCTGATGGGGGTCGCGAGCGTCGCGCTCGTCTACGACCTCGTGCGCAGGCGCTTCGGTCGCCGCGGGGGCTTCGTGGCAGGCCTCGCGCTGGCGACCACCCCGATCGCCGTGGCGGTCTCACGCCACAACAACCCCGACGCGCTGTTGGTGCTGTGCTGCGTCGCCGCGCTGTGGTGCACCGTGCGGGGCCTCGAGGGGGGACGCACACGCTGGCTGGTCCTCGCCGGGCTGTTCGTCGGCCTCGGCTTCGAGACGAAGATGGGCGTCGCGCTGGCCGTCGTGCCCGGGATCGTCGCCGCCTGGCTCTGGGTAGACCCGCGCGGGCGCGGCCGCCTGCGGGCGCTTGGCCAGGTGCTCGCCGGCGGCGCGGCGATGGTGGTCGTCGGTGGGGCGTGGCCGTTGCTGGTGGAACTGACTCCCGCATCCGAGCGCCCCTGGGTCTCCGGCACCAGCGACAACAGCGTCCTCTCGCTGATCCTCGACTACAACGGCCTGAACCGTGTCGGGGGCCAGGCCGGCGTGCCGACGGGTGCGGGCGGCAACATGTCCGGCGGGACGCCCGGCCCGTTGCGGCTGCTCAGCTCGGCGCTCGGCGGTCAGGTCGGCTGGCTGCTCGGATTCGTGCTCGTCACCTCTTTGGGAATGGTCGTGGCGAGCCGCCTGAGGCGCTCGGATGCGCGCAGCGGCTGGCTCCTCGCCGTTGGTGGCGGCTTCCTCGTGACGGCTGTGCTGTTCAGCTCGGCCAGCGGCATATTCCACCCCTACTACGTCTCCCTGCTCGCGCCGTTCATCGCCGCGCTGGCCGGAGCCGGCTTCGCCGAGCTCACGGCAGGCAGGCTGGGTGCCCGGGTCCTCGGACCGCTTGCCGTCGCCGCGGGAGTCGCGGTCGAGCTTGTCATCCGCGGGCGCTACCCCGGCCAGCTCTCGTGGCTGACGCCGCTGCTAATCGTCGTCGGTGTGCTCGCCGCATCGGCGCTCCTCTTCGCAGGCCGGCGCCTGCGCCTGCTGGCCGTGAGCTCGGCGCTGCTCGCGCTGCTGATCGCGCCGAGCGTGTGGGCCGTCGACACGCTGGGCCATGCCGCCAGCGGCACATTTCCCTCGGGCGGCCCGGCGTCGGTGGCGATGGGGCCGGGTGGCGGGCCGATCGGTCGCTTCGGCAGGGGCTTCGCCCGCCTCGGCGCTCAACGGGCCTTCGGTGTCATCGGCGGGGCACCCGGTCAGTCGGCTCTCTTCGGTGCCGCCCCTGGCGGGCCGCCGGCTGGGACCGCCGGTCAGGCAACGCCAGGGGTCGGAGTCTTCCCGCCGCCCGGCGGCCCGCTCGCCTCCGGCGGCGCCCGTGGCGCCCTCGGAGGGCGGTTCGGAGACGCCCGCTCGATCGCGAGTGTCCTCACGTACGTGAGGCGTCACGGCGGCGGCACGATCGCGGTGTCCAGCCAGTCGAGCGCGGCTGCCGCGATCATCGAAAAGAACGCGAACGTCGCCGGCATCGGTGGGTTCTCGGGCCGTGAGAGCGACGTCAGCGCCTCGTGGCTCGCGCGGGAGGTGCGAAGCGGGAGGATCCGCTGGGTGCTCGTGGAAGCGACGGCTGGAAGGCCGGGCGTTCCAGGGGACACGCGCGTCGGGGCCAAACCCGCGATGCGCGCCGTGGCGAGCGCCTGCCGGCCGGTGGCGGCAGCCACGTCCAGCGGCTCGGGCGCGGGCCTCGGTCCGGCATCGAGCAAGCTCTATGACTGCCAGGGTCGTGCCGTCGAGCTGGCCGGCGCGGGGAGATCCGGCTCGTGAGGGTCCTCGTCGTCGACGACGACCGTGCGGTGCGAGAAGCTCTGCGCCGGGCCCTGACGCTGGGAGGGTATGAAGTGCAGGCCGCCGAGGATGGCGAGGAGGCTCTCGAGCTTGTCGTGCAGGCAGTGCCGGACGCGGTGGTGCTGGACCTCGGACTGCCCGGCATCGATGGCCTCGAGGTGTGCCGGCGTATCCGGCGCCTGGGCAATCGCGTGCCGATCCTGATCGTCACGGCCCGCGATGCCGTGGCCGACCGAATCGACGGGCTCGACGTGGGCGCCGACGACTACATGATCAAGCCGTTCGACGTCGGCGAGCTGAAGGCGCGCGTGCGAGCGCTGCTCCGCCGCTCGGCGCCGGAGGGCGATCCCGACGCGCTGTCCTTCGCGGAGGTCACCCTCGACCCGGGCCGACATGGAGCGCAGGTGGGCGAGCGTTTCGTTGAGCTGACGCGTACCGAGTACCAGCTGCTCGAGCTGCTCATGATCATCC
>JAOPZM010000252.1 GCA_025964115.1 Solirubrobacterales bacterium
GCTGCGCTGTCCGGCGCGGGTGGCGGGGGGGCAGGCGAGGAGCTCTCAGCCGCGGCGGGCTCCCGTCCGGCCGCGGCGTCATAGAGCTCCCCCATGCTGCGCTCGAGCGCGCCGAGGTCGCCGGCCAGCCGGCCGGCGCCCGCGCGAAGGCCCTCCACGAGCTTGCCCACCTCGCTGTCCATCGACTGGACGCGCGCGAGCAGCGCCGCGGTCGCCTCCTCGACGGCCGAGGTATGCGCGCGGGCGCGCTCCACGGCCTGCTCGCGGGTGCGCTCGGCATCGCGGTCGGCCGCCTCCCGCACGCTGCGCGCGTGCTCGAGCGCCTGGCTCTCGATTTCGGCCGCCGCGGTCTCGGCAGCCTCGATGATGCTCTGGACCTGCGCTCCGGCGGTCGACGCGAGCGAGGTCTCGCCGCCTGGCGCCGAGCGCTGGAGCTCCTCGAACTCGGACGCCAGGCCCCTCAGATGGGCATCGACGGCCGCCGGCTCGTAGCCCCGGCGGCTCACGGGAAAGTCGCGCCGTTCGATTGCCTGCCTGTCGACGTCCACGGCCGGCATCCTAGGCGATGGGGCCCGCCGGGGCCTCGCTTGGCGACGCCTCGCTCGCGTGGATCTCTCGCAGATCGCGGCGCAGCTCGCGCAGCTCGTCGCGAAGCTGCGCGGCGTACTCGAAGCGCAGCTCCTCGGCGGCGGCGAGCATCTCCTCCTCCAGCTCGACGACCATCCGCTCGAGCTCGTGCTTGGGCATCTCCGTCGCGCCGCCGCGCTTGCTCGTGCGGCGTTTGCGCCCGCGTGGGACCTTGGACTCGGCCTGCAGGAACTCCGCGATGTCCGAGATGCCCTTGACGATCGTCGCCGCCGTGATCCCGTGGCGCTCGTTGTAGGCGAGCTGGATCGCACGCCTGCGGTCGGTCTCGCCGATCGCCGCGCGCATCGCCCGGGTCTCCTTGTCCGCGTACATCAGCACGGTGCCGTCCACGTTGCGGGCCGCCCTCCCGATCGTCTGGATCAGCGAGGTCTCCCCCCGCAGGAAGCCCTCCTTGTCCGCGTCGAGGATCGCGACGAGTGACACCTCCGGCAGGTCCAGGCCCTCGCGCAGCAGGTTGACGCCGACGAGCACGTCGTACTCGCCGAGCCGCAGGTCGCGGATGATCTGGATCCGTTCGAGCGTGTCGATCTCCGAATGCAGGTAACGAGTCTTGAAGCCCATCTCCAGCAGATAGCCGGATAGGTCCTCGCTCATCTTCTTCGTCAAGGTCGTGACCAGCACGCGCTCGTCGCGATCGACGCGGACGCGGACCTCGTTCATGAGGTCGTCTATCTGATTGTGCGTCTCGCGCACCTCGACTGCCGGATCGACGATCCCGGTCGGCCGCACGATCTGCTCCACCACCCTCGTCGAGCGGGTCCGCTCGTACTCGCCGGGCGTTGCCGAGACGAACATCAGCTGCGGCGTGATCGAAAGGAACTCCTCGAAGGTCTGCGGGCGGTTGTCGAGCGCGCTCGGCAGCCGGAACCCGTAGTCGACGAGCGTGTTCTTTCGCGAGCGGTCGCCCTCGAACATGCCGCCGATCTGCGGGACGGTCTGGTGGGACTCGTCGATGAAGCAGACGAAGTCCTTCGGGAAGTAGTCGATCAGGCAGTAGGGCCGCTCGCCCGGCCTGCGCCCGTCGAGGATGCGCGAGTAGTTCTCGATGCCCGAGCAGAACCCCATCTCGCGCAGCATCTCCATGTCGTACTGCGTGCGCTGGCGCAGCCGGTGGGACTCGAGCAGCTTGCCTTCGGCCTCGAGTTCCTCGCAGCGCCCGTTCAGCTCGCGGCCGATCTCCTCGACGGCGGCGTCGATCGAGCCCTCCTTGACGTTGTAGTGGGTCGCCGGCCAGATGGCCACGTGCTCGAGGTCATCGGCGATCAGCTCGCCCGTGAGCGGGTCGAAATGCTGGAGCCGTTCCACTTCGTCATCGAACATCGTCGCCCGGAAGGCGGTCTCGGCATAGGCGGGGAACACCTCGAGCGTCTCTCCGCGGACCCGAAAGCTGCCGCGCGAGAGGACGCTGTCGTTTCGCGTGTACTGGATCGAGACGAGTTTCCGAAGCAGCTTGTCGCGGTCGATCTCCTCTCCGCGCCTGAGGATCTGCATGTTCATCTCGTACGTCTCCGGCGATCCCAGGCCGTAGATGCACGACACCGACGCGACGACGATCACGTCGCGGCGCGCGAACACCGCGGCCGTGGCAGCGTGCCGCAGCCGGTCGACCTCCTGGTTGATGGCGGAGTCCTTCTCGATGTACAGGTCCCTGCTGGGGACGTATGCCTCCGGCTGGTAGTAGTCGTAGTAGGAGACGAAGTACTCGACCGCGTTCTCGGGGAAGAACGTGCGGAACTCGTTGCACAGCTGGGCCGCCAGGGTCTTGTTGTGGGCGATCACGAGCGTCGGGCGCTGCACCGCCTCGATCACGCCGGCCATCGTCATCGTCTTGCCGGTGCCCGTCGCCCCGAGCAGCGTCTGGAAGCGCTCACCCTCGCGCACGCCCTCGGCGAGGGCCTCGATCGCCTTGGGCTGATCAGCCGTCGGGGTGAACATCGAATCGAGCTTGAAGTCGGGCATGGGCCTCTACCGTAGCGAGCGCTCGAGACCGCACGGGCCCGCTAACGGAGGCCCAGCTCCCTCGGATAGGTGGACCGGTAGGCCCGCTGGGCGTCCAGCACGCGCTGCACGTACGCGCGGGTCTCGGGAAACGGGATCGAAGCCACCGTCAGCTCTCCGCCTTCGGCATTCGCCCGGGCCGTCCAGGTGTCGACGTTCGACAGCCCGCCGTTGTAGGCGGCGACGGCCAGCAGCTCGTTTCCCTTGTAGTGGTCGAGCAGGTACCTCAGGTAGTAGCTCCCGTAGGCGACGTTGATCCTCGGTGTGGCGAGGTCGCTTTCCGTGAATTGGCTGCCCCCCGAAAGGTGCGCGAGGTAGTAGGCCGTGGCGGGCAGTATCTGCATCAGGCCCTGCGCGCCGGCAGCCGAGGTGCGCGGGTCGAACTTCGACTCGGCGTAGATCACAGCGGCGATCAGCGCCGGGTCAAGGTGCTTCGCGGCCGCCTGTTCGCGAATGATGCTTGCGTGCGTCAGCGGCAGCCCTCGGTGCCCCACGGCGTGTTTGACCTCGGAGAGCACGACCGCCAGCAACAGGACGCAGAGCAACACCGTCGCCAGGGCTGCAAGCCTCCCCCTGCTCATCGGCCAAGCTTGTCAAGGACCTCCGACAGCTCGCGCTCGAGGTCCTTCTCGGTTCCGTCGTTGCGCACGACGAACGTGGCCAGCCGTGCCTTCTCCTCCTGCGGGAGCTGTCGAGCGAGCCGCTCGTCGAGCTGGGCGTGGCCGCGCTGCGATGCGCGCTCGTTGCGGACATGCTCGCCCGAGATGACTGCGATGGTGGCGTCATAGGCATCCTGCAGCCCCGCCTCGAACAGCAGCGGCACCTCGATCACGGCCACGCGTGGCGCCGGGCGCCGGCCGCGCACCTCGGTGAGCCACGCCGCGGTCCGCTCGCCCACCAGCGGCCACAGCAGGCTCTCCAGCCACGCGCGCTCCTCGTCGCTCGCAAACGCCTGCGCCGCCACCGCGGCGCGGTCGATCGCGCCCTCCCGAGCCACAGCCGGCCCCCAGCGACCGGTCACCGCCTCGCGCACCTGCTCGCTGTCGTAGAGCTCGTGCACGACAGCGTCGCTCGAGAGCACCTCCGCGCCGAGCCGCTCGAGCGCTGCGAGGGCCGTCGACTTGCCCGCCCCCATGCCTCCGGTCAGCCCGACGACGGGCACCGCGGGCTCCACTCGGGCGCCCGTCAGCTCCTCAGCCCTGCGAGGGCTCGCCCGCAGCCTGTGCAGGGTCGGCCTCATCCTGCGCCGCCTGCTCCGCCTCACCGGGTGCGCTGTCCGCGGCGCCAGCGGGCGCCTCCGCGGCCGGCGCGTCGGCAGGAGCCTCGGCGGCCTGCGCCGCCTCGGCGGTCGGCGTCGCCTCT
>JAOPZM010000001.1 GCA_025964115.1 Solirubrobacterales bacterium
AGCGGGGACGCGTCGATGGTCAGCTCCCTCAGCCGATCTATGTACGGCTGCATGGTCTCTGGGCCTCCCGAGGCACCATGCCCGAGCCAGACCTTGGGAGCGGAGGTCGACAAGCATCGAGCGTGCCTGCTCATCAGGCCCGTCAGGCGCTGAGCTCGAGCTTCACCTCGCACACGTCCACCGAGGCGCGGGTGCCAGGCGTCTGTGAGGGGTCCATCGCGGCCATCACCTTGGCGCCTGCGTCCATGTCCTCTGCCGTTGCGAACTGCTGGAGGACCACTGCCGTGCCCTGCGAGTCGTCGAAAAGAATCGTGAGCCCCGTCGAGGGCACCCCGGGGGGCGGCCCGTCGGACTCCCTGATACGTGCGAGCAGCTCCTCCACCCGCTCGGCGCTCACGTCGGTGAACCTCACGACACGCACATACATCGGGAACCTCCTTGCGTTTGGTAGGCGCAACATAACGCCTCTGTGCCAGCTATCGCTTAGCGCGATGCTCGCCCTCCGAGAGTGCGGAATTCGCGTTCGGCGCCGGTCGGCGCCATGGCGGCCGCTCGCTCGTAGGCGGCCGCTGCCTCGCTTGTGCGTCCGAGCCGCCTGAGCAGGTCGGCTCGCGTGGCGTGGAACGGGTGGTAGTTCTCGAGGTCGAGCTTCTCGACCAGAGCCAGCGCGACAGCTGCGCCTTGTAGCTCGCCGATGGCGATGGCGCGGTTGAGCGCCACCACCGGGGGTGCGCGCGAGCGCGATCAGCCGGTTGTAGAGGGCGACGATCGACAGGTGTACTCCATCAGGCGCCCGCCGGCCGCCGGGCCAGAGCGTCCTGTCCCGGCGGCCCGCTCACACCAGCGAGCGCGTGCGGCGATGACTTATCGCGGACCGTGGCCGACGTCACGGGCGCCGTCCCACCGCAGCAGGTACGCGCGGTAGGTATTGACGCCGCCGGGAAACTCGGCGTTGAATACGAGCTGGCCGGAGCGGTCGAACTCCGAGAAGTACGGCAGAGCTCCCCAGCCAACGAACAGATTGCCCTCGCCGGTCGTTTGGGCGTTGCCCTGTGATGGCGCCGACAGCGCCTCAGGCTGATTCTCGGAGGCGACGAGCGTCGCGACGCGGCCCTTCTCGTCGAGCTTGATCGTGACCGCGCGGCTGTAGGGGAGCTGCGAGGTGGCGGAGGCCTCGTTGTCGAAGACGGTGTAGACGTCGTGACCCAACGCCTCGGGATCGTGCTGCCAGGCGAAGATCTGGCCTGCGCCGTCGAGAACCTGTCCGGGCGCGGCCGCCAGCGCAAAGCTGCTCGCCTTGCCGCCGAGCTGCCAGATCGTGTTGCCCGTGTGCCTGTTCACCTTGTAGACGGTCCAGGTGTCGCGTGCGTCGATGAGCAGGTTGCCGTCGGTGTCGAGATGCACCGCGTTGATGTGGAACCAGTCCCACGGCGTGCTCGACGACGCGGGCAGCGCCTGCTCGCTCTGTGCGAAGGGCACGTGGTCGGCGCTGTTCCACTGGAAGAGCACCTTGCCGGTCGCGATGTCGATCTCCTGGACGACGCCGTTGACCACCGTCTGGTTGGTGGGGCCGCCGATCGAGCTCAGGTCGGCCGTGGCGGTCGTGTAGGAGAGGATCAGCGCCGTGTTCTGAGGCGTGATCAGGAACTCGTGGCCGTCGGCGCTGAGCCCGTTGCCGGCGTTCACGGTTGCTATCGGCTGAGACTGGTCGTTGTAGATGTAGTCGGTGCCGTGAGCGAGACCGCCAAGGCCGACACCCTGCCACCAGGTGAGGACCTGCCGGCCGCGATAGGTCTGCACCCGGAAGTCGGCCGCGGTCTGACCCTGGGGAATCGCGTGGAACCAGACGTCTTGGCCCCGGCGGTCGAGGATCTCGGGGCCGTTGGCATACGTGCTCGAGTTGCCCGTGGGGGTGATGAAGATGTCGCCTGCACCCAGGTTGCCTGTGGAGGTGAGGATTGTGACCGGCGGCGGCGAGGTTGGTGACGCCGCGGCGGTACTGACGGGGGCAAGCGGGATGACCCCGGCGACGATCGCCAGGGCAGCGACCACCGCGCGGCGCGATCGCCGCGGTCCGCTCCTCGGCGTACTCGAAGGCTTGAAGTTGTGCATTGTTCTTCTCCTTTCGGAAGTTTCGGGATTGAGACGTCGGACCGGCGATGAGTTGGACTCGGGATGCAGCGCGCGCGTCCCGGAGAGAAGGTCTTGACAAATGAGTGGCGAGCTGGGCCGAGCGATGCCGGCCAGGTCAGAGGGACGTCTGGCCGGAGGCTGCCCAGCCAGGAAGGAGGGGATGAGGCGCGTCAGGTGCGGCTACATCGCCCGCTCACGCCGGCTTGCGCGGTGTTCGCGCATGCCATGAGTCCCTCCCGGGATATCGGTTCCTGCGGGGATAGAGGGGTGAGCCCGAACATTGCTCAGTAATTATATCGACAATATGCACAATGTCAAGCAGGACCCTCACGGCGCCATCGCTGGCACTCTGCTGACGCCGTGACGGGCCGCGAGCCGAGAGCCGAGGCCACCTCGGAAACCCGCATTCCGATGCGGTTTCCGGTGATGCCGGAGGAGGGACTCGAACCCCCGACACGCGGATTATGATGGGCTTCCTGGCACCTCGGATTGGCTCTAGATAGCCGATTTACGGTCGCGAAGAGTAGGGCATTTGCGGGCCGCGCCGGACGTCTAGGGAAATCCCGAGGAAATCCCGGAGGCACTGCACTCGCAGCTCAATCGTCGATTCGAGCTCGAGGAGGTCAACCTCAAGATGAGTGCCGCCAAGCCCAAGGGGCATCTGCAGGTCAAGCGAGACAAGAACGGGCGAACCCGCTCGTACTACGCGTTCTGGCGCGATCAGGACGGAAAGCATGGGATCCGGCTAGGTCCGGCCCACGTCAGGGACAGCGGCAGGAGAACGCCGCGGGGTGCCACGATCTGGCGCGCCGGCAACGGGCCGAGACCCACACGCGCGCATCTGACACCAAGGGACGCCGAGGCTCGTCTGGGACAGCTGTTGACCGAGGCTGCGACTCGTTGTGAGGTGAGCGCCGCCGCGTGCCTCAGCGGGTGCCTCAGCCGGGCCGCAGACGGTTGGCTTGCCGAGCGCAAGGGCGAGAGAGGTCTGAAGCGCTCAACAATCGCCGGCTATGAGGACATGTTCGAGCGTCTCTATCGCGACCTCGGGGCGGATACGCCGGTACAGGAGTTCGCCGACGGGCGCCTCCGGCTCTACTTCGCCGAGTTCCGAGCGTTTCGCGGCCTGGGAGAGACGGCAGCGCACAAGGCTCTTGAGGACGGCAAGGACGTCCGGGAGATTGTGGTGGAACGCTGGACCGCGCAGCCGCCCGGTAGCCAGACGGTCGAGGTGGCGACGAAGGCGGAGGCCGAGCGTCTCGCGGCGGAGATGCCAGGAACGTGGAAGCACCGGCGCCGTGGTGCCTACCGGGTCGTGCCCCTGGACGTACAACGGCCACGGCGCGTCTCTCGCGCGGCAGCGGACAGCCTTGGACAGGAAGGCTGGCTCGTGAAGCGCCGCTTAACGAGGCGGTGGATGATCGCGGCTCCGGCGCGGGCGCAGACCCGCAACAAGTACCGGGACATCCTGGCGGCGATCCTCGATTACGCGGTGCGCGAACGATGGCTCGAGGCGAACCCGTTGGCTGAGGTCAAACGCTCCAGCATGCGTGGCGATCGAGAGCGCATTCTGCGCCGCGACGACTACTACGACCCGGACGAGGTGGATCGTCTGCTCCAGGACGCGCCCGGTGTGTTCGAGCAAGCATTCTGGTTGTGTGGCGCCCACGCCGGCTTTCGCCTGCCCGGCGAGGCGCTCGGCCTGCGCTGGGGCGCAGTCGACTTCCATGCCGGGGTGATCCGTCCCTACGACAACTGGGTGCGAAACGCCGCCGACACAACGAAGACATCGGACTCTGAGGCGATCCCGATGACACCAAGGTTGAGCCGGGCGCTCGCGACGCTGAAGCAGCGAGGAGTCGCCGTCAGCGACGCCGACTTCGTGTTCGTCAGCGAGTTCCGTGATCGCCCGGTGAGCGACCGGCCGATCCGCGAGGCGTTCAGAGTTGCGCAGGAAACCGCAGGGCTCAAGCCGATCCATATGTACAACCTGCGCCACTCGTTCGGCACGACCCTCGCCCGCAGCGGAGTGGACATCAGGACGATCCAGGCGCTCATGCGTCACGACCGGCTCAGCACGACCGAACAGTACATGGCCTACTGGCCCAGACCCGAGCTCGCCGAACTGATCGCGCGTGCGCTGGACCCGCACAGCCGGCCGATCAGGTGGCGCTCGCCGTCGTAGCAATGGTGAACGGCTTGGCCTTCGAACGCGTCATCGACCCAGACTCCGTGCCCGATGAGCTGTTCGGTCACCTCGTCTCCGGCGTGCTCGCCGGTCTGCTCGGACCGGTCGTGGCTTAGGACGGCCGCCGGGCGTTGCTGCGTTGTGACAGCCGAGTCGGCGGTCCGTCCGGGTCGGACCGTGATTGGCGACTCGGCCACAGGGGCCGTTCGGACTCCATCGGGCGCGCCCGCCCTGGCTGCTATCTCTTTCGTGTGTGCCGCTTGATCCAGCGTCGCTTGACACCGACACGCCACGCACACTCGACGGCCGTCTCTACCCGGCCCATCTCAAGGTCTACGAGCGTTACGACGTGCTGCTGCTCCGCCTCGCGATGGAACTCGACCCGTTCCGCAAAGATTCGCTGGAGGCTCACGTCGAGGATCAGAGAGTCAGAGCCGCCGTGCCGCGCTGGCTCGCGAGCGCGGAGTGGCGTGGGATCATCCGACGCGAGTCCGCCGGCCGGCTCAATCCGCCCTACCTGAGGGTCCAGATGCAGCGGGCCCATGAGCGTCTTGCACAGATCTCAGGCCCTACCGAGGGGTCTCGAAATGACCATGACGCCTAGAACCATCGGACCGTGGACGCTCCTTGAAGAACTTGGAAAGGGCGGTAACGCCACCGTCTGGTCGGCACGTCGCTCCGGCGAGCCGGAGCCAATCGCGCTCAAGGTGATCGACGCCATCCGTCCCGAGCGAGAGCGCTACAAGCGCTTCGTCGCGGAGATCGAGTTTTTGCGAGGCCTCGAGAACAGCGACGGTGTCCTAGCGCTAACCGACGCTCACCTTCCCGCATCTCCCAGCCGGGCGGACCGGCCCTGGCTTGCGATGCCGATCGCCACCCCGAACGCGACGGCTATCGAGGAGTCGAGCCTCGAGACGGTCGTCGCTGCGGTT
>JAOPZM010000039.1 GCA_025964115.1 Solirubrobacterales bacterium
GGAATCCCGAGGCGGCCCGCAACGGGCCCGACAGCACGCCGCCCTCGTCGCCCAGCCGGTCGGTCAGGCGGCCCAGCAGCGGACGCATGCCCTTCAGGTTCGCCGCGATCCAGGCGGAGCGGTCGACGAACTCGAGCGGCGGCAGCTGCGCAGGCAGCGCGAGTCCGCTGTACTCGCTGACGCGCCTTGCGAAGTCGTGCGCGAGCGGCTCGACCGAAGTCGCACGCAGGCCTCCAGACGGAGGAGACCCGGCGATCAGCTCACCGATCCGCTGTGCCGCTCGCCAATCGATCGCGTCCATCTGAAGAGCGTAGCCCGGCACGGGCTCCTCCCCGGCGAAGCGCTCACGTGTCGCGCGCAAAGCTCGGCGATCGCCTTCGAGCAACGTGTACTCGGAGACGCTCGTATCCTAGGGTCGTGTCCGTCTCCAGAAGCGCGTCAGCGCCACCCGGCAGCCCGTCGGGGGAGGAGCATGGAGCCGACGCCTTCCTCGAGCGCGCGGAGGTTCGCGACGTGCTGGCCTGGATGCGGCTGCTCGTGGATCCGCGGGACGCCGCCGCTGTGGTGCGGGCGCTGGCCCGGCCGCCGATCGAGCTGCGCCAGGTCGAGCTCGCGCGGGTGATCCAGGTCGCGCGCCGGCGCAAGCTCGACCTCGTCGCGGGCCTCGGCGCCGCCACCGAGTCGCCGCAGATTCCACCCGAGGCGCGCGAACGCATCCAGCGCTTCGTCGAGCTGCATCGCGGCGCCGCCGCGGGGCTCGACGAGCTCGGTCCCGAGGCCTTCATCGCAGAGCTGATCGAGCGTCTGGGCATGCGCGGTCGAGCTCTGCTTACGCCCGAGGACGCCGCCGGGCAGAGGGCGAGCCTCGAGCAGCTGCGCGAGCTCGCCTGCGCCTTCGTGCGTCGCGGGCCCGCATCGACGGCCCGCGACCTCGCCCGGCATCTGGCTGGCCTGGTTCCGCACTCCCGCCAGGAGGACCGCGCGGTCGAGCGCCTGCAGGTCGCCGCGACTGGCTCGGAAGGGGTGGGGGACGCGGGGGGCGACGCGGGCGTCGAGCCTTCGCCGGAGCCGGCTGCCGGACCGCTCGAGGTCACGCTTCAGCTGCTGCGAGAAGAGGTGCTCGACGGCGTGGGGCGCATCGGCGGGCGCCTCGGCGAGCTGCGGCTGGACACCGATCTGGACGTCTCCCATGGCGTCGTTCGCTACCTCGAGCTGCTGAAGCTGGCCGCGCTGATCCAGCGACCGGCCGGCCAGAGCATGGAGGAGGCGCTGGCCGACATCAACGCACGCCTGCTCGCGGCTGCGACGCCGCTGCAGCGGGAGATCTTTCAGACCTCGACGCTTGATGACACGCTGATCGCCGCCTCCGCCGGCGCCCCCAACGAGCAGGATGATCGCGCGCGAGCGCAGGCGATCGCACCGCGCGGCGAGCCCTCGCTCGGGCCGTTCCTGCCTCGCAAGGGGATCGGCCTGGCTCTGTCCGCGTCCGACATCGAGACCTACCGAAGCTGCCCCCTCAGGTACAAGTTCGCGCGCGTGCTGCGCATCCCCACCGAGCAGACGCTCCACCAGCGGTTCGGGATCGCCGTCCATCAGGTGCTCGAGCGCTACCACTCCGAAGGCGGCACCACGCTCGAGCAGATTCTCGAGCTGCTGGAGGCAGGCTGGCGCCGGGGCGGCTTCGGCGACAGCGAGCGGGAGCGCTGGCTGCGGGACAAGGCACGTGAGGCGCTGACCCGCTACCACGCGCGTCTCAGCAGCCAGGACTCCGAGCCGGTGTGGTTCGAGCGTGCCTTCGACTTCCGGCTCGGGCCCCACCACCTGCGTGGGCGGGTGGACCGGGTGGACCGACTCGCGGCGGCGGACGGCGAGGAGGAGTTCGAGCTGATCGACTACAAGACCTCGCGCGCGAAGCAGCCCGCCGAGCTCAAGGACGACATCCAGCTGTCGCTGTATGCGCTGGCTGCGCGCGAAGCGTGGCAGCTCGAGTCCAGCCGGCAGGCCTACTACTACGTGCTCGACGACCGCAAGGTACCCGTCCCCCGCGGCGAGCGGGACACCGAGTCGGTGAAGGACATCGTGCTCCAGGTGGGCGAGGGCATCCTCGCGCAGGAGTTCGAGCCGACCCCCTCGCCAGCCGCGTGCTCGATCTGCGACTACCGCATCGTCTGCCCGGCCGCCGAGGGCTGAGCGCGGGGCCTGGAGGCCGTCACTTGTCGTCCGGGCCGCGTTGGCGCAGGAAGCGCTGGAATTCGCGCGCGAGGATGTCGCCGGAAGGCACGTCCTCGGGGGAGCTCTCCTCGCTCTCGGCCGCCTGCTCGAGGCGTTCGACGAAGGCCTGGATGTCGGGGTCGCTCTGCACTGCCAGCTCGACCTGGCGCTCATAGTCCGCCGCGGCCGACTCGAGCTCGGAGACGTCCACGGAGACCCCGATCAGCCCTTCGACCCTGCGCACGAGGGCGAGCGCCGCCTTGGGGTTCGCCGCCGCCGCGACGTAGTGGGGGACCCCGGCCCACAGGCTCGCCGACGGCAGCCCCGCGTCCGTGCAGGCGCCGTGCAGGATGCCGACGATCCCCGTCGGCCCCTCGTAGGTCGAGGCCTGCATGCCGAGGCGCTCGACGAGGGCGGGATCGGATGCATGCCCGGTGATCGCGACCGGGCGCGTGTGCGGCACGTCGCCCAGCAGGGCGCCCAGGGAGACCACCACCTGCACGCCCAGCGCCTCGGCGAGGTCGATCAGGTTCGCGCTGAAGGCACGCCAGCGCATCGAGGGCTCGACTCCCTGCACCAGCACCAGGTCGCGCGGCGCCCTCGGTGCCGGCGCTTCGAAGACCTCGACGCCAGGCCACACGATCTCGCGCTTGCCGCCGTCGGCGAAGCGGACGCTCGGACGGTTCGCCTGGAAGTCGTAGAACTCCTCCGAGTCGATCCGCGCGAAGCGGCGGGCGTTCAGCGCCGATGCCAGGAACGAGACCGCGCTCGAGGCGGCGTCTCCCGCGTCGTTCCAGCCCTGGAAGGCGCAGACCATGGCTGGGGCCCTGAGGCCATCCGGACGCCTGTCCCAGATGAGGGGCTGCATCCGAACCACCGTACATCATGAGCGGATGGCCTCCGTCATGCGCCCGGCAAAGGAGCGAGACCAATCCGTCGCGACCCTGCGTGCGGCCGAAGAGGTGGACTGCGTGTTCGCGTGCACGCGTAAGGAGCGCCAGATCTCGCGAGCCGGGACCCCGTACCTGACCGTCGAGCTGCGCGACGCCACCGGGACGATCCTCGCGCGGGCGTTCCGCGAAGCCGATGTGCTCGCCGGCGGCTTCGAGCGGGGCGAGCTCGTCCGTGTGCGCGGGCGCGTCGAGCGCTTCCGCGACCAGCTGCAGATAGACCTCAGCGCGATCGCTCGGGCGGACGGCCCGGAGGCCGACCCTACCCGCTTCCTTCCCGTGGCCTACCGTGACCTCGACGAGCTCGACGGATTCCTCGAGCACCTCGCACGCGAGGTGTACGACGGCGGCTTGAAGACCCTGCTGGAGGGCCTGCTCGGCGATGAGCGGCTGCGAGCCGACATCCGCCTCGCGCCGTGCTCGGCGCCGGCCGGCGGGCCGGGCGGCCGTCCCGCGGGCGCAGGGCGGTCCGCGTCGAGCCACCACGCATATCTGGGTGGCCTGCTCGAGCACACGGTCGCGGTCGCGACGCTCGCGCTCGAGCTCTGCGCACTGCATCCCCGCCTGGATCGCGACCTGCTGATCACCGCCGCGATCGTCCACGACCTCGGAAAGACTCGCGAGTTCACATACGGCGCCGAGATCCGCCAGAGCCGCGAGGGAAGGCTGCTTGGGCACATCGAGCTCGGCCTGCGCCTGATCGCCGCCCGCGTGCCGGCCGAGCTGCAGGAGGAGCGCCGGCTGGCGCTCGAACACTGCGTGATCGTCCACCACGGCCCAGATGCGGCCTCCGCCCAGCGATTCGCCACCGCCGAGGCGCTCGCGCTGTACCGGCTGAACGCCCTCGACGCCCATCTCAAGGGCGCATTCGAGCTCGGCTTCCCCGCGCTCGACGGCTGACCTGGGCCTCTGGGCGGATACCGGTCAAGGGCTGCTGGCCCCCTGCCGATAAAGGCGTAATGGGTGACAGCGCCACGACAGAAGCACCGGCACCCGACGCAATCTCCCCGCCGGCCCCCGACAGTCCCGTTGGGGTCGACGCCGGGGACAACGCCGTCAACGGTCTCTACCCGCCTCACCGGCCGGGCCGCTCCCCCCGGATGATCGGCGAGGTGGCCGTCGACCTCGGATTCGCCGACCGGCTCGCGGTCGAGGAGGCTGTGGCTGCCGCGCGAGCTCAGGGCCGCCCAACGGGCCTCGTGCTCGTCGAGCGGGGCGTGCTGCGTCACGACCAGCTCGCCCGCGTGGTGGCCGAGCGCTTCGGGCTGGACTTCGTGGACCTCTCCGTCTACGACCTCGACATGGGCGCGGTGAGCCTCATCAGCGCCGAGACGGCCAAGCGCTACCAGGCGGTCCCGGTCGGCTTCGGCGAGGACGGCTCGCTGCTCCTGGCGATGGCCAACCCGACGAATGTCCTGACGATCGACGACGTCGCGATGATGACCGGCCGGCGCGTGCGCGCCGCGGCGGCATCCGTCGAGGACCTGAACCTGCTGCTGACACGCCTGACGCAGATGGACGAGTCGATCGAAGACCTCGTCGAGGAGGAAGGCGATGAGCAGTCAGACGACGAGCTGCAGCTCGACGAGGCCGACAGCGACGCGCCGATCATCAAGCTCGTGCATTCGATCGTGGCGCAGGCGATCCAGCTCGGGGCGTCTGACATCCACGTCAACCCCGAGGAGGGCGACACGCGGGTGCTCTTCCGCGTCGACGGCGTGCTCGCCCCGGCGGCGACCGTCAAGCGGCGGATGGCTGTCGGCGTCGTCTCGCGCATCAAGATCATGGCCGAGCTGAACATCGCCGAGAAACGTGTCCCTCAGGACGGCCGCTTCGCCTTGACCGTCGAGGGGCGGCGCGTGGACATCCGCGTCGTGACCCTCCCGCTCGTCAACGGCGAGGGCGTCGTGCTACGCATCCTCGACAAGGGCGTGAAAGTCGAAGGGCTCGAGTCCCTGGGCATGCAGCCGACCGAGCTCGAGCGCTTCACACGCGCGATCACGCGACCCAACGGAACGGTGCTCGTCACCGGCCCGACTGGCTCAGGCAAGTCGACGACCCTGTATGCGGCCCTGCACGTGATCAACGACGGCGACAAGAGCATCATCACGATCGAGGACCCCGTCGAGCAGCGGATCGCGGGCATCAAGCAGATGCAGATCGCTCCCAAGGCGGGCGTCACGTTCGACGCCGGGCTGCGCTCGATGCTGCGAGCCGACCCCGACGTGATCATGGGCGGCGAGGTTCGAGACAGGCAGACGGCCCACATCGCTGTCGAGGCGGCGCTCACCGGCCACCTGGTGCTCTCCACCCTGCACACACGCGACGCGCCCAGCGCGCTCGGGCGTCTCATCGACATGGGCATCGAGCCGTTCCTCGTCTCCTCCGCCGTCGACTGCATCGTCGCCCAGCGGCTTCTGCGAATGCTCTGCACCCACTGCAAGCGCCCCCAGGAGGTCCCAGACTCGGTGCTCGAGGAGCACGGGCTCGCCGGGGCCGAACCGTTTGAAGCCGTCGGCTGTTCGCGCTGCGGCGGCTCGGGCTACCGTGGCCGCATCGGCGTGTATGAGGTGATGACGGTCAGCGAGCGCATCCGCGCGTTGATACTCGCACGGGCCGCGGTGGACGAGCTGGTGGAAGTTGCGGTCGCCGAGGGCATGCGACGCCTGCGAGACGATGGCCTGCAGAAGGTCCGTGACGGCCTGACCTCGATCGCCGAGGTCGAACGCATGACCAACAGCGTCCTGTAGGGCGCCGGCAGCGGCCGTCCGCCCGTACGGAGCGCCGTGGCGCTCCGGGACGCGTGCGCCCGCGCCTGTCGCGCCGGCTCACGTCCCCGTGCACGATCCCCACCCGCGGTCCCGAAGGTCCTCGGAAGCTCGCACGTGTCGCAGCCGTCCGCCCGGCTCCGCCGCGACCGTAGGCGGCATGTCTCTCATAAAATCGGTAATCTCACCCGTGATTGTGTAGAATACCGCGCGCTTAGCAAACGGAATCCGCAAAGACGGGGGAAGAAGATGCGTCGTCGTATCGCTGGCAGGGAAGTCGCACGTCCGCAGAGGAGGGGGCAGCGCCTCCGAATGCGCCTCGCGCTGTCCGCCGCCTTCATCGTCGTGGGGGTGGCGTTCCCGCTGCAGTCGGCGATGGCCGCGTCTTTCGGCTTCGCCCCGAAGGCGGAACTCGCAACGGGCGCACAGCCCGAAGCAGTGGTTACAGGTGACCTGAACGGGGACGGCAATCCGGACCTCGTGGTCGCCGATGGAGAAGCGGGCACTGTCTCGGTGCTGCTCGGCAAAGGGGATGGCACCTTCCAACCCAACGTCGACTACGCGACCGGCACCGCCCCCGCCGCGGTTGCGCTCGGGGATCTCAACGGCGACAAAAAGCTCGACCTCGTCGTCGCCAACAAAGGCTCGAACACGGTGTCCGTGTTCCTCGGCAAAGGCGACGGCACCTTCGAATCCGGCGTCGAATACGCCACCGGGGCGAAGCCCGACTCGGTCGCGATCGGTGATCTGAACGGCGACGGCAATCCGGACCTCGCGGTCGCTGACAGTGAAGGGAACGCCGTGTCGGTGCTGCTCGGCAAAGGCGACGGCACGCTCGAACCCAAGGTCGACTATGCGACGGGCACGGCTCCAGCTGCGGTTGCGCTGGCGGATCTCAACGGCGACAAAAAGCAGGACATCGTCGCCGCCAACAGCGGCTCCAACACCGCCTCGGTGCTGCTCGGCAAAGGCGACGGCACATTCGAAGCCGGCGTCGAATACGCGACGGGCGCGAAGCCCGGGGCGCTCGCCGTGAGTGATCTGAACGCGGACGGCAAGCTGGACGTCGTGTTCGCCGACAGCGAAGCGAACGCCGTCTCGGTGCTGCTCGGCAACGGCGACGGCACGCTCGCCGCCAAGCACGACTTCGCCACGGGCACGAGCCCCCGCGCCGTCGCGCTCGGCGATCTGAACGCGGACGGCAAGCTGGATGTCGTCGTCGCGAACTCGGGAGCGAACACCGTCTCGGTGCTGCTCGGCAAAGGCGACGGAACCGTCGCCTCCAAGCAGGACTTCGCGACGGGCGCGGCGCCACGGGGACTCGCGCTTGCCGATCTGAACGGCGACCACAAACCTGACATCGTCACGGCGAACGCGACGGCCAGCAGCGCGTCGGTGCTGCTCAACACTTCCGTTGCGGCGCTCGAAACGAGCGCCAGCTCACTTACGTTCCCAGCGCAGCTGTTCGGCACGAAGAGCGCCGCACAGAAGGTGACCGTGACGAACACCGGCGCGGCCGCCCTGCCGATCAGCTCCGTGACGGTGACCGGGAACTTCGCGGTATCCGGATGCAGCGGGTCCTCCCTGTCGCCCGGCGCGAGCTGCTCGATCAGCTTCACCTTCACGCCGAAGGGCTACGGGCCCCTCAAGGGCGAAGCGACGATCGCGAGCGGCGCCGGCTCGAAGGTCATCAAGCTGGCCGGTACCGGTCTGCCGCCAGCCGCCATCGTGGCGACGGGGCGGGTGGGTGAAATCGCCGGTACCTACGTGACCCTGACCGGCACCGTCATCTCGCAGGGTCCCGGATCGTTCTACTTCCAATACGGGCCCACCACGTCCTATGGCTCCGTGACCCCGACGCTGCCGCTCAGCTCCAGCACGAGCCCGCAGCTGCTCGCGTCGACGCTGTCACTCGCGGCCGGGACCACGTATCACTACAGGCTCGTCGCGAGCAACCTACTCGGCACTGTCGCCGGGGCTGACCAGGTGTTCACGATCCCGCCGGAACCGGCGCTGCTCAGGCTGCTGAGACACGGTCACCTCGCCTCGGTGCTCCGGCACGGTCTGCGCGTCCGCGTCAGCGACAGCTCGCCGGCGGTGATCACATTGAAGCTCCGGGTCGACGCCGCAGTCGCGCGCGCCACGCACCTCATCTCCTCGAGGAGCAGGCGGAAGGCGAAAGTCACGGTGGGCATGCTCCGTGTGACGGTGGCCGCCAACCACGGCAGGACCGTGACGATCCACTTCGGAGGCGCCGCGAAGCACAACCTGGCGGCTCTCGGCCGGCTCAAAGTGACGATCCTCGCGACCGTGTCGACAGCCAACGGCGTCGCGGGCGAAGCGACGGCCGTCAAGGCAAGCATCCAGCGGTAGGGAGCCGGACCGCGGCGAGCGGGCAGGGCCTCGCTCGGCGCGGGTCCTGTCCGGGCCGAGGCAGGTGCTGCCGTAGCCGTCCGCGAGCCTGCCCGGGGGCCGCGGTCGCGCGCGGAGCCACGCCGAAACCCGGGCATTCCGCACTAAAGCAAGTAAGCCGAGTAACTGCACCGAGATAGTGCAGAAGGTGCTACCATACGCCGTCCAATAGGGCCCATTGTTGACCGCAATTGTTGAGATTCGCCGGTGGCCCTGCCGGCCTCGAAAGGGGAAGCAGCGAACATGCGAAGGAAACGGCTCTGCTTGGCCACGGCACTCGGCCTACTCGTTGTTGCGCCGGCGTCGGCCGGCGCCAAGACCCTGATCGGCTCGGGATCGAGCGTCGCCCAGCCCTATCTCCAGGCCCTGTTCGCGGGGTACCACCGCGTCAACCCGCGCATCCAGTTCCTGTACACGGCGGATGGCGGTAACGCCGGGGTCAAGGACGTGCAGGCGGGCAGGAGTCAGTTCGCCGCCCAGTCTCGACCCCCGCTCCCGAGCGACGCCGGGACGACCTACATCAAGCTGTTCCTCGACGGGTTGTGCATCTACGTCAACCCGCAGAACAAGCTGACGAACATCTCGATCGCGGAACTGTCCGACATCTTCACCGGCGTTCGCACTAGCTGGAGCCAGGTTCCCGGCTCGGCACTGAGCACAACGATCGACGCGGTCGGCCGCGACTCGACAGCCGGCACCTTCACCTTCTTCACCGCCGCAGTGCTCAACGGCCAGACGCAGGGCTCCAATGTGAACACGCTCGCGTCCGACGGACTCGTCGCGAATGCGATCAAACAGGACCCGAGCGCGATCGGATACGCCGGGCTCGCCCGCTCGAAAGACCCGGGTCTGAAGAAGGTGAGCCTCACGGGCGTCGCCTGCGCCCCGCAGTTCATCAAGACGCTGAAGTACCCGCTGTCGCGTTTCCTCTGGCTCGTGCTGCCGACTGCGAGCCCCGACCTCGACGTGCAGAAGTTCGCGGATTGGGTCAGGACGAGCGTCCCGGCCGGCGAAATCATCACCAAAGGCGGCGCGGTGCCGGCGTTCAACAAAACCCGTAAGGCCCACAAAAAACGCTGATGAGGGCATGGGGGGGCACAAGGACGATGTACGACCCGTTGCTACTCGAGGACAGGCCTCACTGGTGGTCTGACCGGCGCGCAGAACTCGGCCTCGGTGCGGTCGTCGCGGCCACGCTCATCGGCGTGGTCGCGATGCTCGCCTTCGTCGTCGTCCAGGGATGGCCGTCGTTCGCCCACAACGGCCTCTCGTGGTTCGGCAGCGGCGGCAGCGTCGACCAGCAGATCAAGACGATGTTCCTTTCGGGCGAGACGAGCCACTACGTCTACACCTTCCACGCATGGGCGCTGATCTGGAGCACGATCCTGATCGTCGGAGGAGCGGTCCTGCTGAGCTTCGTCAGCTCGCTGTTCGTCGCCGTGTTCGTGGTCGAGTTCGCGCCCGAGTGGATGAAGCAGACCCTCCACACCGTCGTGCGGCTGCTCGCCAGCGTCCCCTCGGTCATCTACGGGCTCGTCGGCGTACTCGTGCTGGTGCCGTTCATCGGCAACCACGTCATCAGCCAGCAGCAGAAAGCGTCGGTCGCGCACATCGTCTCGCTGAGCGGCTACAGCCTGATCGTCGGCGTGCTGATCCTCACGGTGATGATCGCGCCGCTCATGATCTCGATCTTCGCCGACGGCCTGCGCACGGTCCCGCGCCACTGGCTCGAGGCATCGCAGGCGCTCGGGATCAACCGCTGGCGGACGTTCTGGAAGGTTGGCGTGCGGGCGGCGCGCCCGGCGATCGTGGCCGGCACCGTGCTCGCGACGGCGCGCGCGCTCGGCGAGGCGGTGATGCTCGCGATGGTCTCGGGCTCGGTCGGCTTCGCGCCGAACCCCTTCGACGGGCTGACCTTCCTGTATGAGCCCTCGCGGCCTCTAGCACCGACGATCATCCAGAACATCGAAGGCCTGAGCTCGCCGCCGCTCAAGCACACGCTCTTCGCGATCGCGTCGGTGCTGCTCGTGTCCGCGATGCTCCTCTCGCTCGCGGGATGGGCGGCCAAGCAACCCCTCAAGCGCTACGCGGCGGCCTGATGAGCGGCGAGGCAGTCACGACGCAGACGGTCATCGCCCGCCACACGCGCCCCGTCGAGGCCAGCTCGACGTGGCGGCGCACGGATCGCCTGGGCCTCGCGATCTGCTGGCTCTTGGGCCTGCTGTTCTGCGCGATCGCCGCGTCGATCGTGATCTTCATGATGGTGCAGGGCATCAGGTACCTGAGTCCCTCGCTGCTGGTCACGAGGCCGACGGCCGGCTTCAGCCAGAGCCAGACTGGCGGCTTTCTGGACCCCCTGATCGGGACGGTGGTCGTGGCGCTGCTGGGCGTGGCGATCGCGCTGCCGATCGGGGTCACGATCGCCGTCTGGCTCACCGAGTACGGGCGGCCCTTCGCGCTCGCCCGCGCCGCCGAGTCGACGATCGAAATGCTGGCCGGAATCCCTGACATCGTGCTCGCGCTCTTCGGGCTTCTGATCTTCTCGAGCCCGATCCTCGGCTTCCTCAGCAGGACCTCGGGTCATGTCGTCTTCGGCCGCTCGTTCTTCGCCGCAGGCGCGATGCTCTCGCTCGTGGCGCTGCCCCTGATCGTCGGCAGCACGCGCGAGGGCCTGCAGGCGATTCCGGCCCACATCCGTGAGGCCTCGCTGGCCGTCGGCAAGACCCGGTTCGCGACGATTCGCCGCGTCCTGCTTCCGACGGCGAGGCCGTCCGTGATCACGGGCACGATGCTCGGCCTCGGGCGGATCATCGGCGACACGGCGATCATCGTCGTGCTGCTCGGCGCAACGCTCACCCTCAACCAGGCAGGCGGCACTCCGGTCATCAGCCTCCTGAAGGGGACGGGCAGCACGCTCACGAGCTTCATCTACGAGAACGCCCCGACCGGCGAAGCCAACCAGCCGAACAAGGCCTACGCCGCCGCGTTCGTCCTGCTGCTGGTCGTGCTCGCGCTGAACCTCTGCGTGGACGTCGTCGGGCGCCGGGGGAGGGTGGTCTCGTGGAGTTCATGAGCCCCCCGCCCGTGCGCTGGCTCGACCCGGACCGTGAGGCGCCCCCTGCCGCGGCACCGGGGCAGCATGAGCCCGAGCGGACGCCCGAGCAGGCTCCGGTCACGCAGAATGGGAGCGCGCCTGCGACGAGCTTCGTCAGTGCCCCGCGCAGGAGGGTCCAGGCCTCTCACTTCGCACTCGACCGTATGCAGATCGAGGACGTCTCGATCTCCTACACGGAGAACACCGCGGTGAGGGGAGCGAACGTAAAGGGGAAAGCGGCGGTCAGGTCCGTCTCCCTACCGGTGCGTCAGGGCGAGGTGCTGGCCTTGATCGGTCCGTCCGGGTGTGGCAAGACGACGCTGCTGCGCTCGCTCAACCGCCTCACCGAGATGACGCGGGGCGCGTCGCTGGAGGGCCGGATCACGCTCGACGGCGTCGACATCACGACGATCGAGCCGACCCTCCTGCGGCGCCGGGTGACGATGGTCTTCCAGCAGCCCAATCCCTTCCCGATGAGCGTCTTCGACAACATCGCCTACGTCCTGCGGGAGATGGGCTCGAGGCGTCCCCGCAAGCGCGCCCTCGAAGGCCCGGTCCTCGATGCGCTCGAGCGAGCCGGCCTGCTCGAGGAGGTCCGGGCCGACCTCGATCATCCGGCGTTGCGGCTGTCCGGGGGCCAGCAGCAGCGGCTGTGCATCGCCAGGGCGCTCGCGGTGCAGCCGGAGGTGCTGCTGCTCGATGAGCCGTGCTCCGCGCTCGACCCGCAGTCCACGCAGGTCATCGAAGACCTGATCGTCCGCCTGCGCGAGGAGGTCGCGGTCGTGATCGTGACGCACAACCTCCAGCAGGCATACCGCATCGCGGACAACGTCGGCTTCATGTATCTCGGCGAGCTCGTCGAGTACGGAACCGTCGGGTCGGTGTTCGGGTCACCTCGCCAACAGCGGACCAGGGATTACGTCAGTGGTGCGTTCGGGTGATGTCCGGCGGTCTGCGACAGCGGCCGCGACGATGCTGCTGCTCGCCGGCGCGCTCACGGGCTGCGTCGAGACCACGCAGGAAAAGAACGCCCGCCTGCAGCTCCAGGATGATCGGCTGCTCGCGAGTCGGAGCCCCGTGCGCGTGACCAGTCCAGACCCAAACGTCAGCGTGCTGAACGTGAGGACGCTGCGGGCGCCCGCCGGCACCGCCGTCGCGGTGACACTTCGCAATGAAGGGACGAGGCCCGTCAGCGACCTGCCGATCAGCGTCGCCGTCAAGACGCGATCCGGTCGGATCGTCTACCTCAACGGGCAACCCGAACTCGCGTACTTCCAGACGCATGTCGCGGCCCTCGCCGGCGGTGCCGAGACGACGTGGGTCTTCACGACCCACAGCCGCGCGCCGGCGGGCGGATTGTTCGCGCGTGTCGGAGCCAGCGCCATCCCGGTCGACGGGGGAGTCACGCGGCTTCCGGCGATCGGCTCGTCGGTCACATCGGTGCGCTCGGCCGGGCGCGACAGCGCGATCGCCACGGCACAGGTGTCCAACCGCTCGGGCGTCGCACAGGCGGGCCTCGCGATCTACGCCTACGCAACGTCGGGCGGCCGCCTCCTCGCGGCTGGAACGGCGTCGGTGGCAAACCTCGATTCGGGGGCGCGGGCTGCCGTGCAGATCCAGCTTCTCGGCAGCTCCCGCCCGGCATCGCTGCAACTTCAGATCCCACCAACCAATCTCCGATAGGAGCCGACGATGAACCCCACACAGATCGAGACGCAGACCGTGGGCGAGTCCCTGCCCGGCCACGAGGAGATCGAGCCTTCCGCCATCCACGGCCGCGGCGGGATCGAGACGGCGGGCGCCCCCGAGCGGCAGCGGTTCCTACTGTGCGAGCGCTGCCAGGCGCCCGTCGACCGCGACCAGCGCTACTGCGTGAGCTGCGGAGCTCGCCAGAGCCATGCGCGCAACCCGGCCACGACCTATTTCGCGACTGCCGCGCGCGGCAGGCGCACGGGTACCCGCGAGGTCCAACGGGAGAGCGCCTTTCGCAGCCCGCTGCTGGCGCTGTTCCTCGTGCTGCTGCCGCTCGGCGTTGCGATCGGCGTACTCGTCGGCAGGAGCGGCTCGGGCTCGGGCAACGAAAAGCTGATCGCGGCGCTCGCGAGACAACAGCCGGTCGCGGCCGCGCCTGCCGCCGCCGCCGCGACTTCCTCGGAAGCGAGCGCAACCGCATCGGGCGGCCTGTCGAGCGACTTCTCGTTGCCGCGGGGCTTCACGGTCGAGCTCTCGACCCTCCCCAGGCAGGGAACCGACCAGGCGGCCGTGACCAAGGCCGAGCAGGAAGACCGCGCGAAGGGAGCCGGGACCGTCGGCCTGATCAACCCGAAGGACTTCAAGACGACCCCCAGCCACGGCGCTTCCAACTACGTCATCTACTCGGGCGAATTCAAGACGAGGGCGGAGGCGACCAAGGCGCTCGCGAAGCTGAGGTCCCGCTTCCCGGCGGCGAAGGTGATCCAAGTGTCGCCTGTCGCATCCGCGGCAGCGGCAGCGGTCGTCGCCCGCACGGCATACGGCACAGTGCACCAGATCACGGGATCTCGGGCGACGCGGCAGCAGCTGCAGCAGGACAAGCAGATCGTCCAGAAGATCAATCACACGGTCGGCAAAAACTACGTGAACTCGCAGACGAACCTGCCGGACGTGATTCCCGTCCCGACGGGAGCCGGTGGCGGCTCCGGGACGGGCACGAGCGCGGTGGAAAAACTGGGTGAACATTGAGGATCACCGGTCATCCACAGGACGGTCGCGGCCATCGCCACGACTGGCGGACCGTCCCCCTGCCCGCGCCACTCGCCGGCAACGGCCTCCACGCGAACGGCCACGCCGGACATGAGGTCTCGCCGCGACCGTTGTCCCTCGCGGCCGCGACCGGGCCGCCGGGCGGCGCCGCCGGCGAGTCGCGGCGCGAGCCGGCTGATCGTGAACTTCTCGCCAAGCGAGACCGGCTCATCGAGCGCTTCGCCGCGATGCAGCTGGACCTCGGCGGCGTGTACTACGAGATGGCCATCCGCGCGCACGTCAACAACGACGTGTTGGTCGGCAAGGCGGCGGAGATGCAGCGCGTCGACGCGGAGCTCAGGCGGGTCGAAGAGGTCCTCGAGAGCGGCGGCTCGGGGGCCAACAGATGCCCCTCCTGCGAGGCCCTCCACGCGCCGGGCGCCGCGTTCTGCTCGCAGTGCGGGACTGCGCTCACGGACCCGCCGTCCGGTCCGGGCCCGTGACGGCCGGGGAGCAGACGCCGCCGTGGCCGGAGGAGCGCTATCCATCGCTCTTCGGCGAGGGCCTCGACCAGTTGGCGCCGGAAGCCGAGGCCCCGCGCGGCCTGCGCCTGTTCGACTGGAGGCTCAGCCCCTCGGGCATGCGCCTGCTGGCGCTCGTGTCGGCGGTCTCCTCCGGTCTCGTGATCTGGGCCGGGCTCGGTCGCGACGAATCGAGCGGGCTGGCGGCGGCGATCGCACGGCGCAGGCTGCTCGCGGCCGAGGTCTCGCCCGCCCCCGCGAGCTCACCGCAGGCGGCCTCGAGCTCAGCCCAGACGCCGTCGAGCGGCAGCGAATCCTCGCCCGAACCGTCCTCGTCGAGCGAAGGCGGCGAAGCGGCTCCGTTGACACCGGCGAGCGCGCCTACGACCGCGAGCACGCCCGCAACCGAACCCGCAGCCGCCGCGCCCGGCGCGGCGAGCTCTCCGTCGCCCACTACTCCCGAAGCAAAGAAGCCCGCCGCGCCGACGGTGCCCGCCGAAACGAAGATCAAGCACGTCTTCGTGATCACGCTCACGAGCCCGGGCTATGAACAGACCTGGGGGCCGACCTCCCCCGCTCACTACCTGACCACCCAGCTGCGGCCGCGTGGCACGCTGCTCAGCAGCTACTACGGGATCGCCCACCTCGATCTTCCCAACTACATCGCGATGATCAGCGGCCAGCCCCCGAACGCGCAGACGGCCGCCGACTGCACGAACTACGCGGAGTTCATCGCGCCGAAACCCGACGCAGCCGGGCGCCTGGAAGCACCGGGCTGTGTGTATCCCGTCACCGTCTTGACGCTCGGCGATCAGCTGACGAGCACCCGCAGGCAGTGGCGTGCGTATGCGGAGGACCTCGCCGCCGGCCCCAAACCCGTGCAGAGCTGCCGCCACCCGTCCTCCAATCAGGCCGATGAAACCCAGCACTCGCGCCCCCGAGACGGCTATGCCGCGCGGCACAACCCGTTCGTGTACTTCCACTCGCTGCTCGACCTCGGTGACTGCGCGAGCAACGACCTTCCGCTGACGGCCCTCGCCGCCGACCTGGCCACCCCGACGAAGACGCCCAACTACGCCTTCATCGCTCCGAACCTCTGTCACGACGGATCGGAAGCGCCGTGCACGGACGGCTCGCCGGGCGGCCTGCAGGCAGCCGACGCCTTCCTCGCGGAATGGGTGCCGAAGATCCTCGCCTCGCCGGCATATCAGCGCGACGGACTGCTCGTGATCACATTCAGCGACGCCCCTGCGAGCGACACGAGCGGCTGCTGCGGCGCCACCGCGACGCCCGGCGGGACTCCAGCCGCCGGCGGCGGCCGCGTGGGCGCGCTGCTCCTGTCGCGTTTCGTCGCACCCGGCCGCGAAAGCACGTCCTCTTACAACCACTACTCGCTGCTTCGCACGGTCGAGGACATCTTCGGGCTGCCGCGCTTGGCCAATGCCGGGGAGGCGGGCGTGGAATCCTTCTCCGGCACCATCCTCAGAGGCGTCTTCGCGCACAAATAGCGGCTCGCCGAGCCTGCAGACGCTCGCGACGCGAGGGCCTCGGGCCCGTGCGGCGCGACCGTCGCTTCGTCCAGCCCGCCACCGGACGCCGTGCCTTCACCTAGGGTTTCGCGCGTGAGAAGCCCGCACACATGCCTGCGCTCGTCGATCGGGCTCCTGGCGGCGGCCTGCGCGATCGCGTTCGGCGCGATGCCGTCAGGGGCCAGCACGAGCGCGAGACCGGCCGTCGCGGCAACCGCACCGCCACCTAGCGAAGGCGGCTGCCCGATGTTCCCCGCGAACAACAGCCTCAACCGCGACATCTCCCACGCGGCTGTGGATCCCAGGTCCGCCAGCTACATCGCGAGCATCGGGCTGGGCGGCTTCCTGCGTGCGGACTTCTCGACAAGCCCGACCTACGGCATCCCCTATGTCGTCGTGGGGCCAGGTCAGCCGAAGGTGCCGGTCACGTTCACCGAGTACGGCAGAGAATCCGAGCCCGGCCCGTACCCGATCCCGGCGAACGCCCCGGTCGAGGGAGCCGGAGCGGCGGGGGACCGTCACGTGCTCGTTCTGCAGCGAGGGGCCTGCAAGGTCTATGAGCTATTCGCAGCGGCTCGCAGGGGCAGCGGATGGGCGGCCGGATCAGGCGCCGTGTTCAACCTGCGAAGCAACGGGCTTCGCCGTGAGGGCTGGACCTCGGCCGATGCCGCCGGGCTACCGATCCTCCCGCTGCTGGTCCGCTACCCCGAGGTGCACGCCGGGCGCATCGACCACGCGCTGCGTATGACCGTCTCGCGCACCCAGCGCGGCTTCATCCACCCCTCTACCCATTTCGCGTCCGAGAGCTCGGACCCGAGCCTGCCGCCGATGGGCCTGCGCCTGCGGCTGAAGGCGGGCTTCAGCCTCTCGGGCTTCCACGGCGAGACGCTGGTCGTGCTTCGCGCCCTGAAGCGCTACGGGGCGATCGTCGCCGACAACGGCTCGTCCTGGCATATCAGCGGAGCGCCGGATCCCCGCTGGAGCAACGAGGACCTCGAACAGATCAAGCGCGTTCCGGGTGGGGCGTTCGAGGTCGTCCAGAGCGGTCCGATCCGCCACATCCGCTGACGCGGGTGCGCTGGTTGTGCCGCGGCCCTGCCGCGCGCCTAGGCGTGACGGGTGGGCTCGACCGGCGGCTGGGCTGGAGGAGCCTGCACCGCGGCGGGCGGGGCGGGCGTGACCTCCGGCTGCTGGGCGGCCTGGGTCAGCGTCGGCTGTTTGGAGTCGCCCGTGATCGAGTCCTTGAACTCGCGCATGCCGCTTCCGAGCGAGCGCCCGATCTCAGGCAGTCGCTTGGCGCCGAACACGAGCAGCAGGATCACGACAAGGAAGGCGATGTGCAGTGGATTGTCAAGTCCCATTCGCGCTCTCCAGTCTACGCGATCTGAGTGCCGTCCCTATCGGTTCTTCTGGCGGGGCGAATCGACCCCCGCCGCGGCGGGGGCCTGCCCGCCGCCTGAGCCCAGCGCCCGGCGCACGAACTGCGCCGCGACGACGAGCAGCAGGATCGCGAACGCGTCGCGCAGCACCCTGCCCGACAGGGCGTTTGCCAGCGCGACGCCGCCGGCGGCGCCCGCAAGCGAGAGCAGGCCGAGGAGCAGCGCGTCGCCGCGGCGCACATTGCCGTAGCGGTCCTGCATGTAGGAGCCGACGATCGCCACCGGGATGATCGCCAACAGCGAGGTGGCCTCGGCCTGGTGCTGGTTCAAGCCGAGAAATATGACCAGCCCCGGGACGAACAGCACGCCGCCGCCGACTCCCAGCAGGCCCGCGATGACGCCGCCGGCGAGCCCGATCGCGATCGCGCCGATCATCGCACGATCAGCTCTACGGCGCTCAGCACGAGCACCGCCGCGAACATCAGCGACACCGTGCGGGCCGGCAGCCGCTGCTGCAGCCGCGTGCCGATCAGGACGCCGCCGACAGCGGGCACCCCGATGAGCACCGCATCGAGCACGTGCACGTTGCCGTAGAGACCCTGCGTGAGCGCCGCGAAGCCCGCGATGAAGATGATCGCTGCAAGCGATGTTGCGGTCGCCGGGTGCTCCTCGTAGCCGAGCCACAACACCAGCAGGGGAACGATGACGCTCCCGCCTCCGACGCCGAACAGACCGCTGAAAAGGCCCGCCAGGGTGCCGATCGCAGCGAGTCGCAGCGAGCGGCGGGTCGAGGTCTCAGCGAGCACCTGCAGGAGCGGACGGGTTGGCCACGATGCGCGCCATACTAGACACGTGTCCCCCGCTGCCACGCTCGTGGAGGCGCTCGAGCCCATCCGCTCCGACCCTGCACACGCCGCCGTGCTGCTCGACATCGACGGCACGCTCGCGCCGATAGTCCGCCATGCCGCGGACGCGCACGTGCCCGAGGCCACCCGCTCGCTGCTGATAGAGATATCCAAGCGCTATCGCATAGTGGGCTGCGTGAGCGGCCGCCGCGCGGTCACTGCCCGCCAGATCGTGGCTATCGGCACGATTGCCTACGTCGGCAACCACGGAGGCGAGCTACTGCGACCCCGCGCGACGGCCCCCGAGGTCGATCCCGAGCTCTCCGCGTGGACGGCCCGCGTGAAGGATTTTGCCCAGCGCGTCTACACGAGCCGGCTGCAGAAGATCCGCGTGCGCAGCGAGGACAAGGACGCGATCGCGGCGTTCCACTGGCGCGGCGCTCCCGACGAGGAGGCGGCGGCGGCGGGCGTGCGCGAAATCGCCGAGATGGCCGAGCGCGAGGGCTTCGCGGTCCACTGGGGCCGCAAGGTGCTGGAGGTGCGTCCGCCTGTCGATCTCGACAAGGGCCTCGGGATCACCGCTCTGCTGCGCGGTTCGCCTGTCAGCGCGGCGATGTACGCCGGCGACGACACGACCGACCTGGACGCCTTCCGCGGCCTGCGCCGGCTCGTGCAGGCCGGCGAGCTCGAGAGCGCCGTGTGCGTGGCGGTCAGCTCCGATGAAGCGCCGCCGGAGCTCGCACACGAGGCCGACCTGACCGTCGATGGCACCGGGGCCGTGCGGGGGCTGCTCGAGGCGTTGCTGTAGGCGCTCCGCACCGTGCGTTTCGTCGACTTCCTCAGGACCACCGTGCTGCTCACCGCCGCCGCCGCAACGGCGCTCGCGACAATCACCGTGCTAGCGGCCGGGACCAAAGCCGGGGACCCGCTGCTCCCGATCGCTGTGGGTTGGTGGGTCCTCGCCGCGCTGATCGGCCTGCGTCTGGGCAGGCGCGCGCAGATGAACCCCCCGATCGCCCGTCTGCTCGCCGGGGCGAAGGCGAGCACGACGCTGCCGGAGCAGCATCCGAGCGCGATCCTGCTGAACAGGCTCTGGCCACTGCTCCTCTTCACCCTGCTCGCCGGAGGTCTGGCCTTCCTCGCCCCCCAGATCCCCGGCATCGCCGCCGGCTTCGCGATCATCTTCGCACTCGCCTGGCGGCGCCAGGACGCGGCGGTCGCGGCCATCGAGGAGCGCGACGGAGCGTCCTTCTACGTGGTCCGCACCTCGCCGGTCCGGCCCATCGCACTCGTCCGAACGCCCGGCTTCAAGGCACTGCGCCCGGAGCGGGTGAACGGCGCCGTGACCTGAGATGGGCCAGGACGGCGCGCTTGACGTGCTGATCGTCTCGCTCGGCTCGACCGCGGGGCTGCGTCGGGCGGACGAGGAGCTTCAGCTGTCGCTGGAAAGGGCCGGGGCGAGCGTGGCGGTCGCGCAGGCGCTGCCCCCGCCCGAGCGGCGCACGCTGATGCTCACCGATCTCTCGTGGGCTCGGGCGGCGCGCGCGGCGGCCCGGCAGGCGCTCGAGCGGATCGAGGGCGCTCCGCCGCCGGCGATCGTCTATTCGAGCACGACCGCCGCGCTGCTCTGGCCGCGCCCTGGTGCGATCCGCTTCGACGCACCGTCAGCCGGCAACCGCACCGGCCGCCATGGTCTGTGGCAGCGTCCGCTGGAGCGCGTGCGGCTGCGCCGTGCGTCGCTGCTGCTGCCCTGGAGCGAGGGCGCCCTCGGCGAGCTGCCGGCCGACATGCGAGGCGGCGATCGCGCGCTGGTGCTTGCGGTGGCCGTCGAGCCTTCCGCGGAATCGGCGGGGACCGGCCCGGCGTCGCACCCGCGTCGGGACCTCGCCGCGATCACCTATGCCGCGAACCCCTCCAAGAAGGGC
>JAOPZM010000085.1 GCA_025964115.1 Solirubrobacterales bacterium
CCACACCGCAGTACTTCGAGTACATGGTCGCCTGATCGACCAGGTTGAACTTCGTTTTGAAGCCGAGGTTCTTCAGCGTCTGGTTGGTGATTTCCGCGTCCTCGGAGGCGGGGTTGGCGGTGGAGCCAACGACCTGGATGGTCTGCCCGCCGGTGTACTTGCCACTCGGATAGCCGGCCAGCTTCATGTACTTTTCGGCCACCGCCATGTCTCCCTGCGGGTGTTCGTTGTAGTCGAACTTCGGACCGGTGATGCCGCCCGCCTGTTCGAAGCCAGGGATTTCCGGATAGATGTAGTGCGTCGCGACGATAGTGACGAGCGAGCCACCGCGCGCCTTGTCCATCGCTTCGCGATTGAGTGCCGCCCAGACGGCCTTGCGGAGGTTCACATTGGTGAACGGTCCGTGGCTGTTGTTCAGAGCCACGTAGCGGTTGCCCGCTCCGGGTGCGACGAGGAGCTGTTTGCGGAACTTTTCGAACGCCAGCTTGACGATCGGCTGGGCCGGCGTGTCGTTCTGGACCATGTGTGACCCTTCGAGCACCTGGCGCCCGATCACCGTCGTGTCGCCGCCGATGCTCTCGTTGATCTGGTCGAGATACGCCGGCCTGAAGTCCGTGCTGGCGCTCCAGTTGGGGTTGCGCACGAACGATGCCGACTTGCCCGGCTGGTAGCCCACGCCGAGCACCTTGCCCGAGCTGTCGGCCTTCCACATGTACGGTCCGGTCGCGACCTGGTAGTTGCCGTATTCGCTCGGTTTCTTGGCGTCGAACTTTTTGGCGTATTCCTCCGGCACGGGAGCGCTCACCGGCAGGACGAGCGCGCTGAGGGCGATCGCGGCCTTCGGTTCGGTGAGGTGCAGGACGATCGTGTACTTGTCCGGCGTTTTGATGCCGGCGATGGGACCGCCCTTGGCGCCCTTGATGCCTTCGAGCGAGCCGAAGTACGCTTCGAAGTAGGGGTTCGCGACGTTCGGGTTCGCGCCGCGATCGAGCGCATAGGCCACGTCGGCAGAGGTGACTTCGCGATTGACCGGGGGGCTGAAGTGGACGCCGTGGCGAATGTGTATCGTGATCGTCTTGGAGTCGGAGGAGATCTGCGCCGGCCCTTCCGCCAGGTCGGGGACCGGTTCTTTGAAGCTGTTCGGCTTGTATGAGTACAGCGGCCGGTTGGTGGCGTAGACCGCCTCGTAGTCGATCGCGAAGTAGGACTGGCCCGGATCGATGTGTTCGTAGTCCTCATGGTTGACCACGTTCAGGGTGCCTCCGCGTTTCCCCCCGGTGAGCGACTCCGAGGCGGGCGATTGAACCCCTTCGGGGGCGCCCAAGCCGGCGTTGGCCGATTTCGAGCTGCTGGAGCCACAGGCCGCGATCCCGAGTGCGAACACACCCGCGAGCGCCGCCAGCGCGATCGTTCTGAGCGACTTCATCATGAGGACTCCTCTGGTTGTTGTTGGGGCGTCCGCTTCATCGGGCGGTCCTTGGGTTCAAAGCGTCCTGCAGGCCGTCGCCGAGCAGGTTGAATGCGAGCACGGTCAGCAGGAGCGCGATACCTGGAAAGGCCATGTACCACCAGGCCGTGTTGAAGATCGGGGTGGCCGCGGCGATCATCTGGCCCCAGCTCGCGGTCGGGGGGCGGATGCCGACGCCGAGGAAGGAGAGGGCCGCCTCGAGCAGGATGTTCAGCGGGATCAGGAGAGTCGAGTAGACGATTATCGGCGCGACGAGGTTCGGCAGGATCTCGCGGAACATTATGCGGGCGTTGGACGCGCCGAGTGCACGTGAGGCATCGACGAACTCGCGCTCGCGCAGCGACAGCACGAGCCCGCGGACGATGCGATACACGTAGGTCCAGTTCGCCAGGGCGATCAGGAACAGGATCTCGCCGAGCCCGGTCTGGATCGTCCCACCGAGACAGCCCCTGACAGCACACGCCGCACCGATGCCGAGCCCCAGCAGCAGGATCGGGATGGAGAGCACCACATCGACCATGCGAGAGAGCAGCGTGTCCACCAGCCCGCGATAGAACCCGGCGAACACGCCGAGCACGACTCCAATCACCGTCGCTATGGCGGTGCCCACGATGCCCACCTCGAGCGACACCCTCGTCCCGTAGATGACTCGGGACATGACGTCCTGGCCGAGCTGATCGACGCCGAACGGGTGGGCGGCGGACGGCCCCAGCGGGCTGCCGAAGGAGTCCGTCAGGTTGGGGTTCAACGCATAGGGGCTCGGCAGGCCGAGCAGTTCGACGACCAGGGGCGCGGCGATCGCGATGATGATCAGAAAGACGATGAACGCCAGCGAGGCGACCGCCACACGGTCGCGGCGGAACCTGCGCCAGAACAGCTGAAGGGGCGAGCGCGCCGAGATCTCCGCGCCCGCCTCGAGCAGCTCGAGGCCTCCGCCGGGGACTACCTCGGCCGCGCCGACGCTCATCTCATTGCTCTTTCATGCACAGCCAGTGGGACCACCTGTATGTAAGGCACGGGATGTACAAGTTCGACATGACTTCAGTGCCAACCTCCCGCATAGCCCAAAGGTTCGCCTGTTTCCCCTGTTATTACCCGTTTTTCGCCTGCCGGCGCGCGATACTCAGACGATGGACACCCTGTTCGACGATCCTTCGCCGGGCGCGTCGGGCGCGGATGTTACGCACAGCGGTCATCGGCGTGCGTCCGATGACGCGGGAGGCGCATCTGACCGCCGCCCACTGGCGGCGCGCGTGCGGCCCCGAAGGCTCGAGGACTTCGTCGGGCAGAGCCACCTGCTGCGAGAGGGCTCGGCGCTGAGGACAGCCATCGAACAGGGCCGGCCGCACTCGATGGTGCTCTACGGACCGCCTGGATCGGGCAAGACGACGCTGGCGCGGATGCTCGCAGAGGGCTCCGAGGCGGTATTCGAGGAGTTGAGCGCCGTGCAGGCCGGCCGCGCCGAGGTTCGCGCGGTGATCGAGCGCGCCGGCCACCGCCGCTCGACGAGCGGCACCCAGACGGTGCTCTTCCTCGACGAGATC
>JAOPZM010000113.1 GCA_025964115.1 Solirubrobacterales bacterium
ACGACCTCGACCGGCTGTTGAGGGCGCTTTCGACATGACCCACCTCCCGGCGCGCGGAACGCGGCCGAGGACCTCCGTTACCGCCCTCGAATACAGACCCGCCAGATGAGCTCGGCCGAACCACTCACGCGACCGCCGGCGGGGCCCGGCCCGAGCACGGCCGAGCCGCCCATCCGCCGCGGGGCGGCCTGGCTTCGCGCGCGGCTGCCCGCGGTGCGCGTCGGCCCGCAGCATCTCGCGCTCGCGGGCGTCCTCGCGCTGTCTGCGGTGCTCAACACCCACAGGCTCTCCCAGAACGGCTACGCGAACATCTACTACTCGGCGGGGGTGAAGTCGATGCTGCGCTCATGGCACAACTTCTTCTTCGTCTCCTTCGACCCGGGCGGCTTGGTCATGGTCGACAAGCCGCCGCTCGGCCTGTGGATCCAGGCGGCCAGCGCGAAGCTCTTCGGCTTCTCGCCGCTCAGCCTGCTGCTGCCGGAGGCGATCATGGGCGTGCTGGCGGTGGCGGCCCTCTACTACATCGTCGCCCGCCGCTTCGGCTGGGTCGCCGGGATCGCGAGCGCGCTCGCGCTGGCCGTGTTCCCGTCCTTCGTCGCCGTCTCGCGCGACACCGGCGTGGACCCGCTGATGATCCTGCTGATGCTGCTCGCCTGTGGCGCCGGGGTGCGGGCGGCCGAAACGGGACGCTGGCGGACGCTGATCTGGTGCGGCGCGCTCGTCGGGCTGGCCTTCAACACGAAGACGCTCGCCGCCTACCTGGTGATACCCGGGATCGCGCTCGCCTACCTGCTCTGCGCCCCGGGCTCGCCCCTGCGTCGCGCCTCGCAGCTGCTCGTGACCGGGCTGGTGATGCTCGCCGTCTCCTTCTCGTGGATGGCCGTCGTCGAACTGACTCCCGCCTCGCATAGACCTTACGTCGGTAGCTCGACCAACAACTCCGAGCTCGGGCTGACGTTCGAATACAACGGATTCGGGCGGGTTCAGGGCCAGACGGGAGGCCCCGGGCGCATCCCGCATGGCAAGGGTGCGCTTGCCCGCTACCACCTGGCGGAAACGCCCCGGGAGCGTGCCTTCCTTCTCGCCCAGAAAGCCCGGCCGCCCGCCGGCGCCGCGCCGCGACCGGCGGTCCGCTCGACCCACAGCCGCCGCGCCAGGGAACCGATCGCCTTCCCGGGACACACAGGACTGCTGCGCCTGTTCGGCAGGGGCCTCGGCGATCAGGGCGGCTGGATCGTCCCGCTGGCCTTCTTCGGCATGATCGGCGTGCTGCTGCTGCTGCTCACCGGGAGGCCCCCTGCGCCCACGCAGGCGCGGGCCGCCGAGGGCGATCCCCCGGCCGGCGGCCCCCCGGCTGCGGGCCTGCGGCGCGATCCACGGCTCGCGGCCGCGCTCGTGCTGGGGGGCTGGTTCATGGTGGAGGCGGTCGTGCTGAGCTTCTCGAAGGGCATCGTCCATCCCTACTACGCCTCGGCGCTCGCACCCGGCGCTGCCGCGATGGCGGGCGCGGGCACGGTCGCCTTCGTGCAGCTCGCGAGCACCCGGCGGCTGGACTGGCGGATCCTCGGGATGGTCGTCATCGGCTGCGCCGTGGCCGGGACGGTGGGGGCACAGCTCGTGATCCTCCACAAGCAGCATTACCTGCAGTGGTTCGTCCCGGTGCTCCTGGCGGGCACGGCCCTCGGCGGCACCGTCGCAGTCCTGTGGCGGCGCGGCGCTGCCGCGGCCATGGCGCTCACCTTCTGCCTGCTGCTCGTCGCGCCCGCCGCCTACGCGTCGACCACCTGGCTTGCGCCCGTGGAGGGCACGTTCCCGGCCGCCGGCCCGACGCAGGCGGCCGGCACCGGCGGCTTCGGCTTCGCCCCTGGGCATCTGCGCATCGTGCAGGCGCTGCTGAGTTACGCCACCACCCATGGCGGCGGCTCGCGTTGGGTGGTGCTCACGGACGCGGCCAACACTGCTGCGCCGATGATCCTCCTCGGCTACAACGCCGGATCGCTCGCCGGCTACAGCGGCACCGACCCGGTGCTCACCGGCGCGAGCCTCGCCCGGCTGATCGCCCGCGGAGAGGCGCGCTACGTCGTGCTCGGAGGCGAGTTCTCGAGCCGAGGTGGCAACCGCGCGACGGCGGCCGTGCTGCGCGCCTGCACGCAGATTCCGCCGCCGGCCTGGCACGATCCGGCCGTCTCTCCGTTCGGGCTGGTCCCCTACGACTGTGCCGGGCGCGGGCGCGCTCTCGCCTCCGGCTGAGGCACAGGGCCACGGGGCGGCGCCCGCGCCGCTCAGGCGGCGACGGACAGGCCGCGATGGAACGCGCGCGCGAACAGCTCCGTCTCCCGCCCGGCGGCCCAGCGCGGAACGGCCGGCTCGCCGTCGGAGACCAGGTGCAGCTCGACCTCGCCGTTGCGCAACGCCATCGTCGTTCGGCGCACGAGCTGGTCGCGGGAGCGCTCGAGATCCTCGGCGAGGCGCAGCAGCACCGCGCAGCGATCCAGGCGCTCGGCGTCGCCATCCCGGAAGAGAGGCGCGAGCGGGCCGGGCACCGGCATCCCCTTGCGGTGATAGCGGGCGGCCTGCGCGATGATCGCTGTCTCCACCGGCGAGTAGCCGGGCAGGCCGCCGTTGAGGATCAGATAGCGGGAGTGCTTGTGGTGGTCGTCGTAGTCGATCGACATGCCGATGTCGTGCAGCATGCTCGCCGCCCACAGCAGTTCGCGCTCCTGAGCGTCGCCCGCATGGAGGCCGAGCTCGGCCAGCTCGTCGAACATGCCGAGCGCGAGCGCCGCGACGTGGCGGGTGTGCTGGCCGTCGGAGCGGTATTGGGCGGCGAGGTTCAGGACGCTCGTCTGCCTCACGTTCTCGAGCAGCGGAGGATCCCGGTCCGATAGCAGGCGCTCGAAGAAGATTCCCTCCCGCAGTCCGGCCTCGGTCGTCTCCATGCCCTCGAAGCCGCCGGCCTTGAGCACCGCCTGCACGACGACGGCCCCCGCGAGGATGAGGTCGGCGCGGGCCGGCTTGACCCCGGGGATGCTCGCCCGCTCGGAGGCCGGCAGCGCTGCGAGGCGCTGCACCAGCTCGTCCAGGACCTCGCGTTCGATCACGGTGCCCTGCACGCCGTTCGAGGGCAGGCCGGTGGCCCGTTGTGCCGCGGCGGCGAGGTTGCGCACCGTGCCGCCGATGCCCACGAGCCGGCGTCCCGTCGCGTCCGTCTCGCCGGCGCTCAGCCAAGGCGCGCCCGAGAGCTCGCGGGCGAGGTGCTCGTGCAGTTCCTCGAGCTGCTTGCGCTTCGCCGGGCCGTTCGCCGGGAGGAAGCGCTCGCTCATGCGCACCGTCCCCAGCGGCCACGAGCCGCTCTCGCGGGCCAGCCGGTCCTCCACGCGCACGAGCTGCATCGAGCCGCCGCCGAGGTCGAAGACGTATCCGTCCCGCAGCGTCGTCGAGTCGACGGCCGCCAGGTAGCCGTAGCGCGCCTCGGTCTCGCGGCTGAGGACCCGGATCGGCAAGCCGAAGCGCGCGCGGGCGCGCTCAAGGAAGCTCTCCGCGTTGTCCGCGTCGCGGATCGCGCTCGTCGCGACAGCGTCGACGGCGTCCGCGCCCAGGCCGCTCGCACGGCAGAAGTGGGCGAACACGTCGAGTGTCGCTAGCGCCCGCTCGATCGGCTCTGCTCCGAGGCTGCCCGTCGCCGCGAGGCCCTCGCCGATGCGCACCGGCTCGTAGATCTCGTCGGTGCGCTTCCACCAGCGCTCACCCGCCTGGAAGACGACCAGACGGAACGAGTTGGACCCCAGGTCGATGACGGCCACGCGCTCGCCAGGCTTCATCCCATGAGCCTATTTACCCCGCCGGAGGGCTCCGGAGACCGGCGTCGCCGCCCTCGCCGTCAGGCCGGCTGGCCGGTCTTCGCCCGCTTGACAGCGTACATAGCGCGGTCGGCCTCGATGAGAACCTGCTCGGCGCTCGCGCAGCGGTGGTCGATGACCGCGAAGCCGACGCTCGCAGAGGGATGGAGCAGGTCGTCGCCGAGATCCACGCCACAGCTCGGCACGACGCGCGCGAGGCTCTCGGCGACGACGCTGGCCGCCTCGCCGTCGACGTGCGGCAGCAGCACCGCGAACTCGTCTCCGCCAAGGCGAGCCACGAGGTCGGTTTGGCGCAGCCGGCGGGTCAGCGCCCTCGCGACGGCCCTGAGCGTCGTGTCGCCGACCGCATGGCCGTGTTCGTCGTTGACGCGCTTGAAGTCGTCGAGATCGATCACCATCAGGGCCGCCTGCTCGCCGTAACGCTGGGAGCGCGCGACCTGAAGCCTGAGATCGTGCTCGAACAGCCTGCGGTTGCGCAGCCCCGTCAGCGGGTCGTGGTCGGCGAGGTGGCGCAGGTGGTCCTCCAGCTGCTTGCGCGCGGAGATGTCCTGCAGCTGCGCGATGAAGTGCAGCGGCGCGCCGTCGGGGTCGCGCACGAGCGAGACGGAGAAGATCGCAGAGACGGTCTCGCCGGCGGCGTCGAAGTAGCGCTTCTCGATCTGGAAGGCTGAGAGCTCGCCGGCGAGAAGCTGCTTGCGCTGCTCCGCGTCGTTGTACACGTCATCCGGGTGCACGATCCCGTCGAAGCGCTTCCCGATCAGCTCGTCGAGCGTGTAGCCGGTGATCTCGCACAGCGCCCGATTGACTAGCAGCCAGCGGCCGTCGAGGTCCAGCAGGCCGGTGCCGAGCGGAGCCCGCTCGAAGACCTCCGCGAAGTCACCCTGGGGCTGCGGAGCGAGCTGATCCGAGCGCCGGCGAGCGGTCACGTCGAGCATCACCGCGAGGCCGCCGGCGACGACGGTCTCGCCCTCGAGCGCGGCGGGTGCCCCGCTAACTCGGAGCGGGCCAACGTCGATCATCAGGCAGTGGCGCTGCCCGGCCGTCCACACCTCGCGCGAGCGGATCTCGCCCGCGAGCGCGGAGCGGAACAGCGGCTCGATCGGCTTCCACACCTCGGCCGGGAACGCGTCCGCCAGGAGCTGTCCCTCAGCGCAGGCGGCGGGGTTGCCCATGCGCGTCAGCGCCTGGCCGGCGGCCAGGATGAAGCGGAGCTCCTGGTCGAAGACGACGATCAGGGCCTCCGGCAGCTCGCGGAGAGCCGCCTGCTCCAGATCGCTGCCATTCGTGATCAGGTCATCCACTCGCATGCTCCTCGATGCGGACACCTCCAAGCATCGGCCATAACGGCCGAACACTTGACACCCCTCGGCCGCGCAGCGCCGAGACGCCCGCCGCAGCCAGCGCGAGGACCCCGATCGCGACGTACGCGTTGGCGTAGAGGAGCTGTATGAGGCTGAGGTGCAGCTCGGAATGCCTCGGCCGGTTCACCGGCACCCACCAGATCATGTGCAGGAGCGCGACGATCGCGACAGCCGCTGCCGCGCCCAGGACCACGGGCGCGCGCCTGCGCCAGGCGCCGACCGCCAGCAGCATGAGCGCCGGGACGGCCAGCACCCAGTGGTGCGACCAGGAGATCGGCGAGACGAGCAGGCCGGTGAGCGCGCATAGCGACACTCCCTGCACGTCGTCTCCGCGGCGGCCCGCGCGGGCGGCCAGCGCCAGGCCGGCCAGCGCGATGACGAGCGCAGCGCACAGCCACACGGTCTGGACGTCGGTCGAGTGCGCGAGACGGGCGAAGGCGCCGCGCAGGCTCTGGTTGGCCGCGTTCTCGATGCGCCCGACGCGGCCGGAGTCGAGGAATGCACCACCCCAATAGGCCCCGGAGTCACCGGGGAGGAGCACGAAGCCCAACGCGACGGTCGCCACGAAGACGCACGCGCAGACGGCCGCGGCTCGCACGCGGCGGCTGAGCAGCAGGTAGAGGGCGAATATCGCCGGCGTCAGCTTCAGGGCGACCGCCAGGCCGATGCCCGCACCCTTGAAGCGCGAGGCGTCAGGACGGCTCAGGTCATAGAGGATCAACGCCCCGATCAGCAGGTCGACCTGGCCATAGCGCAACGTGGTCCACACCGGCTCGAGCCACACGGCCAGCGCAGAGGCGAGCAATGCCAGTCGGATCGCATGGCCGCGTCCCAGCGACACGTCAAGGGGCCTCAGGCGCAAGGCGAAGCCGAGCATCAGCGGGAGCAGTAACAGGCTCGCGCCGGTCAGCATGGGCCGCAGCAGCTCGGGCGAGGGCACCGTCAGGGCGGTGAACGTCAGCGCCGAGAGGGGTGGGTATGTGAAGGCAAGCGCTCCGGGGAACCTGAGATCGTAGAGATGTGCGCCTCGCAGAACGGCTTCGCCGCCATATCGGTAGACAGTGAGGTCTCCGAACCCCCAGCCGTGGCCCAGGTGACTGGCCAGCAACGCAGCGATCGAGACGCCGTAGATCGCCGCGCAGGCCGCGAGCGTTGCAAGCCGCCCGTTCACCGCTCGGCGGGAGGATCCTCGCCGTCGTGGTAGTCGACCGCGTCAGCCAGGCGGAACATCGCGCGCAACCCGCCTCCCTCGGGCAGCCGCTCGAACGCGCCGAGCTTCCCCGAGTCGGGGTACATGACGAGGTCGGGCTCGCCGCTCGTGCTGATCGCCACGAAGCGCACGGCCTCGCCCGTACGATTGAGGATCTGGTGGCCGCCGTCCTCGCCGCGCGGGAAGCTCACGACCTCGCCCTGGCGCAGCTCCCGCCAGCCGGCGGGCGTCCGCAGGCTGGGCTCGCCTTGGAGCACGATCACGAGCTCCTCCTCGGCCAGGTGGTAGTGGTACGGGTACGCGGCTTCGCCGGGCGGTAGCTCCCACAGGCTCATCCCCAGTCGCTCCGATCCTGCCTGTCGGCTCAGGCGGGCGCGCAGGGCGCGAAAGCCCGGCTGCCCACGCGGCTCGTCGAAGCGCGGCTCCTCGATGCTGGCCACGCTGGAAGCGTAGGCGCTCGCGGGCCTTCAGTCACGGCGCCACCTCTCCAACGCCCCGCGACCTATACGGATGCCGAACCTAAGTTCGGGTTCCAGAATCCGGGGTAGTGCATGCAGATGTCAGCAAATGGAGCAGCCAGTGACTGAGCGGCCATCCGCGGCGACCGGACACGGCTCGACCGCGCGCAGGAGCCAGCGTGTCGGCAGCCTGCGCCTCGACCTGAGGCGCGACGTGGAGGCGCCGGCCATCGCGCGGGCGGCCGTGGACGGCTGGTGCCCCGAGCTCGATGGGGGACAGCCGCGGCTGGAGACGCTGCTGCTGCTGGTCTCTGAGATCGTGACCAACGCGGTGTTGCATTCTCGCGGTCCCGCCGACGCTCCGATCCTCGTCACCGCAAGCGTGACCGGACAGAAGGTCGAGGTCGCGGTGATCGATGCCGGCGAGGGCTTCACGCCGACCGGACGCCCGGCGCCAAGGGCCTCCGATCGAATGACGGTCGGCGGATACGGGCTCTACGTGGTCGATCGCGCGGCGAGCCGGTGGGGCGTGGACCGTGAGGGCGGCACGCGGGTGTGGTTCGAGCTCTGAGCCGGCCTGCGTTCCGGCAGGCTCGAGCGCAGCTACACGGGTGGCTCGAGGAACGCCAGTCGCTCCAGCAGGCCGGTCAGCTCGAACAGCCGCTGCACTGCCGGCGGCCCGGGCGTCAGGAACAGCTCGCAGCTATGTGCCTCGCAGTGCTCCCGCGCGCGCAGGATGGCGCGCAGCCCGGTCGAGTCGATGAAGGTGAGCTCGCGCAGATCGAGGACCAGCTCGCCGGCTCCGTTAGCGCACGCCTGCTCGGTCATCGCGTCGAGCTCGGGGGCCGTCGCGAGGTCGAGCTCTCCCGCCAGCACGAGCGTATGGCGCCGGCCCTCCGACTCGGCCTTGACGCTAAGCCCCGGGTGTGGCACGACCCGCCTCCGATGCGAGCTCGCTCCTCGACGGGGGGTGATTGAGACACTTCGAGTAGGGCATATGGTTCCTCCGCACACGGTCTATGGATTGTGTACGACGGTCTGCCCTGGACTGAGCTCCCCCGAGGCCAGCGTGCTTCCCAGTCGCGTCCCCGTCTTGGATGCGCGCCTCCTCGCGTCCCAGACGGAGTCATCATAGCCGCCCGCCGGCGGCGGTTGGTCCGACAGGGTCTTCGCCGAAATGCGGCGCGGGCGCTACGACGAGTCTGCGCTCGAGCGCGAGCTCGCGGAGGGCGAGATCGAAGACGTCGCCGCTCAGCGCTCCAGCCCGAGCTCGCGGATCGTGCCGTGAAGCCTCATCAGCTGATCGGGCGTGAGGGCCTCCGTGCGCTCCAAGATCTCGCGGGCGCGCGGATCGGTGGCCCGCATCTCGGCCTTCTCCTCGTCGGTCAGGCTGAGGATGTTGAGGATCAGCAGCTGGTCGATCTCTCCGCCGTCGAACAGGTCCCCAGGGCTCTCCGGCGCGATCCGGGGGTGGTCCTCGAGGATGATCGGCGAGCAGAGCATCGCTGTGCGACCGAGCGGTCGACGACCTGCAGGAAGCGCACGGTCACCTCGAGGGCCGTCTCGGGGGCGTACTCGAGCAGCACCTCGGTGCGCATCTCGCTGGGATCGTCTTCGTGCGCCTCCGTGTGCGCCGGCGGATAGACGCCGCCGAACGTGAAGCGTCTCTGGTTCTTGAGCGCCGACCGGCGATAGGGCCAGAGGATCTACCCCTCGTAGAGGATGGAGTCGGCGATCGCCCTTACCGAGTCGGGCGTGCTCACGTCGGCCTACCGTCCGCCAGCAGCGAATCGATCTCTCCCGGGATCGCGAGGCACATGTCTCCTCTTTCCTCCGGAGGATCGCTGTCGGACAGCCACGCAGGCCGCCAACTCCGTTCCTTAGGCTGCTACCCCTGCCCACGCGACTCGAAACGGACCTGTTCACCTCTGCGCTCGAGCGCCCGCTCTAGACTCGCTGGCCATCCGAGGAGAGGAGATCAGGATGGGCGGCGTCGAGTTGGATCGCATGACGTGGCCGGAGATCAGGGCCGAGCAGGATCTGGGGCGCGACACGGTGGTGGTCGCGTTCGGGGCGACCGAGCAGCACGGGCCGCACATGCCGCTCGGCACGGACGCGCTGCTCGGGGATCACCTCGCGCGGATGGTCGCCGAGAGCCTGGATGCGTTCGTCGCGCCGACCGTCCGGATCGGCTGCTCCGAGCACCATCTCGAGTTCCCCGGCACGCTGTCGCTCTCTGACACGACGTTCCACGGGATCGTGGCGGACATCGTGGGTTCGCTGGCCCGCGGGGGCTTCGCCCGCGCCGTTCTGCTGCCGACGCACGGGGGCAACTTCGGTCCGCTCGCCGACGCGCTCGAGCTGCTCGGTCCCCTGCCGGAGATCGAGGTCAGCGCGCTGACCGACGTGGGGGCTCTGTTCACGATCGCGCAGCTTGGCGCGGATGAGCACGGGGTGCCGTTGGGAGAGGGTGGCGTCCACGCCGGCGAGTGGGAGACGTCGATGCTGATGGCGATCCACCCGGAGCTCGTCCACGCCGATCGCGGCGAAGCGGGTTACACCGGCGACCCGCAGGCGGCGATCGCAGCGATCTTCGGCGCGGGCGTCCACACGGTGGCGAAGAACGGCGTGATCGGCGACCCGAGCCGCGCGAGTACCGACCATGGGGTTCGCTACTGGGACGAGGTGCTTCAGGTCACGCTCGCAGCGATCGGTGAGGACGCTTGAGAACGCCTCCTAGCTGTCGCGGAACCGGACGCTGTGCTTGGGCATACGCTGCCAACCAGCTGGCAGCGAGCCCGTCCAGTCGCTCTCTGCTGTCAAACGGCGTTTGCTCGCCCTTACCTGCGACTCGGCCACGCTGTTGGCTTGAATGGTAGTACCCGCCGCTCCGACCGGCAATCCACGCGCTGCCGGTCCCAGCAGTCGCGTCCGCAAGCCCGTCAGGTGAGCGCCCGTACGGAGAGGTTGGCGGCCCCACTGCGCGAGCATGTCTTGAACGGGAACGGGACGAGCTTCGACGCGGCCTGGCCCGGCGGGTAGACGCGCAGGCCTGCAGCGGTGACTTCGCGGCAGGCGGAGGCGGTGAAGTTGCCCGCGTCCACGATCCGCAGGACAGCGGTGGCGGTGGCGGTGGGCGCGAGGGTGACGACGCCCGGATTCTGCACTGTGTCGCGCAGGGCCGATCGGCCGAGCCGATGGCCGTAGAGGTTCACCGCGGAGACTCCCGGGTAGCCGCGGACGGTGCAGGTGCGCCCAGACAGGTTTGTCAGGTACAGGCTGTAGTAGATGCTGCCGGCCGTCCCGTTGCCGGTCGTGCTGAGCCAGATGACGAGCCCGGACGTGGAGCACCTCGGCGTGGCCGAGGCCCTGCCTGTCGACGCAAGCGAAGCTGTCGCGGCGATCGTCGCCGCCGATGCCAGCACCGCCGTGGCGGACAGCGCGATGGTGCGGGTCGCGTGCAGTGGGCGGAGCTTTGGTGATCGCGTGGTGATGTTCGAATCCTTTGCCGTTTCGCGAGTGGTGTCGCCCGCTCACGATGCGCCCGGCAGGTACCCGGCAGGCTGCTGATCGTCTGAGCCCTCCGTACGACGCGCATGCGGGCCGATGTGCGAGCGCCAGCGACGTTGCCCGGCGACGGAGAACAGCAACGCCCTGGAGCGCCTCCAGCGCTCCCGACTCGACCGGCGCTCACGCGCAGCCCACGCGTTGACGTGGTACTCCTGGCGACCGAGGGAGACGATCACCTGGCCGCACTCGCAGACGACCTCGCGACGGATGCCACCATCCTCCAGCACGAGCCGTCCGCTCGCCTTCCCGTCGTGGTCACACGATGTGCGGGCGATAGTGCTGGCAGGCGCGGTGTCAGAGCAGTCGGTGATGTCTTGAGGTTCGACAGACGATGCGCCACTCCTACAGAGCGCCTCAGGTTTCGTGGTGAGCCACGGCGTGAACGTCACCGTGCCGATGGCGGGTGTTGCAGCCCGTTGGCGACGTTTTTCACGAACGTCGGCCCCTGCCCCGACACGGCGCTGCCGTAGACGGCGAGGCCGACCGAGAGCCGGAGACTTTGTTCGATTCGACGGTGGCGGACACGTACGGCACGGATACGAACACCACGTAGCCGTCGACCTTGCATTCCTTGACGGTGTTTTCCTTGATCAGATCGGCGCCCCCACCTTTGCCGCCGTTGTTGTCGGTATGGACGCCGCTCCCAGATTTGCTGACAACGTTTTTCAGGAATACCGTGCCCCTCGACCAGTTCACCGAGATCGCGTCGTTTGCGTTCACGACTTCGTTGCTGGCCATCACCCCCGGGCCGCCGAAGGCGGACATCGCAATCGACGCTTCTTCACCCTGCACGTTTTCAACCGTGTCGCGGTTGAAGTTGAACCCGGTCCCTTCAGATGAGGCGTAGATCCCGGACGTCCGAGATCTAAAATTGTAGCCGTCCCATGAGCCGGCAAGGCTGCGTGAGCGACTGCGACGGGCTGCGCACTCCGCTCCAATCGCCTCACTGTCTCCGTTTGACTAGCGACTCCGAATTCGAATCTGCGATACAGGTTCTGTATGGCAGGATCCCGACCGGTGATGGCTCCTGGTGGTCGTGCGAGCGCGGGAAGCGCCTCACGAGTCTCGACCACCCGCCGCGCTTCCACCCTCCTGCCCGAATAGTGGGCTGCAAATGGAGGCTTTTTCGGACTTGCCGCGCGACCTGCACCGCTCCCTGGCAACCGCCTCCGGCCCCCCAATCGCTCGAAGCGTTCCCACCAGGCCCGCGCCCGTGAGTTTGCATCCCTGGCGTTGGGTGGCTAGGGTCGACACCACCGCTCCGGGCCAAGGCCCCGGCGAGACGGAGACCGGGCATCGCAGGGGGTGCGCATGCTCGGTTCGCTCACAGAGCGACAGGATCGTACTCGAGTCCGATCCTGAACACAGCACGAGGGGGGAACAACTGACCAGAAGAGCATCTCGCCCGATCCGCATCCGCGCCCTGGAGGCGTTCGGCGACCTCGGCGTACCGGTCGTCGACCGCGCCTCGGCCGCGGATGTCGCGAATTCGGCGCCCATCAATCACCAAGCTAAGGAGTAAGCATGTTGCGTAAGCGATGGAAGGCCTCTGTGGTCATTGTCGGATTCGCCCTCGCGCTAGCGGTTATCCCCGCGGTGGCGTCCGCCAATACGGCATGGGTCAATAACACAACACCCGTGAAATCGCCGTTCAACAGCTGTGCGAACCCTGGATTCAGCACGATCCAGGCAGCAATCAGTTCGCCGAACACGGCCATCCGTGTCTGCAGCGGCAGCTATGCAGAACAGCTTCAGATCAAACGAGCGCTCACGCTCACCGGCGAAGCCGGCGTGACGGTCAAGCTGCCGCCAACACCCGAAGAAACGGCCACGCCCTGTGACGTTGCGGAATCGCAGGATCTGGTGGTGGTCTGCGTAAAAGGCGCAGTCAAACTCTCCAACCTGACGCTCGAAGGCCGATGGACGGAACCGCCGGACTGCGGTAAAGAACTCTTCGGCGTCATGGTAGGCGGCGAAGCCACGTTCTCGCTCGTCAACACAAAAATCCTGCACGCCGGAACTGAACCGATCACCGGCTGCCAGCAGGGTCTCGGTATCCAGATCGGGCGCAACAGAAGCAGCCAGGTGGCCGTGGCCACTCTGACCAACGACACCGTTGAAGGCTACCAGAAGAATGGTGTAACCGTCGACGGTCCGGGATCAAAAGCCACTCTCAAAAAAGTCACCGTCAAAGGGGCTGGCCCGGCACCGATCGCCCAGAACGGCATTCAGGTGAGCAGAGGTGCGATAGGCAAAATCACCGAATCCTCGTTCACAGGCAACGAGTGCGCGGCCGCGTCATGCGGCAACGCCAACTTCGAACAGCTGGAAGAAGACGGCGCGGGCGTCCTGTTCTACAAACAGGCTCCCGGCTCATCGGTATCGACGTCCACCATCAGCGAAAATGACCTCGGCGTGTCCCATATCTCAGGGACGGAAACCAACAAACCGCAGACGCACGTTCTCAGCGATACGTTGGTGAAAGACCGGTATGCCGCGGTCATGGTCGGCCAGGGTTACGTGGCGGTGAACAAGACCAAAATGGAAGAAGGCAGCGTCGGCATTCTGGTTCTTCAGTTCGCCGGCCAGGAATTCGGACCCAGGGGCACAGGCTCGGAAGACACGATCACTGGAATGAGCAAATACGCGATCGAAGGTCTGTCCGACAACCAAGCGACCGATCAGT
>JAOPZM010000116.1 GCA_025964115.1 Solirubrobacterales bacterium
TCCACGACCCGCTGACCGGCCTGGCGAACCGCGCGCTGCTCGCCGACCGGGCGGAGCAGGCACTGATGCGCTCGGCGCGATCGGGAGCCTCGGTGGCCGTGGTGCTCGTCGACCTCGATGGCTTCAAGTTCGTCAACGACAGCCTCGGCCATCAGGTCGGCGACGTCGTCCTCGGCGAGGTCGCGCGCAGACTCGAATCGCTGGTTCGCTCGGGGGACACCGTCGCGCGGCTGGGAGGCGACGAGTTCGTGATCCTGATCGACGACGTCAGCGGGATGGAGGAGACGCAGATCCTCGCCGAGCGCGTCCGCGAGGTGCTGCGCCCCCGCTTCAGCCTCCCCGGCTGGGACTACGCCGTCACCGCCAGCGTGGGCGTGGCCGTCGGGTCGGCGTCCGAGGTGGACGTCCACGACCTGCTGCGCGACGCCGACACCGCCATGTATGTCGCCAAGACCAGCGGCAAGGATTCGGTGCGCCTCTTCGACCCCTCGATGCACGAGCGGGCGCATGAGCGCTTCCGCCTGCAGGTGGACCTCCGAGGAGCGCTGGAGCGCGACGAGCTGCTGCTCTTCTACCAGCCGATCTACGACATGTACGACGGACAGCTCAAAGGATTCGAGGCGCTCGTCCGCTGGAGCCATCCGTCTCGCGGCCTGATAGCGCCTGAGCGGTTCATCCCGCTCGCCGAGGAGAGCGGCCTGATCGTGCCGATCGGCCGGTGGGTGCTCGAGCAGGCTCTGCGCCAGATCACCGCCTGGGATCGCCGCCACCCGAGGGCACGCGGCGTTTCGATCTCGGTGAACGTCTCGACGGTTCAGCTGACGGCCCCGAGCCTTATCTCCGACGTGCAGAGCGCGCTCGAGCACACCGGGATCGCGCCGTCGCGGGTCGTGCTCGAGATCACGGAGGGCTCGCTCGCTAAGGATCCCGAGCGGACGATCGAGGTCCTCGAACGGCTGCGCGAGCTCGGCCTGCTCATAGCGATCGACGATTTCGGCACAGGCTACGCGTCGCTGTCGCACCTGCAGCGCCTGCCGGTCGACATCCTCAAGGTGGACAAGAGCTTCGTCTCCGCCCTCAGCAACGGCGGCAAAAGCCGCGACCTGCTGCAGGCGATCCTGGGAGTGGGACAGGCCCTCTCGCTGGCCGTGGTCGCCGAGGGAATCGAGGCGCAGAGCCAGATGACCGTGCTTCAGGAAATGGGCTGCGAGATGGCCCAGGGGTTCCTCGTCGGCAAGCCCAGCCCGGCCGAGGTCGCCGAGAGCCTGCTGGGCGGGGACGGATCGTCGATTGTGACCCCTGCGCATGCCCGCCTGATGGGTGCGACTCCTCGGTCTTGAATCGAGCTGCCGGCTCGGCGGCGTCAGCCGAACAGTGCGTCCACCGATACCTCGATCCGGCGCGCCGGACGGCCGGGGTCAAGCGCGGGCCCGTCGGTAACGGGGGCGTGCTTCACGTCGAACAGCCGCTTGACCTCCTCGGTCAGAAAGCGGGAGGCCTTGCCATATCCATGCCCATCGTCGCGACCGTGCGGGCGGTGGTAGTAGCGGAACGGGACGTACACGTGCAGGCGGCGGCGCGGACGTGTGAGCGCGACGTAGAAGAGCCGCCGCTCCTCGGCGATGCTCTCATCGCTGGAGGTGTTCATGTCGGCGGGGAAGTTGCCGTCGTACGCGGCGATCAGATGGACGGCGTCCCACTCGAGCCCCTTGGCGGAATGCACGGTGCTGAGCACCAGGAAGTCCTCGTCGAGATGGGGCGGCCCGGCCAGGTCGGCACTCGAGCTCGGCGGATCGAGCACCAGTTCCGAGACGAAATGCCGAATGTCCTCGGCGCCGCGGGCGGCGGCGATGAGCTGCTCGTAGTCGGCCACTCGCGCCGCCCAGTCCGGGTAGCGCGCACGGATCAACGGCGTCAGCATCTCGCACAGCTGCTCGATACGGGCGCCGGCCGTCGCCTCGCCGCCGCTTTCCGCGAGGGCGCCGATCACCCCCGTGGCGTGCTCGAGCGAGCCCGCGGGAACGTGTACGGCCGCCTCGGCCCAGCGGCCGAGCTCGGGGGAGCCCCCGCCGGACGCCCGAAGCGAGTCCAGGATCCGGCGGGCCCGAACGGGGCCCACCCCCTCGAGCAGCTGCAGCAGGCGGAACCAGCTGACCTCATCCGCGGGATTCGTCGCCAGGCGCAGCACGGCGATCAGATCCTTGACGTGCGCCGCCTCCAGGTAGCGCAGGCCGCCGTACTTCACGAAGGGGATCCCGCGTCGCGTCAGCTCCAGCTCGAGCAGGTCCGAGTCGTGCCCGGCACGGAAGAGCACGGCCTGCGAGCGCAGTTCCATGCTCTCCTCCCGCGCCGCGAGCACGCGATCACAGACGTCGCGGGCCTGGTCGCTCTCGTCGCGTGGAAAGACGAGCTCGGGCAGCGGGCCTCCCTCGCGGTCCGTCCACAGCCTCTTCGGATATCCGAGGCGGTCCTGCTCGGAGACGGCATTGGCGACGGCCAGGACCGGCGAGGTCGACCGGTAGTTGCGCTCCAGCTTGACCACGGCAGCGTCCGGAAAGACGTTGGGGAAGTCGAGGATGTGGCGCGCGCTGGCGGAGCGGAAGCCGTAGATCGCCTGGAAGTCGTCGCCGACGACCGTTATGTCGCGCCGATCGGCGCGAAGGCTTCGCAGGATGTCGACCTGCAGGCCGTTGACGTCCTGGTACTCGTCGACGAGCACGTGCTCGAACATGTTCGCCAGTCTCGGGCCGATCACCTCATCGCCGGCAAGCGCGCGCCAGTACAGGAGCAGGTCGTCGAGATCGAGGACGCCGAGCTCGCGCTTGCGCTCGACGTAGGAGCGGAATGTCTCGGCGAGCGCGTCTCGATGCTCCTCGCACCACGGGAAGGACTCGGCCAGGACATCGGCAAGCGGCGTCTGGGCGTTCACGGTCCGCGAGTAGATGTCGAGCATCGTCTGCGCCCGCGGGAACCGGCGGCCGGCGGCGGCGTGCCCGCGCTCTCCTCGCACGAGGTCGAGCAGGTCTGCCGCATCCCCTGCGTCGATGACCCCGAAGCCGGGGGCGAGGCCCAGCGAGGAGGCGTGGAGACGAACCATCCTGTGCGCGACCGAGTGAAACGTCCCGCCCACGACGCGCCCTGCGTTCGGCGCAGCGCGCTCGGCGAGTGCTCGCGCACGCTGGATCATCTCCCGCGCGGCCCGGCGCGTGAAGGTGAGCAGCAGGATCCGCTCGGCGGTGACGCCCTCGGACAGGAGCCAGGCAACGCGCGAGCACAGCGTCGTCGTCTTGCCCGTGCCGGCGCCGGCAAGGATGAGCAGGGGGCCGCCCCGGTGCGTGGCGGCGGCTCCCTGCTCCGCATTGAGGGCCTGCAGCCAGGCGGGTGGGGAGCCGGCGTCGAACATGTGTTCGCAGACTACGGCGGTGGCCGGATGTCGACGGCGCCCCGAGGGCGGCGGGGTTCCTCAGGCGAGCTCGAGCGTGTCTGCCTCTCCGGCTTCGTCGCCGCCTTGCTCGGGAGCTAGCGGCGCTCGGAGTCGAGCGGCACGCCGTCCACTTCTTCCGGCGCACGGCTCATCCAACGTAGTCGCCGGCGCCGCGGGCGCTCGCCCGGCTCGCCGAGGTGGGCTCGGAACAGGGCCTCCTCTGCCTCCGAGGGAACCGCTCCAGGGTCGGTGACCGAGCGGACGAGCAGCCTCCATTCCTCGTCCCGCCTGGCCTGTGTCTTCGCCGCGCCGCGTTTTGCGAACATCCAACCCCTTCCAGATCCGCGGGCATCCTACAGCCGAGACGCCCGGGCGCAAGCTGGATTCGGACATCCGTCCAGCGGACGATGCGGTCGGTGCCGGGCTGACCGTGGCACGCCCGGTCACCGCGGGCCTCGCGCATCGCCTGGCTGTGTCCCACCTGCATGTCCTGGTAGCAGGTCGAGAGGTTCGGCAGAATAGAGTGCCGCAGCCTCGCAGATGGCCGAGCCGGATCGCAAAGATCCATGCAAAGGTCCCACATCCGGGGTAAAGGTGCGATGGGTGATTGGGGGACTCGTCATGACACTCAACGAGACTTGGCATGAGCTTGCGCCATAGACGCATCACGCTCGCGATCGCCGTCGCAGCGACCATCCTGCTCGCGCAGGTCGGCATCAACATCTGGCAGCACCTCGGGAAAGCGAGGTACTTCGCCTGGGCGCCAAACGACTATCTGGTGACCTATGACCTGCGGGTGAACGCCAAGGGGCGACCCTTGACTCCCGCGGAGATCCAGAGCCGATACCGACTCGACCTCTCAGATCGAATCGGCGAACTCAGCGATGCAAGGAAGGCCACATTGGGTCTCTCGACGGACGAGCACTACGTGTTTGAAGACCCCCCACAGGAACTCGAGGATCGCATAAGGCGCTGTGAGGAAACCAGAGGCAAGAAGGACGGGGCGCGCGTGAGACTCGTCTACCAGCTCGACGGCGGCAAGGAGCAGACATGGCTGTGGCCGAGCTGACAGCCGAGGCGCCGAAGCCGGCGGCCTTGCTGAATCCGTTTCGCGTCCGTGGCACGGCGCTTCCGCCGAACGTCCTCCTGGCCGCGAAGGTCGTGACCCTGGTGTTCCTGATAACCGGAGGATGGCGCCTGACCGACCCGTTCGTGCCATTCATCGGCTTTCTCGGCGATCTCGCCTCATCGGGCGCCTACCAACACACGCTGCAGGCGATCTGGCTGATCGCGGCGGCGTCCTTGCTCCTCAACCAGCTGGTCAGGCCCTCCTGCCTGGTGCTCGGCGGGACGCTCCTGCTGGCACAGCTCTCTTCGACGCCATATCGAACGAACAACCTGACGTTCACCGCTCTGCTGCTGCTGATCATCGGGCTATCGGATCGCAACACGGCGAAGATGCTCATCCGAGCTCAGCTGGTCGTCCTCTACTTCTGGGCAGGCACGAACAAGCTGCTCGACGGGAACTGGCGATCCGGTGCCTTCTTTGAATCATGGGTCGGGATCCACGCCTATGGCCCGGCCTACAAGCACCTCGCGGACCTACTGCCGTCGATGGTCCTGTCGACGGTAGCCAGCTGGGCGGTGATCGTGACCGAGCTGTTCATCTCGGTCACGTTCGCGATTCGCAGGCTCGTCCCGGTGGGAATACTCCTGGTGATCGCGTATCACAGCTCGCTCTTCCTGGTGACGGGCACGACCTTCACGATGTTCTGGTTTTCTGTCACCGCTGCGGCCGTCGCACTCGTTGAGTGGCCAGAGGTCCCACCCACGGTCAAATACAGTGAAACCGGACCGTTCGCCCGCGTCGTCGGACTTCTTCACAGGGTGGATTTCGGGCACGCGCTCGCGTGGGAGCAGACCGGTGGCTCCGAGCTCGAGCTCGAAAGCGGCGAGCGGCGGTTCACCGGCCGCGAAGCGCTGGCACGCGTGATGCTCTACCACCCCACGCTCTACATGGTCTTCTACGCGCTCGCGGCGATCCAAGAGCCCGCGCGCCGCTGGGCCGCTGCCGTTGCGCTCGCCGTGGCCGCATACGCGGCCGTGGTGCTTGTGAGGAGCAGAGTCAACCCGCGCTCTCAGGTCCACGCGTGAAGATGCCCACGGACATGCCTTGAGCGGCTACGACGCGGTCGTGGTGGGCTCGGGGCCCAATGGCCTGGCGGCCGCCATCACAATGGCGCGAGCCGGTCTTTCGGTGCTCGTGAGGGAGGCGGCGGAGGAGATCGGGGGCGGAACACGCTCGGCGGAGCTCACGCTGCCCGGCTTCGTGCACGACGTGTGCTCAGCCGTCCACCCCATGGCCGTCGCCTCGCCGTTCCTCCGGACGCTGCCCCTGGCCGAGCACGGCCTCGAGCTCATCCACCCACCGGCGCCGCTCGCGCACCCGCTGGACGACGGAAAGGCGGTCGTCCTCGACCGCTCGCTTCAGGCAGCGGTCGAGTCGCTCGGAGAGGACGGCGATGCGTACGGGCGCCTCATCGGGCGTACCGTGGAGGATTGGCCGCTCCTGGCGCCGGCCTTCCTCGGGCCGATCCTGCGTGTCCCCCGTCATCCGCTGGCGCTCGGCCGGTTCTCGCTCCGGGGCCTGCGGCCCAGCGCGAGGCTGGCCTCGAGCTTCTTCGCGAGCGAGCGGGCACGGGCGCTCTTCGCAGGCGCCGCCGCGCATTCCGTGCTGCCGCTCGAGCAGCCGGGGACCGCCTCCTTCGGGATCGTGTTCCTCGCCCTCGCACACGCCTGCGGCTGGCCCGTCGCCAGGGGCGGATCGCAGCAGATCGCCCACGCGCTCGCCTCATACCTGCGAAGCCTCGGCGGCGAGATCGAAACGGGCGCGCCGGTCGCGGCCCTCGAGGAGCTGCCGCAGGCACGAGCGATTCTCTGCGACGTCGGACCCAGCCAGCTGCTGACGCTCGCCGGCTCGCGGCTCTCCGCTCGCTACCGGCGGGCGCTCGGACGCTTTCGCTACGGACCCGGGGTGTTCAAGCTGGACTATGCCCTCGACGGGCCCGTTCCGTGGAATGCTCCCGAGTGCGGACGGGCGGCAACGGTGCACGTCGGGGGAACGCTGGCGGAGATCGCAGAGTCCGAGCGCGCACCGTGGCACGGCCGGCACGCAGAGCGCCCGTTCGTGCTGGTGGCGCAGCCGAGCCTGTTCGACGAGACACGCGCGCCCGAGGGCAAGCACACGCTGTGGGCGTATTGCCACGTGCCCAACGGGTCGTCGCTGGACATGACCGAGCGAATCGAGAGACAGATCGAGCGCTTTGCGAACGGGTTCGGCGACCTGGTGCTCGCCCGAACCGTCACGACGAGCTCCGACTTCGAGCACAGGAACGCCAACATCGTCGGCGGGGACATCAATGGCGGAGCGGCGACCCTGCGCCAGCTGATCGCGCGCCCGACCCTTCGGGTCGTGCCCTACTCGACACCGGTTCGGAACCTGTATCTCTGCTCGGCCTCGACGCCCCCCGGGGGAGGCGTCCACGGAATGTGCGGGCACCTCGCGGCGCGGGCCGCGCTCAAGCGCCTGGGCATTCGCGCAGCGTCGTGACCTGGCGAGCTCCACCCACCGGCGCGGCCGGCTCAACCGGAGGCGGGCGGCCCGGCGCCGGGTGCACCTGCCCCAGGAGCGCCTGACCCCGTTCCGCCCTGTCCTCGCGCCGCGACGAGGATCGGCTGGCACTTGGCCTGCGCGCTGCGGAACTGGGCGCTGGCCGTGTTCAGACCCTTGGTGTTGAACACGGGTCCATTGCCCGATGTGTTCGGCGCCGGCAGGTTTACGCCGTTTTCGCGCATGCACGCCGCGAACTTCGGGAGCGCCGCTCTCGCTGTGGCGCTGTTGAACCGGGCCGCGCCTCCGAAGTTGCCGCCACCGCACTTCTTCAGCGCTTCCTGGAACTGGGCGGCACTCACTCCGGCGGGCGGCTGGAACCTACCGCCGCCACCGCCGCCGCCGAGCAGCCCTCCCCCGCCGGCGCCTCCGCCCTGGGGACGTTTGCCGGATGGCGCGGGCAGGTTGATGCCCTGTTTGGCGAGGCACGACCGAAGCGCCGTGAAGCGGCCGCCCTGCGCGCCTTTCGCGGCCGGCGTGCCGTTGTTGGAGGATCCGCCGGCGCTGGAGCTGGTGCTGCCGGAGCTCGTGGCGCTGCTTGCGGAGCTTCCGCAGGCCGCCAGCGTGCAGCAGGCGCCGATCACGGCCAGCGTCATGGCGGGCCTGATACGGCGACTGGTAGTGGATTTTGCGAGGCGAGGTGGGTGCATGAGTTGTGTCGTTTCCTTGTGTTAGATGGTGATTGCCTGGGGGCTAGCCGGACCCGAAAAGCTGTTGTGCGCCGCTGCCTGCGCCCCCGCCCGCGCTGCCTTTTCCTGCGCCCGCTCCGCCGCCGCCGCCGAACAGGCCGGCGAGGCCGCCGCCGCTCGAGCCGACGCTGATCGATTCGGCGCTGACCGAGCCGCCCGATCCGGCGGCGCCGGTGACGGTGACCGTTTCGCCGGGATGGATCCCGTTGACCTGCGCTTTGACGCTCTTGGTCACGGTCGTGGCCGCGGACGTGCTGACCTTGACCGTGTTGCCTTCGGGGCTGGTCACGTAGAGGGTGTTGCCGGCGAGGTATGCGACGGTGCCGGTGGTCCTGCCGCCGGCGGCGCCGGCGGCGCCGGCGGCGCCACCGCCCCCACCGGCCGACGTTTTGCCCGCGCCCGCGCCCGTGCCGTTCGCCGCG
>JAOPZM010000127.1 GCA_025964115.1 Solirubrobacterales bacterium
GAACAGCGTCACGGCCGCGTCGATTGTCGCCATTGCCCCGATCAAGTTGGTCTCGACGATCATGCGAGCGCGCTCCATGCTGCCCTCGCCAACCGCTCCGGAGTTGCCGAGGCCGGCGTTGGCGACAACGATGTCGCAGCGCCCGAACCTCTCGGCTGCCTCAGTTATCGCCCGTGCGACATCAGCGTCGTCCGTCACGTCGAGCTGGCGGACCTCCACCGTGCGGCCCGGGGCCGTGGACGTGATGTCCGCGCGCACCTCCTCCAGCACGTCCAGTCGCCTAGCGGTTAGGAACAGGTCATAACCGCGGCGTGCGAGCTCTGTGGCAAGCGCCCTGCCGATCCCAGAGCTTGCGCCCGTGATGAAGACGGTCTTCGCCACGGCGCGGACGATACATGGCCCTCGCCCTCGCGGTCCGTGAAGAGAGCCGCGTCTCGCAGCTTTGAAATGTGGAAGAGGCGCTTGCCCATGGTCGTCGATAGGAGTAGCATTTGCTACAAGCTGGCCCTGCGGCCAGAACGCCGGCCGAAGCCCGTAAGCCACCGAAAGCGCCTCAGGCGCGGACGAGGGAGTGGAGCCGAGGCAAACAGCGTCCACTGCGGGGCCAGCGCGCTAGTGGCGCCTCCGGGACGGCGAGTCGAGACTGGCGCACCACCGCCGTCCGACCCCGCTATATTCCGTGAAGTAATGGCGGCCGAGCGGCTCAGGAACCGGCCATGCGGAGGCCGGTATGGGGACATCGTCCAGGCGATCGGCAACACGCCGCTTGTCGAGTTGCCGCGGCTGTCGCCGAAGCCCGGCGTGCACATCTGGGCCAAGCTCGAGTCGCACAACCCGACGGGCTCGGTCAAGGACAGGGTCGCCCGCGCGCTCATCGAGGACGGCGAGGAGAAGGGGGCGATCGTTCCGGGGCAGACGATCCTCGAACCGACGTCGGGCAACACGGGCATCTCCCTGGCGATGATCTGCTCGCGCAAGGGCTACCCGTTGAAGGTGGTCATGCCCGAGAACGTCACGCCGGAGCGCACGCAACTGCTGCGGATGTACGGCGCGGAGATCGTCTACTCGCCCGGCTCGGAGGGCTCCAACGGCGCTGTCGCTATGGCCCTCGAGATGGCGGCCGCCGACTCCTCCTACTACATGCCCTACCAGTACGGCAACCTCGCCAACCCGAACGCCCACTACTACGGCACTGCGCCGGAGATCCTCGAAGAGCTCGACGAGGTGACAGCGTTCGTCGCGGGCCTGGGGACGGGCGGCACCTTGATGGGCAATGGCCGGCGGCTGAAGGAGACCTTCGGCGACGCGGTCAAGATCGTCGCCGCCGAGCCGATGCAGGGCGAGCCCGTCCAGGGCCTGCGCTCCCTCGATGACGGGTTCATCCCTCCGATCATCGATCTCTCGCTGCTTGACCGCAAGATCTTCGTGACCAATCGCGATGCGATCGTGTGGACGCGCAAGCTGCTCGACGAGGAGAGCCTGTTCGCGGGCGTCTCGACGGGTGCGATAGCCAGCATCGCCGTGCGCATCGCCGGTGAGCTCGAGGAGGGCAACGTCGTGTTCGTCGTGGCCGACGATGGCTGGAAGTACCTCTCAAGCGGCATCTACACACTGCCGGTCGACGAGATCGAGAACCTCGAGTCGACCGTCTGGTGGTAGATCACCCCGACGTTGGCGCGGACCGCAAGCTCGCATGAAGATCTCGAGGGAGCTTCTCGACCAACTCGTCGCGCACGTGCTCGAGGATCCCTCGAACGAGATCTGCGGGGTCGCCGCGGTCGACGCAGATGGAGCGGCGGCTGGAGAGCGGCGGGCGGTCCAGACCTACCGCGCTCGCAACATGCATCTCAGCCCGCTGCGGTTCGAGATCGACCCCAAGGACCTGCTGAGGCTCTCGAATGAGATCGACGAACGTGGATGGGAGATCGGCGCGATCTATCACTCGCATGTGCGCAGCGAGCCCGCCCCCTCGCAGACCGACATCAACTACGCCGGCAACTGGCCAGGCGTCGAGTGGATAATCGTGGGCCTGGCAAGTGGAACTCCCGAGGTGCGCTCGTACCTGATCGAGGAGGGCCAGGTGCGTGAGGTCCCGCTCGAGGTGCAGTGATGGCGAATGATGCGCTCATCTGTCCCACGTGCGGACGGGCACATGCGCCCAGCGAGCGCTTCTGCGAGACCTGCGGTGTGCCGCTCGTCCATCGCGGCGGCAAAGAGCCCGCGATGAGCGAGCGTCAGCAGCGGGCGCGCAAGATCAAGCCGCAATACGCCGACGGCAAGCTCGTCAAGGTGGCCCGTGCGGCGAACCAGCCGGAGGCGGAGTTCATCGAGGGGCTGCTGCTGGAGGAGGGCATCCCCTGCATGCTGCGCCGCTCCTCGGGGTTTGACGTCGCTGAATCCCTGGCGGCGGGGCCGCGTGACGTGCTCGTGCCGGAATCCGGCGCCGAGGCGGCTCGCGAAGCGCTGGCGTGGGAGGGAAGGCCCGGCAGCTAGACGAGAACCGGCTGCCCGGCCTCGCTGGTGATCGCGCGGATCTCCTCCGAGGCGCGTTCGAACTCGGCGTCGGAGAGCACAGGCGTTCCCTCGAAGGGCAGTTCCCGCTGGAGCTCGACCCAGGCGTTCGCGCCGATGTACTCCTCCTTGACCTTAACCGTCACCGGACGCGGGATCCGGTAGGTGCGCAGGAGCAGAACGTGCAGCGGCTGGTGGCGCCGCCAGCCGAGCCGCTTTTCGGCGTAGTCTGGCGTCCACACGTAGAACGGCGAGAGCGCGTCGACACATCGCGGATCTGTTGTGGTGAAGTGGTCGGTCACTTCGGCCCACGCGCGGATGCGTACCCTGTCCGGCTGCTGAACGGGGGCGCCAGAGGTGAAAGTGTGCAGCGGCGGCTCGCCGTCGCTCCAGACCCCCTCCTCGAGCGCGCGACGCAACTCGGGCTGGTGGGACTCGCGGACGAGGTCGCCGGGCTGGTGGTCGAACGTGGGGTATAGGAAGAACCGTTCGTGCGCGAGCCTGATCGGCTTGTCAGGCTGCTGAGAGAGGCCCTTGCGGAGCGTCACGAGCTGCTCGCCTTCCGCGAGTGCGCGGACGGTGACAGCCCATTCTTTGAAAGCAATTGGCATGGTTGAGCTTAACGGTGGGAGGGAACGTCAGGATATGTGCCGTGTGCGTCGCCCTTGCGGAAACGCGTGCGGGGCCGTTAAAGATACGAAAACCAGGCGGAAATCCCAAATCCCCTGCAAATTCGCCGTTTTTTTGGCCATTTGTTCGATGGCGAAGCAATAGCTGCCTGGCCGACGGGCCAGAAAGGCGCTGGGTGTACGGCCAGCGGCGTCATGGCCACTTTGCGGGGGAGCGGCGGATTCCTCTCCTGGCAAATCAGGACGGGGAAACCCTTCACAGCCGGCGACCGGCGAGTCCCTCGACGGCCTCGATGACTGCGGAGTAGTCATCGTCGGCGTGACCGCGGCCCACCGTGGCCGCGAGCAGGTCTCGCGCGTGCGAGGCACCCGGGAACGGCATTCCCGCGCGCTGCGCTTCCTCGAGGCAGAGTCGCACGTCCTTGAGCATGTGCGCCGTCTTGAAGAGCGTCGTGTAGTCGTGCTCGCGCATCGCGCCGGACTTGAGATCGAGCTGGACCGAGCCGCCGGATCCGCTCTTGACGACTTCTACGAATGCGTCGAGGTCGACCTCAGTGGCTCGCGCGAGCAGCAGCGCCTCACCCAGCGCGGCCGCGTTGGCGGCGCCGAGGGCGTTGTTGATCAGCTTGAGCATCTCGCCTTGCCCGAGCTCGCCGACGTGCACGATGAGCTCGCCCATCGCCTCCAGCGCGGGCCGTGCGCGTGCGAAGTCCTCGAGTGCGCCGCCGGCCATGATCGTCAGCGTGCCGTCTTCGGCCCTTGGCGCGGAGCCCGTGACGGGCGCGTCGAGCATCCGCACACCCCGCTCGGCGAGGGCCGCGCCTATCCGCCGCGTGTCCGCGGGGGCGATCGTCGACATGTCGACGCACAGCAGGCCTGCGCGCGCCGCCTCGATGACGCCATGCTCACCCAGCAGCACCGAGGCGACCTGCTCGCCGTCGACGACCATGCTGATCACGATGTCGCTGTCCGCCGCGACCTCGGCGGGGGTCGCTCGCGCCGCGGCGGGGTGCTCCGAGGCCCAACGCTCCGCCTTGCCGGGGGTGTGCGTCCAGACACTCAGCGGAAAGCCCGAGCGGGCGAGATTCGCGGCCATGCGCGAGCCCATGATGCCCAGGCCGAGGAAGCCGATCCGCTCGTGGGGGGCGCGCTCAGGCTCGGGCATCCCCAAATCCTCCCCCACCGGGCGTTTCGATGCGCAGCCGCTGACCGGCGCCCAGCGTGCCGGTGACCTTCCCGGGCAGCTGCCGGTCGTCCAGCAGATCGCGCCCGCGGGCTCCAGCCCCGCCGCCCAGCGCGCCGTGCGGACCGTGCCGGCGCCGCTCTCCGATCAGCGAGAAGGTCATCTCCTCGAGCGCTTCGATCTCGCGAATGACGCCGTCGCCCCCGCGGTGGCGTCCCGCGCCCCCCGAGCCGCGGCGCAGCTCGTACCTGCGGACGCGCAGCGGGAATTCGCGCTCGAGCGCCTCCACAGGCGTGTTGAGCGTGTTGCTCATCGCGACGTGAACAGCGCTGGGACCGTCCGCGTCCTCGCACGCGCCCTGCCCTCCGCCGAGCGTCTCGTAGTAGGTGAACTCCTCGCCGCCAAGCGTCAGGTTGTTCATCGTGCCCTGTCCCTGCGCCCTGCCGAAGGCGCTCAACACCAGGTCGGCGACGCGCGAGGACGTCTCCACGTTCCCAGCCGCCACGGCGGCGCCCGGCCGCGCGTTCAGCACACTGCCCTCCTCGGCGCGCACCTCGATCGGGCGGTAGGCGCCGGCGGAGGGGAGCACGTCGGGGTCGGTCAAGGCTCGCACGGCGAACAGGCAGGCTGAGCGTGTGACGGCGAGCGGGCAGTTGAGATTGCCGGCGTGCTGGGTCGCGCTGCCGGCGAAGTCGAGGATGAGTCGCTCGCCCTCGACCACCGCGCGCAACCGCAGGATGAGGTCCCCCTCGGGGGCCTCGAGCACATCCTCCGCCTGCCGGACCCCGTCAGGGAGCGCGGCCAGGCAAGCCCGCGTACGCCGCTCGGAGTAGTCGAGCACCGCGTCGGTGGCCTCGCGCAGGCGTGCCTCGCCGAGGCTCTCTGCGAGCGCCGTAAGGCGGCGCGCCCCGGTGCGGTTGGCCGCGAGCTGGGCTCGCAGATCGGCGCGCCTCTCCTCGGGCTGGCGCATCCGTCGCACGAGCTCCTCGATCGTCTGCTCGCTCATTGGACGGGGCGAGATCACGACCCCCTCCTCCTCGAGCGAGGTGCTGTCGGCGGGCATCGACCCGGCAATCCGCGCTCCAACGTCCGCGTGGTGCGCACGGCTGGCGGCAAAGCCGAGCAGCCAGCCAGGCGATGCATCGGCGAAGACGGGGGTGATCACGGTGATGTCGGGAAGGTGGGTGCCGCCGGCGAACGGGTCGTTGAGGATCCA
>JAOPZM010000170.1 GCA_025964115.1 Solirubrobacterales bacterium
CCCGCGACCATGTGTCAGCACGGCTGCGGCCGTGAGCAAGCTCACTGCGAGGACCCTGCCCAGCGATGGGCCGAGCTTCACGAGCCTCACCGCAGCCAGCAGCACGGCGGTCGTGAGGGCGACCAGCATGTTGTCCGGGTTGATCACCGCGCTCATGAAGCCCAGCTGCGGCTGTAAGGTCACGACTCCCGCCGCGAGCGTCTGCTTCCAGCCCACGTGCCCGAGCACCTCGCCCGCGAGCATCCACACCAGCGCGATCGTCGCCAGGTAGAAGAGCGCGTTGGCCAGACGCAGCAGGAAGAGCCGCTTGAGCAGCGGAAGCCACACAAGCAACCTGTAGGGAACCGACATGACCGCGTAGTACAGGGGCGGATTCTTGGCCAGCGGGTTGGGGCCGGCCCCGTCCGACCGGGAGCCGGGAGGCAACGCGCTCTCGACCTTGCGCCAGAGGCGCAGGTCGGCTGAGCTCCACCCGGGCGCGGCGCGGAGATCACCCGTCAGCGCTCTCAGGTTGAGCCAGGTGAGCGCCGCCTGCGCCTCCGTGGACTCGGGTTTCCCGCCGCCCGCGGTGCGCGGGATGCTGCCTGTCTCGGCCAGATGCTGCACGTATGCGAAATGCCCCGCTTCATCGGGCCCCTGGAAGGCGGGCAGCGAGATGTCCCAGGCGATGGACAGCAGCGTCCCGGCGACCAGTAGCAGCCCCAGCGGAGCGGGAACGCTCCTGACGCGGCTGGCCAAACGTCGCGCCGCGCCGGCCAGTGTGCGTCTCTGCGGGAGGCCAGCATGGACAACGGCGTGCGAGGACCTGGCGGCATCGACCGGCGAAGCGGGCACGCGGCCGATCATGCCGGAATTCGCTGCCGGCGTCGCTGCTCGACGCGTGCCTCGGAGGTTCGGGCTCCGCTCCTGCGCTACGCCCGAACGTGGCGATGCCGTGGGGATGCGGCGTTATGATCGCTCGCGCCGTCAGCGCCACTTCCTGCCCATACAGAGCCCGTAACAATCGTCATCGCCGGCCAGCCGTAGCCATGGCCGCCTTACACCCATGAGCACAGCTGTCCAAAAGATGCCGCCCCAGTCACCGGCAGGCGCCTCAGTCTCCGCCCCCAGCCGGCACCCCCGGACGACCTACGGCGATGCGAGGAGCTGACGTGCGGGTTCGCATCCTCCTCACGCTCGCGGTAGCCGCGGCGCTAGCCGCGCTCATCATCGACATGTCCGGTCGGGCGCCTCGGACCGCCGGCAGCGACCACGCTAGCCCGATCATCTTCGCCGCGACGGTTCCGGGGCACGGCACGCTCTGCCAGCCTGCTGCCTACCTGCCCCAAGACGCGGCCCAGGTCCAGATCCTGATTGGCAGCTACGGGCGGCCGCTGGGCGATCTGCGTCTCAGCTTCCTCGACGCGGCCGGGCACGAGGTCGCATACGGACGCCTGCCGGCCGGCGGCCACGAGGGTCTCCTGCTGATCCCCATCATGAGAATCGGCCGCGCAGCCGCGGGCTCAACCGTGTGTCTGCGAAACGGGGGCTCCTACCGGCTCGCGCTCGGCGGAGAAGGCGGCGCCGTGAACCCGAACTCCGAGGTCGTCAACGGCATCCAGCAGCCAGGGAGGATGAGCCTGGTCTACTTCCGTGCCGGCAAGGAGTCGTGGTGGTCGCTACTGCCCGAACTCACGCGCCGCTTCGGCCTGGGTAAGGCCCCGTTCTTTGGGTCGTGGACGCTCCCGGCAGCGGCGCTGCTCTTGCTCGCGGTGTGGATTGCCGCCCTGCGCCTGCTCGTGCGGGGTGAGCGCACGTGAAGGGCGCCCTCTCACCCAGCGAGGCCACTGGCTCGCCACAGGCAGATGGCCAGGGGGCGCGCAGTGTGTCGGACCGCCTGTCACGCGCCGGCGGAGCCGTGGCGGCATGGCTGCGTCGCGTGGCGGCATGGCTGCGTCGTATACCGCGCGCGGGCCGCGTGTGCTTTGCGATCGCCTTCGTGAACGCAGCGATCTGGGGGCTGGTCGTACCTCCCTTCCAGGTGCCTGACGAGATAGCCCATTTCGGCTATGTCCAGTATCTGGCGCAGACCGGAAAGCCGCCGCCTCAGGGACCGCGTCCCCCCTACTCCGCCCAGGAGCAGCTCGCGCTCGAGAACCTCAACTTCTTCACCGTGATCGGCCGCCCGCAGATGCGGGTGATCCTCACGAGTGCAGAAGACCGGGTGCTTCGGGCGGCTCTCGCAACTCACCCGAGCCCGGTCGGGGAAGGGGGCGCGACTCCGATCACCAACCAGCCGCCGCTCTACTACGCGCTCGAGGCGATTCCCTACTGGCTCTCGCCGTCGCAGGACATCCTCACTCGACTCGCGTTCATGCGCTTGCTCTCGGCGCTCCTCGCGGCCTGCACCGTGCTTGCCGTCTTCATGTTCCTCCGCGAGCTCTTTCCAGGCTCGCCCTGGGCGTGGCCGGTCGGCGCCCTGGCGGTCGCGTTCCAGCCGACGTTCGCCTTCCTCGCCGCCGGAGTGCAGGGAGACAACCTGCTGTTCCTGTGCGCCACCCTGACCTTCCTGATGCTGCTGCGCGCCTACCGGCGCGGCTTCACGACGCGCCGCGCCGTCGCGATCGGCGCGGTGGTCGCAGCCGGCGCGCTGGCAAAGCTGACATTCATCGCACTGCTGCCGGGTGTCGGGCTTGCGCTGCTGCTGCTCACGTGGCGCACGATGGACAGCGGACGGGGCACGGCACTGAAGAGACTCGCCACGTCACTCGTTGTCGTGGCCATCCCTGTGGCTCTCTATGCGGTGCTGAATGCCGCGGTGTGGCACCGGGGTGGGCCGACCGCCGGGGGGATCGCCGGCGCGACGAACAGCGCGCTGCCCGCTGGCGGCGCGGTGACCCTGAACCAAACGCTCGACTACATCTGGGAGCTGTACCTTCCGCGCCTGTGGTTCATGCACCACGCCTACTTCGCCGAATATCCGCTGTGGAGCACCTGGCTGAACGGATCGATCGGCCATTTCGGCTGGCTTGACTACACCTTCCCTGCGTGGGTTTACACCGATGGTCGGTACCTGCTCTACGCGTTGGCCGCCCTGGCGCTTGGCGGGTTGGTGCGCGTGCGTCGCGGGATCAGGTCGATGGTCCCGATCTTCGCCTGCTTCGCCGTCATGGCACTCGGCCTGCTCGGTGCGATCGGCTACACAGGGATCCGTTACCGCCTCAGCACGGGTTATCCGTTCGAGCAGGCGCGCTACATCTTCCCCCTGGTCGCCTTCCTTGGCGTGTTCGTGGTGCTCGCGGCCCGCGGGGTTGGCAGGCGCTGGGCGCCGGCGCTCGGTGGCGCTCTCGTGGTGCTGGCGATGGCCCATGGGTTATTCGCAGAGACCCTCACTATCTCGCGCTACTACGGCTAGGGCCCTCAGCGCGGCAGCGCCGCCAGCTCCCGCTCGCGCAGTGCGTGACGCAGGCCGGCTTCAACCTCGTCGGTCGCATGATCCCAGGTGTGCGAGGCGACGAACTCGATTCCCTCTCGGGAGCGCTGCGCTGAGCGCTCCCTGTCGACAATCAGCCGCTCGAGGGCGTCCGCCAGAGCTTGCGGTTCCAGCGGCGCGAGATCCAGCGGACCGTCCTCTCCAAAGATCGACTCGGCGCTGACGCCCGCCAGCTCGACGCAGGGCAGTCCGCAGGCGAGCATCTCCTTGGGCATCAGCGAGAAGTTGGTCAGCGAGAGGCAGAGGCCGGCAGTCGCTTCCGAGTACAGCCGCGCGAGCTGGGTAGTGGTCAGGACTCCGAGATGCTCGTATGGGAAGGCCGCATGAAGCGGTTTGTCGGTGCCGAAGAGCACGATGCGCAAGTCAGGAAGACGGCGGTGCAGCTCGGCCAGCGCCATCAGCCCGATCGGTACGGCACGCCTCGGCGTCGCGTGCCTGGCGTAGTAGATGACGGTGTCGGTTCGGCGCTCCACCGGCAGCGGGCGGTAGGTGCCGCCGTCCACGCCCAGCTGGAACGCGTCTGCGCTCGCGCCGTAGCGCTCGATCAGCAGGTCGCGCAGCCACGGGCTTGCGGCGATGCAGTGAAGTCCCTGCCGGTAGGTATCTTCGGCGAGCACGCGCTCGGTCGAGGCGGCGTAGAACTCGGGCTCGTGGTCGTTGACCACGTAGGCGCGCGCGCGGCAGTTGTCCAACCCAAGCATCGCGTGGACCGTCTGCCAGCCGGTTGCGATCGCGACGTCTGCACCCTGCCAAGAATCGAAGCCCTTGTAGACGGGACCATTGAAAGAGGCGAAGAACTCGTTGATGTCGTGGCGAAGCACGGCCGGCCAGACGTCGCGCATGTGGCCGTGGTAGTCCGCAAGCCAGACGCTGCATGCGTGGCCTCTGCGCTCGAGGCGGGAGAAGATCTGAAAGAGCGTGTTGTGGCCGCCACTGCCCTGCGTGAACGGTGGAATGACCATGGCCAGCCTCAGGCGCTCCCGATCAGACATACCCGGCACGGGATCGGCGAGCGCCGTCGCTCCCTCCCTCCAGATCCGCGCGATCACGTCGTAGTCGTCGCGCTGAAGCATCCGATCGATCGGCTCGCCGGTCGGCAGCAGAGGGAGCTCTTCGGCTTGCGAGCCGTCTTTCGGACCGGCAGCGTCGCTCCCGTTGAGGTTCGCGGCCACGGCCTCCCCGCGGCGCTCGAGCGACAGTGCGCTCCGCAGCGGTGACGGCATCTTCTCGGCGCGCGACCCGAGGGCGGAGAAGACCCGCCGACCGCCGTGATGTACCGCGGCGCGGACGGCCCAGCGGGCACGCTCGTTGCGGCCCATGCCTTGCTCGGCCATCCAGCGCAGGTCGCCGCTCATGGCGTCGCGTACGTAGCGCGCGGTGGTAAGGACTCGGAACGGCTCCACGTGGCCGGTGCTGTCGCGCAATCCGCGGTACTCGTCGAAGTAGCGACGCATGAACTCGGCGGCCCCGTAGTCGTGGGCGTGCAGGACGGCGGCTCCCGGGTGGTAGACCTTCGACCAGCCGGCGGCGAGCATGTCCGCCCCGAACGCCTGATCCTCGGAGTAGGCGATATCCCGAAAGCGGATCTCTTCCCAACAGGCTCTCGCGTAGCAGGCGTTGACGTTCGACAGGAACGTTGGATCGCCCCCCCGCTGCACGACGGGGCGCCCGTCGGGTGCGAATCCGGCGAAGAACTGTGTCAGCTCTCGCGCGATCATGGGACTCGTGTCCGACCGCGGAAGGTGCGGACCGTACGCGGCGCCGACGCGGTCAGCCAGCTCAAACGCCTTCCGATGGGAGTCGAGCCACCCGGGGCGAGGAGTGGCGTCCTGCGTGAGGAAGCAGATCAGATCGCCCGACGATCGTTCGGCGCCGAGATTGCGAGTGCGCCCGTGCCCGAACTCCTCCGGCGCGATCTCGAACACCTCGACGCCGGCCGACCGAGCTATCGCGAGGGAGCGGTCACTAGACCCCGAGTCGATTATCAGCGTCTCGTCCACCTTCTCGTCGGCGAGCGCCCGCAGCAGCTCCTCCAGGTAGCGCTCTCCGTCCTTGACGGGCACAACCACCGAGACGGTCGCGCGTGCCGCGCCGCCTGAATGCGCGGAGCTCACCGGCCGAGGAGACGGCGCGCGACGAGCTTCAGCCGCCAGTAGATCGCGCGCGTGGCTTTGAGCACGAGCCGCAGCTGGTTGGCGCCGGGACGGCGCATGAGCGCATTGAGATCGACGTGCAGACGATCCAGCCAGTAGGCCCGGTCCTGCCACTCGGCGACGGCAGCGTCGGCACGGGCCTGCACCTCGACGAGCTCCGCCTCCAGCGTGGCGACGCGGGCCCGAAGCCGCTCGAGTTCGGCCTGGTCGTTCATCCGCTCCTGCTCCGCTTCGACCGTGTC
>JAOPZM010000199.1 GCA_025964115.1 Solirubrobacterales bacterium
CGAAGTCGCTCTGCTCCCCAAACACGTCCTCCAGCAGTGCCTGGATCGCGGCGCGGGCCCGTGCGCGGCCGGCTCCCCTTCCAAGCTCGGCGACGGCGCTGCCGAGATAGCGGTCGAGGCCGTCGAAGCCGGCCAGCGCCTTGGCCGCCGCGGCATGGCTGCTCAGTCCTTCCAGCGCCGACATCCGCTCGGCGATGAACTCGCCGGTGAGCGCCGTGTAGCAGTAGAGGGCCGTACTCGATCCTCCGCGCCGTGTCCGCGGCTCGAGCTCGAACGGGACCTCTCCGCCCGCGGCGATGTCGGCCTGCAGGGACTCGGCGGCTGCCTGGAGGAACTCGGTCAACGCCGCCTGGAAGCGAATGGAGCGCATGGAGGGCTGACTTCGCGCTCCCCCATCACCCTCCTGCCCAGCGCAGCGGGTCTTGCAGCCGCGCGGCGGCGGCCGGGCCGCGCTAGGCGACGATCAGCGCCGGCCCGGCGATCTCCGCGCCGTCCGGCCGCTCGGCGCACTCGGCGCCCAGCCACTCTTCGCCGTAGGCCCGCATGTCGTCGATGATCGGCAGCAGCGCGAGGCCCTTCTCGGTGAGCGCGTACTCGACGCGCGGCGGTACCTCGGGGAAGGTGTGACGCTCGACGATCGACTCCTCCTCGAGCGCCCGCAGGCGCAGCGAGAGCGTGCGTGGGCTGATGCCGGCGAGGGAACGTTCCAGCTCGCAGAACCGCGACCTGCCCTCGGACAGCTCACGTACGAGCAGGAGCGTCCACTTGCCGCAGATGATCTCGGCGGTCATACACACCGGACATGTCTCATCGACGGCCATTACAAGCCTTACTTTACCAACTGAAGTAACGCGAGGCTAGGCGGTGGTGAGCGAGGGGTTGGACGCAGGCTCGCGTTTGGACTCCGCTGCGGCCACGTCCTCCATCGTCGTTCCCACGCGTCCATCGGCCTGCATGAGCAGCTTGAAGTCGTGCGGACTCGAGGCGACGAGCATGGCGTCCTCGAAGGTCACGCGGCCCGCCTTGACGTGCCCGAACAGGGCCTGGTCGAAGGTCTGCATGCCGTAGTAGCCGCCCGCGGTGATGACCTCGACGAGCTTTCCGGTCTGGGCGGGGTCGACGATCATGTCGCGAACGCGGCCGGTCATCCGGAGGATCTCGCAGACGGCCACGCGTCCCCCTTCCGCGCCCGGTACGAGCCGCTGGGAGATCACGCCCTTGACCGTGCCGGCGATCATGCTCCGCGCCTGGCTGTGCTGGTGCGGAGGGAAGAAGTCGAGCATGCGGTTGATCGACTCGGTCGCGTCGACGGTGTGGATGGTCGACAGCACGAGGTGCCCGGTCTCGGCCGCGGACAGAGCCGTCTGAACCGTCTCCTCATCGCGCATCTCGCCGACCAGGATCACGTCCGGGTCCTGGCGCAGGACCCTCCTGAGGGCACGCTTGAAGGAGGCGGTGTCCATCCCGACCTCGCGCTGGTTGATCACCGAGCGCTTGTCTTCGTGGACGAACTCGATCGGGTCCTCGATCGTGACGATGTGCTTGCTCATCGTGTGGTTCATGTGGTCGATCATGGCCGCGAGGGTCGTCGACTTGCCGGAGCCGGTGGTTCCCGTGAGCAGGACGATCCCTCGCTCCTCCTCGGCCAGTTCGCGCACGACCTGCGGGAGCGCGAGTTCTTCGATCGTGCTGATGTGGTGAGGGATGGCGCGGCAGGCCATCGAGATCACCCCGCGCTGCTGGAAGGCGTTGATCCTGTAGCGGGCAACCCCCTCCAGTTCGAAGGAGAAGTCGACCTCGTGCTCCTCGGCGAACTCCTTGAGCTTGACCTCGTCCTTCAGCAGCTCGCGCAGGGCGCCTTCGGTGTCCTCAGCGCTCAATCCGTCGACGCCGGGCTCGGCAGTCAGCTCGCCGTTCACGCGGTACAACGGCGCTGTGCCGACCTTCAGGTGCAGATCCGAGCCGCCCTTCTCGACGAGCTCGCGCAACGCGCCTAGGACATCGAACATGCCCACCTCATCGGCAGCCCCGGCCAAGCCCTTGAATGCGCCCAGCCCGGCATGGACAGCGCGCCCCTGACGAGTGCATCGGGTCGCCCTGACAAGGACGTACCCCTTCGGGGCACAGGCAGGTCGCGAAGTGTGCTTCGCATACGAGCGCCCGAGGACGCAGTCAGGCGAGCCGACGCGCTGTCAGGTCAGGCGACGTCGCGGAGCTTTTGCGCCTCCGCGAGGCTCTGCAGCTTCTTCAGCGACTGATTCTCGATCTGACGGATGCGCTCGCGGGTCACGTTGAAGGTGCGCCCCACCTCGTCGAGCGTCCGCGGGTGCTCGCCGCCGAGCCCGTAGCGCAGCTCGAGCACGCGGCGTTCGCGGTAGGAGAGGTTCTCGAGGGCCTCCCGGAGCGCCTCCTTGGTGAGGATCTCCGCGGCGCGCTCATAGGGCGACTCGGCGCGCTCGTCGGCGATGAACTGCCCGAACTCGGACTCCTCCTCGTCGCCGACCGGCTTCTCGAGCGACACGGGCGCCAGGGCGGAGCGCTTGATCGAGTCGACCTCCTCGGGGTCGATCCCGGTGACCTCGGAGATCTCGTCCGCCGTCGGCTCGCGGCCGAGCTCGGTCACGAGCTTGCGCTCGGCCCGCCCGATCTTGTTGAGCTTCTCGACGACGTGCACGGGGATGCGGATGGTCCGGGCCTTGTCGGCCAGGGCTCGCGCGATCGCCTGGCGGATCCACCAGGTCGCATAGGTGGAGAACTTGAAGCCCTTGCGGTAGTCGAACTTCTCGGCCGCCCTGACGAGACCGAGGGTCCCCTCCTGGATCAGGTCGAGGAACGGCAGCCCCTGGTTGCGGTAGTTCTTGGCGATCGACACCACCAGGCGCAGGTTCGACTCGACCATCTTCTGCTTGGCGTCGAGGTCACCGCGCTCGATGCGCTTGGCGAGGTCGACCTCCTCCTGGGCTGTCAGCAGCCGCACCTTGCCGATGTCCTTCAGGAACAGCTGCAACGAGTCGGTCGTCATGTCCGGCTTGAGGTCCAGCGCCGTTTTGGCTTTGCGCCGGCCCCGCTTGTCGGGGGCACGCTCGACCTGCGAGGACACCGCGGTCGCCGGGTCGATGTCCTCGACGAGCTCGATCTCGGCCTTCTCGAGGAAGCCGTGCAGCTCTTCCACGTCTGACTCGTCCAGGTCCAGCTCCGACATCGCCTTGGTTATCTCCGTGTAGGAGAGAACTCCGACCTGAAGGCCCTTGGCGAGCAGCCCCTTGACCTCATCCAGCTCCTGAAGCTCGACTACTGACATCTGTTTCCGTTTCTTTCCGTCGATCGAAAACCCGGTGGGAGACCGCTGCTGGGATCCGCCGGATTCTTGGCTGCCACAGTTCCTGCCGGACATACGGCCGAAGCCCGCCCGACGTTACGACTAAGCGTAAGTTTCTCGGCTCACATGCTAACGCGTCGCCTCCAGGATCGCCCCGGTTTTTGGAGATCTTCTTGCAACGACCGCTTAAGGCATGATGTGCGCGATGAGCGACGGGATGGAGAGCCCGGCGGCACCCAACTCCGACGGAGAGGGCTCCGGCGTCCTGGGCAACCTTCCCCGCACGCGCCCGCAGCGAGCGAGCGCGCGGCGGGCAGCGGCACGCCAGTCGGCCGGCAAGGAAGCGGACGCTGGGGCGGCGCCTGCCGGGGCGGCCGACGGCGACGGGACGCCACGCTCGGCTTCCGCACCCGCAGCTGACGCCGCGGCCGGGGCCGCCACCGAGACGCGGACGGCGAAGAGCTCCGGCACCCGTCGGAGCTCTGGCCAGCGAGCCTCGAAGAGCAGCGGGGGCAAGCGCGCCGCTGACGGCGCGCGGCGCCGGAAGCGATCGGCGGCGAAGGTCGACGCGGTGCCGGCCCAGGGCTACGAGTCCGAGGAAGATGCGGCGACCGGCGCGGTGCGTCCCCCCGGCGGAGCGGAGCTGGTGCTGTCCGCCGCGGAGATCGTGGGCGAGCTGGCGAAGGCGGGGCTCTCCAGGAGCGAGCGCCTGCTGAAAGACGTCCTCTCGCACCTGCCGCTCTCCTGAGCCGGCCCCGCGGTCGATCGGCGGTTCCGACGGCCTGCGTGAGTGCGCGCGCCGGGAGTCTGTATATAATCGCCGGCACGCCGAGCTTCCGTTGACCCAGGTCTCGGAAGGCGGGGGACCCATTGCGGATCGACGAGATCCGCGGGGGCGAATCGGCCCGCAAGGGCCGTAGCGCCGCGCGAAAGCGCCGCGCGAGCCCGTCAGCTCACCCCGTAGGCGTCGACAAGATGCGAATCGATTTCCGCAAAACGACGGCTTCGCTCGTCCTGATGGGCGCCCTGGTATCCACGGGCCTCACAGGCGCGGCCGACGCGTCCGCCGCGACCGGCGGCGCCAGCGCACCCGGTGCGAGCGCACCCGCACCCGCGCCACGCGCCAAGCGCGCACGCAGGGTGCACGCGAACGCGATCGCCACATGGTTCGGGCCCGGTTTCTACGGGCAGAAGACCGCCTGTGGACAGACGCTCACAGCGGCGGTCGTCGGCGTCGCACACCGCACGCTTCCCTGCGGCACGCTCGTCAAGGTCAGCTACAACGGCCGCACGCTGACGCTACCCGTCCTCGACCGCGGGCCCTACAGCCACATCGGGGCCGAATGGGACCTCACGGCCGGCGCCGCGCAGGCTCTGGGCATCAGCGAAACGGTCCGCATCGGCACCCGGGTGGTCGGCAGCACGGCCAACACGCCCGGGCTGGGACTGCCCGCCGCCCCTCCGGTCAGCCCCCTAACCGGCGGCGCCGTCTCCGGCTGACCCCTCGGCGCGCGCGGCATACAGCGCGACGTCGGCGTGCGCCGCGAGCGCCGCAGCCTGCACGCCATCCCCGGGACAGACGGCGGTCCCGACCGCGATCTCCACTGGGTGCCCACGATGGCTCACCGATCGTCTCACCGCATGCGCGACCTGCTCCGCGAGCGCACCGACACGCAGGACATCGACGCCGGGGGCGAGCATCCAGAACCTCCCGGGCGCCTCGCGGGTGAGGGACGCGCCCGCGCGCTCTGAGAGCGTCCAGAGCTCCGATTCAAGCGTGCGCTGCACCTGTCCGGCGACGCTCAGCACCTCCTCGGGCGGCTCGCTGCGGTTCAGTCGCTCTGCGTCCATCAGCTCGATCAGCAGGACCGCGAACGGGCGACCCTCGAGTGCGAACCGCTCGAGCTCACGCCCGATCGAACGGATCCAGGCCGCGGGTCCCTCCTCGGCCCGTTCGTCGCGGATGTGGATCTCCCCAGAGGCGCCCAGCGGCGAGGCGACGGGCGGAGCGCTGTCCGCGTCCCGTCGCTCGCGCGGCGGCGGGCTCCACGGTGCGGATTCGCCGGCGGCGTCGGTCGCCTGGGCGCTCCCGGCTCGCGCCACAACCGTGGCGCGCGTGCTGGCGGCGTGCTCGCGTTCGTCGACGATCACCACCTCGCCTTGCCCGCCGGGGCCCGCGGGAGCTACGGGCTCGCCGCGCAAGGGGCGAGTGTCGGTCCCGGCGACGAGCACCTCGTCGCGGGCGCGGGCACCCGGGTCGCGCGGCGGGACCGCGCCAAGCGCGGCGGCGAGAGCCGTTGCGCAGACGTACGCCAGGCGATCGGCGAGGTCCGCGAGCAGGCGCGTGTCTGCGCGGTCGAGGACCGGCCGGCGCAGCTCACCGAGGAGCGCCTCCCAGAGCACGCCTCGCAGCGCCTCCACGGCCGACACGACAGACCGCACGTCGCCTGCGCCGGCGAGGCTCGCGAGCCTCGAGGCCGGGGCTGGCCCCTCGCGCCCCCCCTCCCCTGCGGTCTCCGTCAGCCGCTCGAGCTCGGCGTCGGACTCGAGCGCACGCAGCACCTGCACGCAGAGGCGTGGCCCATCGCGCACGATCTCCTCCAGCGGGACCTCGGCGATCGCGGCCGCCGGGCGGGCCACGATCAACGCGACCGCCCACGCCCTCGCGAGCTCGTCGCCTGCACCCGTGAGCTCATCGAGCGGAACGTCGGCGACCGGTCTCGCGCGCGGGGCGGGATGGGAGCTCGGGTAGCCCACACACCTTGAATATCAGCAACGGGGGACGTGATCCACTCCGCCGTGGGGCGCGCGGATAGCCTGGAGGCTCTGTGCGAGCGCCGGAGCCCACATGACCGCGGCGTGGATCGCCGTCGCGGCAGCCGCGCTCGCCGCGGCGCTCACGGTGCTGGCGCTCGCCTGGCGCCGGCGCGCGAGAGAGGCCGGAGGGACGACCGCGACGATCTCGAACCTCGAGGACTCGACGACGCTGGACACCGGCACCGGCGCGGTGCGCTCCCTGCAGACGGCCGATCTGGAGCTCGGGGAGCGTGCGCTGCGGGAGATCTGGTCGCCGATGCACCTCGAGCGGCTGGCGCGCACCTACTGGAGGTTCCTCTCGAGGGTGACGCTTGGGCTGATCAGGGTCAGGTACACCGAACACGAGCGGTCGCTCGTGCTGCTCGCCTGGCCACTGAAGCTGATCACCTTCCAGGCGCCGGAATACGAGATGGATCCTGCCAGGGGGCTGGTGCGCTGGCGGATAGCGCGCGGCCTGCTCGTCGCCAAGCGCGGTTGCGACGGCGGCGGCTACCTGCAGATCGAAGTCCGACGCAGCCCCGCCGAGGACCCGGCCCTCGTGCGGCTGCATGTCGAGGTCGAGGTGGCGAACTTCTACCCGTCGATCGCCGCGGGCCTCGGCCGTTGGCTGTATGAGGTGACGCAGTCCCGGATCCATGTGCTCATCACGCACGGCTTCCTGCGCTCGCTCGCGCGCCTGGATCTCGCCGAGTCGAAGGTGCGGCGCCTGGCGCCCCAGGACATGGCATGAACGCCGGGTCGCCGGCTCAGCCGCGCTCAGGGACCGCGTTCGATGACCCGCGGCGGGGCGCTGACGACCGTCGCGCCCGCCGGGACGTCCTGTGCGACCACCGCGCCGGCGCCGATCCGCGCGCCCCGGCCGATGAGAAGGTCGCCCTCGGCGGGGGAGATGATCACCGAGTTCGCGCCGATGTGCACGTCGTCCTCGATCACGATCCTCTGGGGCTCGCCGGTCGCCGCCCGCACCGCGATCGTCACGTTGTGGTAGATCGTCACGCCCTTTCCGATCACCACGTTGCTGTGGATGACCGTCCCGAAGCCGTGGTGCTCGAAGCGGATGTCCGGGCTGAAGACGGCTCCTGGGGCGAGCGAGTTGTGGTAGATGGTCGAGTTGATTTTCTTGACGAGCAGCGCCAGCCGACGGTGTCCTCGCCTTCGCAGCGCCGCGGAGAGCCTCCACAGCCGTTCGGGGCTCACCCGGCCGGTCCCTGCTGGCGCGAGTAGCGCTCGCCGCCGATCGATCGCAGCTTGGCTCGATCGTGGGTTGCGCGGATGCGCCTGATGGTCCCCGACCGCGAGCGTGTCACGAGCGATTCCGTCGTCGCGCCGCCGGCGCTCGGGTAGCGAACGCCCTCGAGCATGTCGCCGTCCGTCACGCCCGTGGCGGAGAAGAAGACGTCGTCGCCCGCGACCAGGTCGTCTCGCGTGAGCACGCGCTCCAGGTCGTAGCCGGCCTCGCGGGCGGCCGCGCTCTCCTCGTCGTCGCGCGGCCACAGGCGCCCGAGCAGCTGCCCGTCGAGGCACTTGACGGCCGCCGCCGAGATGACCCCCTCGGGCGTGCCGCCGATGCCCCACAGCAAGTCGACGGGCGAGCGCTCGGTGACCGCCAGCAACGCGGCGGAGACGTCGCCGTGGGGGATCAGGCGCACGCGTGCGCCGGCCTCGCGGATCGCAGCGATGCCCTCCGCGTGGCGCGGCCGGTCGAGGACCACGACCATCACGTCGCTGACCGGGACGCCCTTGCGCTGGGCGACGAGCCTCATCGTCTCGCCGAGCGGACGGTCGAGGTCGAGCAGGTCGGCAATCTCGGGCGCGCCGGCCATCTTCTCCATGTATACGCACGGCCCGGGGTCGAACATCGTGCCGCGTGCCGACAGCGCGATCACGGCCAGCGCGCTCGGCATGCCGTTCGCGGCGAGCGTCGTGCCCTCGAGCGGGTCGACCGCGATATCGACCTGCGGCTGCGAGCCGTCGCCGATCTGCTCGCCGTTGTAGAGCATCGGCGCCTCGTCCTTCTCGCCCTCGCCGATCACCACGACGCCGTCCATCTGGACCGAGTGCAGCATGTAGCGCATGCCGTCGACCGCGGCCTGATCGGCGGCCTCCTTGTCCCCCGCGCCCACCAGCGGAGCCGTCGCCAGGGCGGCCGCCTCGGTGACGCGGACGAGCTCGAGTGCCAGGTTGCGGTCGGGCCGCTGTGGGGATCTCTCTGGAGTCAAGGGCGTGTGCGGGAGACGGTTTCGCGGCGCGAGCGGCGATGGCGGTGCGGGTCCGGCGGGCGCCTCGGCGGCGGCCGGCGTGGCTGAGGAGCGTAGAAAACCTATAACAGGGCCATGGCGACTACGATCGTGGCGTGAGCGTCCAAGCCCTCGCCGTCGAGCCTCGCATCCCTGGCGCGCTGAGGGCCACGGTCGAGCAGAAGGTCGCGCTCGCCGGCAGGGACGAAGTGGCGCGGCGGCTGCGCGAGGGCGACCCGAAGCTATGGGGACCGCCGGGCGCCGAGGAGATCGCCGACCGGTTGGGGTGGCTGACGATCGCCGACCGGATGCTCGACGTCCTGGACGAGCTGGAGGTGTTCGCCGAGCAGGTCAGCCGCGAGGGGCTCGCCGACGTCGTGCTGCTCGGCATGGGCGGCTCCTCGCTCGCGCCGGAGGTGCTGCGCCGCTCATTCAAGCATCGCCCTGACCGGGCTCGCCTGCACGTGCTCGACTCGACGGACGCCGGGGCGATCCGCACGGTGCAGGAGGTGATCGATCCCGCGAGCACGCTGTTCATCGTCTCCTCGAAGTCCGGTGGCACGATCGAGCCGCGGTCGCTGTTCGCGCACTTCTCCTCACTCGTGAGCGACGGCAGGAACTTCGTCGCGATCACCGACCCGGGCACCGGCCTTGAGGAGCTCGCGATCGAGCGCGGCTTCAGGCGCGTCTTCCATGGTGATCCGAACATCGGCGGCCGCTACAGCGCGCTCTCCCCCTTCGGCATCGTGCCGGCCGTGCTCATGGGCGTGGACGCCCAGCCACTGCTGGCCGGGGCGAGCGACGCCTGGGAGACGCCCGTTAACGACGGCACCCCTTCGGCCGTGCACACCGCCGCGGTCTGGCTCGGAGCCGCGCTGAGCGCACTCGCGCAGGCCGGCCGGGACAAGCTCACGTTCCTGATCTCGCCCACGCTGCCGGGGCTCGGCCTATGGCTCGAGCAGCTCGTGGCGGAGTCGACGGGCAAGCGTGGCACGGGCATCCTCCCCGTCGCCGAGGAGCCGCTGGGCGAGGTTGGCGACTACGGCGAGGACCGCGTCTTCGCCTACCTGCCCGACGTCGGTGCGCACGAGCCCGAGCTCGACGCGGCGGCGCAGGCGCTCGGGCAGGCCGGCCATCCGGTGCTTACGATTCCCACGCGCGGCCCGGTGGACCTCGGCCGCGTGTTCATGCTCGCCGAGCTGGCCGTGGCCGTCGCCGGCTGGGGCCTTCAGATCAATCCCTTCGACCAGCCGAACGTGCAGCAGGCCAAGGATGCGACGAACCGGGTGCTCGCGGAGTTCGATCAGCGGCACGAGTTGCCGCAGCTGGCCGACGCGACGGAGGCGGAGCTGCGCGCGCTGCTGCTCGACGCGGGGCCGCCGCAGTACATCTCGCTGATGGGCTACGTCAAGCCCTCGGCCGAGTTCGACGCGGCCATCGCCGAGCTTCGCGTCGCGATTCGCGCGCGCACGGGGTCGACCACGACTTTCGGCTACGGGCCGCGGTTCCTGCACTCCACCGGCCAGTACCACAAGGGCGGACCCAGGCAGGGGCGCTTTCTCCAGCTGCTCTACGACAGCCCGCCCGACGTGCCGATCCCGGGCGCCTCCTATACGTTCACGACGCTGAAGAACGCCCAGGCGATCGGCGACCTGACAACGCTACGCGAGCTGGGCCTGCCCGCCGAGCGCCTGCGCCTGACGGGCGAGGACGCCGCGGCCGGGGTGCGTGAGATAACCGCGAGGATCAAGGAGATGACGTGACGCAGATCGGCTTCGTCGGGCTGGGGAAGATGGGCGGGAACATGGTTCACCGCATCCGGCGGGACTCCGACCACGAGGTGGTCGGATTCGCCCGCAGCGAGAGCTCGGTGAAGGACGCGGTCAAGCACGGTGCGATCGGCGCGAGCTCGTTGAGGGAGCTCGTCAAGAAGCTCGAGCCACCGCGCGTGGTCTGGCTGATGCTGCCGGCCGGCCGGCCCACCGAGGAAACGATCGAAAAGCTCTCCAAGCTGCTCGACCGCGGGGATCTGATCGTCGACGGCGGCAACTCGCGCTGGACCGACGACAAGCGCCGCAGCCAGGAGCTGAGACGCCAGGGGGTCGAATACGTCGACGTGGGCGTGTCTGGAGGCGTGTGGGGACTGGAGGTGGGGTACTGCATGATGGTGGGTGGACCGCAGAAGGGGGTCAAGCGGCTGAGCCCGATCCTCGACGTGCTGGCGCCGGAGACCACCGAGCAGAGCCGCGCCGCGATCGGGCCCCGAGGCTGGATGCACTTCGGTCCGGCGGGCGCCGGGCACTACGTGAAGATGGTCCACAACGGCGTCGAGTACGGACTCATGCAGGCCTACGCCGAGGGCTTCGAAATCTTCGACAAGTGCGAGTACGAGCTCGACAACGCCAGGATCGCGCATCTGTGGGGGCAGGGATCGGTAGTGCGCTCCTGGCTGTGCGAACTGGCCGCGCGGGCATTCGAAGAGGAGGGCAACGACCTCGGCAAGATCGAGGGCTACACCGAGGACTCGGGCGAGGGCCGCTGGACGATCGAAGATGCCACCGCCCATGACGTGCCCACCCCGGTGATTACGGCCTCTTTGTACGCGCGCTTCCGCTCGCGCGGAAACGGACAGTTCGCCGACCGCGTGCTGGCCGCGCTGCGCAACCAGTTCGGCGGCCACGCGGTCAAGAGCGCACCGGCTGCCGGCACGAGCTCGCGCGGCAAGGGCTCCTCGCAGGCGGCCGGCCGGGCGCGCGGAGGCCGTTGAACGTGGCGGTAGCAGCAGGTCGCCCAACCGCACGGACCGAAGCCGAGAACCCCCTGAGCGAAGGCCTCGAGCGCCTGCCGCCGCCGCCGACGGCGCTCGTCATCTTCGGCGCCACCGGCGATCTCGCCAGGCGGAAACTGCTGCCCGCGCTCTACAACCTCGCGCACGACGGCGCCCTGCCCGAGCGCTTCTTCCTCATCGGGATCGCGCGCAAAGAAAAAGCTCACGAGGACTACCGGGCGGAGTGCGAGCAGGCGATCCGGCGCTTCTCCCGTCGCAAGCCGGATGACGACGTGCTGAAGGCGCTGCTCGAAGACGTCAAGTACGTGCCGGGGACCTTCGACGAAGACTCGGTCTACGCCGAGCTGCACAGGTTGCTGGACGAGTTCGAGGAGCAGGCGAGCGAGCCGCTCAACAGGGCCTTCTACCTTGCGACGGACCCTAGCTTCTTCGGCGTGATCGTGGACGAGCTCGGCCGCTCCAAGCTCGCGCAGCACATGCACGCGGAGGTGCGGGTGATCATCGAGAAGCCGTTTGGAACGTCGCTGGAGGAGGCGCGCGAGCTCAACCGGAGGGTGCTGGCCGTCTTCGACGAGACCCAGGTCTACAGGATCGACCACTACCTGGGCAAGGAGACCGTGCAGAACATGATGGCGTTCCGGTTCGCCAACGGCATGTTCGAGCCGCTGTGGAACCGCAACTTCATCGATTACGTGCAGATCACCGCCGCCGAGGACATCGGCATCGAGAGCCGCGCGAGCTACTACGACAAATCGGGGGCGCTGCGCGACCTGATCCAGAACCACATGCTGCAGCTGCTCTGTCACGTGACGATGGAGCCGCCGGTGAGCTTCACCGCCGAAGAGGTCCGCAACGAGAAGGTCAAGGTCCTGCAGGCGATCCCCGAGCCCACGCCGGAGGAGATCCCGGAGATGGCCGTTCGCGCCCAGTACGCGAAGGGCCACGCCGGAGGGGAGGACGTGCCGGGGTACCTCGAAGAGGAGGGCGTGCCCCCCGACTCGATCACCGAGACCTACGCGGCCCTTCGCCTCGAAGTCGACAACTGGCGCTGGGCGGGCGTACCGTTCTACCTGCGCACGGGCAAGCGCCTGGCGCGCAAGCTGACCGAGGTTGCAGTCACGCTCAAGCCCGTCCCCCACCTGGCCTTCAGCCAGGCCGGCTCGCTCGGCGTGCAGCCCAACCAGCTGGTGCTCACGATCCAGCCCAACGAGGGCGTCTCGCTCAGCCTCGTCGCCAAGATCCCGGGAACGCGGATGGCGATCCGCCCCGTGAACATGGAGTTCCTGTACGGCACGTCGTTCCTGTCGCAGTCGCCCGAGGCCTACGAGCGTCTGATCACGGACGCGATGCGCGGCGACGCGACGCTGTTCACGCGTAACGACGAGGTCGAGGCGCAGTGGCGCATCTGCGATCCGATCGTCAGGTTCTGGTCATCCACGCCGGAGGAGATGGCGAACTACGAATCCGGCTCGCAGGGACCCGAGGAGGCAGAGCGGCTCCTGCGAGAGGGCCATCGCTGGCGCGCGATCTGATGCCGCGGAGCGACGCAGTCTGGACCGCGCAGGGCACGACGCCCGACGCCATCGAAGCAGCGCTGCGGGAATTGCTGGTCCAGCGTCACGCCGAAAACGAGCGATACGTCCCGGCGCGCGTGCTCAACATGATCGCGTTCGTGGATCGCGAGTGGACCGGCGAAATCGCCAACCGCCTGCGCGCCGTCGGCCGCTACAGCCCCTCGCGGCTGCTGGTGCTCGCCTACGAGCCGCGACGCGAGCGTCTGGATGCGAGGGTCACGATCGTCTCCGAAGGCGAGCCGGACGCGGGCGAGTTCGCGCTGCTCCGCGAGACCGTCGTCGTCGAACTGGGCGACCGTCACCTCGACGACCTGCTGACGATCGCCGACCCACTCGTCGTCACCGACCTGCCGACCCTGCTGTGGTCGCCGCACGGGCACTACGACATCGTCGAGGTGCTGCTCGCGCTCTCCCAGGCGGTGCTGATCGACTCGATCGACGAGCCGATCTGGCGGGATGCGATCGACAGGGCATGCAAGCTCAGCGAGCGCGCCTACGTCGTCGACCTCGCGTGGCTGCGGTCGACGCCCTGGCGCGAGCGCGTCGCGGCGAGCTTCGACCCGCCTCGCCACCGTCCGGAGCTGCGCGCGATCGAGCGCGTCACGGTGCGCCACCATCCCGCCTCGACCGTCAGCGGGATGCTGCTCGCCGGCTGGCTCGCCTCGCGTCTGGGCTGGCAGCCCGGCTCGCTGGTCGCGCGGGGCGACGAGCTGCTCGGCAGGGCTCACGCCAGCCGGCAGGACGTGGCGCTGCGCCTGCAGTCTGCGCCGGCGCTGCAGGTCCGCGGGCTCGAGGGGCTGACGCTCGCGACGGCCTCCGGGAGGGAGCTGAGCCTCGACCGGGGCCCCGGCGGCCTACGGGCCCGCGCGCGCGACCCGCGCGGAGTCGAGCGCTCATGGACGATCCCGGGAGCCTCGCGCGGCGAGGGCGGGATCCTCGGCGAGGGCATCCGCCAGGCGCTGCTGCGCGACCCGACCTACGTGCCCGCCGTCAAGGCGGCACAGGCGATGCTGCCCTAGGCTGCGGGAGAACGCCTTGACGCGACTGACGACCTGTGTCGACGCCGAGGCGGTGGCCGAGCGCGCCGCCGCTGATGTGGCGCGCTACCTCATGCGCACGCGCCAGGAGCGCGGTGTCGCGCACCTGGCGCTCAGCGGCGGCACGACGCCGAAGCGCACCTATGAGCTGCTCGCCGGCAGATCGGCCGAGCTCGCGGGCGTCGAGATCTGGTTTGCCGACGAGCGCTGCGTGCCGCCGGAGGATGAGCAGAGCAACTACGGGCTCGTCGCCGAAAGCCTGCTGGTTCCGGCGGCGATCGCCCCGGAGCGCGTCCATCGCATGGAGGGAGAGCTCGGCCCGGACGAGGGCGCGCGCCGCTACGGGAGGGCGCTGTGCGACGGCGTGGAGCGCAGGGACGGCAAGGTGCCCGTGCTCGACCTGATCGTGCTGGGCATCGGCCCCGACGGACACGTCGCGTCGCTGTTCCC
>JAOPZM010000209.1 GCA_025964115.1 Solirubrobacterales bacterium
GCACCGCGATCGGGATGGGTTCGGACGATCTCCCATTCGTGCGGCTCGAGGGCACCGGCCTTGTTGAGGATCTGGAGTGGAATCGCCAGCTTTCCCACGTCGTGCACGAGCGCGGCGTGGCGCACCAGCTCGCGCTCCGTCGGGCTTGCGTCCAGGCGCGCGGCCACCCTGGCGCTCAGCTCGGACACCTCGACGCTGTGACTGGCGGTGGCTCGGTGGTGCGACTCGAGCGCCGCGACCAGCACGTCGACCGCAACCTGGGTGGCCACGGTCGACCGCGACGATGTGCCTCCCGCGGGCGGCTGCTCGCCGCGCTTGGCCGCGTACAGGCGCTGGTCGGCCTGCTCGAGCAGGCTGTCCTTCGTGCTGTCTTGACGCAGGGCGACCCAGCCTGCCGACGCACCGAGCCGCGGGTCGAGCGCGGTGATGGCCGCGCAGGTGCGCCTGGCGACGGCCGCCGCAGCCCCCTCGTCGAGGCCGGCGAGCAGCAGCGCGAACTCGTCCCCTCCTACGCGAAAGGCCAGGTCGCCGCGACGGCAGGCGTCCCCGAGCGCGGCGGCGGCGGCGCGCAGCAGGCGGTCGCCTCCGCGGTGGCCGTCCTCGTCGTTGATCCGCTTGAAGTTGTCGAGGTCGAGCAGCACCACGTAGGTGCTGCCGGCGCCGTCGCGCTCACGAAGCGCCCGGTCAACGGCGTCGTGGAAGCTGCGGTGGTTGAGCAGCCCGGTGAGCGGATCGCAATCGGCCTGCCTCTTGGTGACGTGATAACGCCGCGCGTTGTTGAGCGCGATGGCGACCTGGCTGGCGAAGGACTGCAGCACTTCGACGTCGCGCGGCAGGAAGGTGCGCGACTGCGTGCCGAGCGCCACCAGCAGGCCGCTGGTATCCCCGAAGAAGGTGAGCGGCGCGCTGGCCAGCGAACCGAGAGGCATCGGTGGGCCGGCCAGGCGCGCGAGCGCCGGCACCGTGGTCACGTCGTCGATCACCAGGCACTGCTCGGGGACGCGGCCGTTGGCGTTGGCCCACGCCTCCAGCGCCGCGGTCGAGGCGGGCGGCAGTCCGGAGGAGATCTGGCAGATGAAGCCGTCGCCTTCGCGCACGAGCAGGGCGAACTCGCGTCCGCCGACGGCCGCCTGGGCGTTGCGCGTGACCTTGCTCAGGACCTCCTCCAGCTGTAGGTCGGAGACGAGGTCCTGGAGGCTGGCGAACAGGCGCTGGGCCACGTCGGCGTTGTCTTCTGCCTCACGCTGGAGTTGACGCCAGGCGCGCCGGCGGCGGCCGATCTCCGCGCGGAACAGCACGCCCGTGCTCGCGAGCGCCAGGGCGGCCGCCGCCGGCACCGCGACCGGCAGCAACACTGCGCTGGCGGTCAACGCGGCTGCGCTGGCGAGCCCCGCCGCCAGCACGCGCCGGGCCACGGATACATGCTCACGCCAGCGCAGCTCGTATACGCACGAGTCGGCTCCATCGCCGACGCACTCGAGGTGTGTCAGCTGGGCGCTCGGCAGTCCGAACAGCTCCGGCACGATTCTCAGCATCGCCGCGCTGTACTCGCAATCGAGGTGATGGAAACGCCGCTCGCCGGAAATGTCGACGAAGCGCGCGCGCGCGTGGCCGTCGCCGATGCTGATCAGCTCCATGGCGTGGCTGCCGTTGAAACGGGCGTTGGCCCGAACGACGCTGCGATAGACGAGCTGCGGTGAGCCCAGCATGCGGAGCGCCACCTTCAGCCCGCCTGCCACCTTCAGGTCAAGGGCGAGGCCCGCCATGTCCGCGAGGAAGCCCGGATTGCGCAGCACTTGGGCGGTGGCCTCGAACAGGGCGATCTTGGTCTGCCACGAAAACCAGCGGTTCTCATCGCGCAGCTCGGCCTCGCAGCCGGAGAGCCCACAGCGGCGCAGCACCTCGGCGATGGCGTCAGGCCCTCCCGCCCGGTCGAGGTAGGCGAGCAGCAGCGCCGAGGTGACGCCGCTCGTCTCGCGCGCCTGCGCGCACAGCTCCGAGCCCGGGGACGAGCCCTCGGGCGTGTGGTCAGAACTCATACCTATGCGATCGGCGGGCCGTCGCCGATCTGGATGCATCCGGGTCGCCAGTCGGCGGAATGGCCTGCCGGTGCTGCACATACCGACGCAAAGCTGCCAAAGCTAGGCAGACGCTGAGCTCGCTTGGTCGCCGAGGGTCGACCGGTAAGGACCCACCCCGAGGGTTCGAGGTCGACGCCCGACGGTCGCGCGCCTAACGTTCGAGTAGATGCGTGGATGGCCATCTCTCCGATCTCCGGGCTGCAGTGGCGTCGCGATCGGCCTCGTCGCGGCGCTGGCGGGCTGCGGAGGCTCAGCAGGTGGTGGGAGGACCAGCGCGGGCGCTCCGTCCAGACCAACGGTTGCGAGCAGGCAGGCCCCGACGACGACCGCCGCTCCAACTGCCACCGTCCCCGTGCGCCCACCCCCGCCGCGCTATCCCGTCGTGCTGCGCGCAGCGCAGCGCCGGGTCGGGTCGCAGTTCACGCCCGCGGTTTCCCTGCAGGGCCAGACCGCGGCGTGGATAGCCCGGCTTCCCAGCGGCGTGACGCTGCTCTACTTCGACGGCCGGCTCGTGACCCTGGCCCTTCACTCTGGAACGGTCGACGCCGGCTCGACCGGGTGGCACCACGGGCCCGCGATCCTCGACGGCGAGCGCAGCCGTCTCATCGCCGCGTTCAACGGCGGCTTCAAGCTGGAAACGGAATCGGGCGGGTTCGAGTCCTACGGTAGGACCGCATCGCCCCTGCGACGGGGCCTCGGCTCGATCGTGACCTATGCCGACGGAACGACCAACATCGGGGCATGGCAGGAAGGAGTGCCGAGTCGCGCCTCGCGGGTCGTCTCCGTGCGCCAGAACCTGTCGCTGCTCATCGACCACGGCGCTGCGGCCGGCACCGTCGAATGCGTCTCGTGCTGGGGCGCGACGCTCGGAGGCGGCCCCGACGTCGCCCGCTCCGCGCTTGGGATCACGGCTGACGGGCAGCTGGTTTGGGCAGGCGGCGAGGCGCTCTCGGTGGCGACGCTGACCGAAGGACTGCTCAAGGCCAAGGTGGTCCGCGCCGTCGAGCTCGACATCAACCCAGAGTGGGTGGCGGGATACCTGTACCGTCACCGTGGCACGCGGAGACCGCTCGAGACGATTCCCGTCGTGCCTGCCCAGAACGGCATACCCGGCGCCTTTCTCGAACCGTACAGCCGCGACTTCTTCACGGTCCTCGCACGGTGATTGTGCACGTGCATAACGGCTACTCGGCAACTTCGGCAGATTGCCAGGCTAGCGGTGGCTGTGAGCGGGTAGTCGACAGGCTGCGGTGAAGTCCGCATCCGGTACCGGGGATCCAAGCGCGCCGAGTTGAACGTCGGCGGGACCGAGGGAGGAACATGAGCATCACCAATGATCGCCGTTCAGGCCAGGGGAGCCTGCGTCTGCTGTTGGCCTGTCTCTGTGCCGGGCTGCTTCTGTCGGCCGTCGCGCCGGGAGCCGGCGCGTCGACGTTCGAACGCCGCCCGATCCTCTTCGTCCACGGCTTCGAGAGCGCGGGCTCGAATTTCGCGTCGCAGGCGATGCGCTTCGAAAGCAACGGCTACCCGCCGAGCTGGGTGATGGAGCTCGACTACGACTCCACAGCCGCCGTCGCCAACATGAGCGAAGTCGAAAAGCAGATCGAAGAAGCGATCGCGACGCTCAAGCAGCGGACGGGCAAGTCCCAGGTCGACGTGCTCGGGCACTCCGAGGGCACCTCGGTGATGTATCACTACCTAGCCGAAAGCGCGAAAGCCGCCGAACACCGGGCGAGCGTGGCGCACTACGCGAACCTCGACGGCCAGGAAAAGAACCCGGAAGTGCCGACGATCGCGGTGTGGGCGGGACGCTGCGGCGACGCGACGTGCAGCAAACCCGAACGCCACATGGAAGGCGCCGAAAACGTCACGATCCCGAACGCGACGCACGTCCAGACGTCGACGTCCGCCGAAACGTTCCAGCAGGTCTTCAAGTTCTTCAGGGGCAAACTGCCGCTGCACGACATCGTTGCCCAGAAGAAGGTCATACTGGCAGGCAAGGCGCTCGAATTCCCGCAGAACACCGGGCTCATCGGCGACACGGTGGAAGTCTGGCCGATCAACTCCACCGGCGTGCGGACGACCAAGGCGCCGATCGCGTCGATCCCGATAGCCGACGGCTCAGAGGGCGGGGGCACATGGGGACCGGTGGCAGCCAAGGCCGGACAGCGCTACGAATTCGCGCTCGTCCAGCCGACCCGAACGGTCCACGTCTACATGGAGCCGTTCGTGAGAAGCGACTACGCGATCCGCCTGCTCGGCTCGGCCGCGATCGAGAACTACACCGGCAAGAACCCCGGCAGCTCGGGCGCGGTGATGATCCGGTACAAGGAGTACTGGGGCAACCAGCCGGGCGAAAACGACGAACTGCTGGTCAAAGGCCTGAACGTCTGCACGGCGACGCTGTGTCCCTGGGAAAAGGAGGTGAACGCGTTCTTCGCGTTCAACTGGGAAGGCAAGGAAGAATCGACGCTGAACGAAGATCCGGTCCTCAGCAAGCCTCCCTTCCTGCAGGGCGCGCAGGTCTTCATCCCGGGGAGCACCCCGCCCAACGCAACCGTCTCCTACCAGCTCAGCTCACGAGGCGGCGGTGGGCTCCGAACGCTGAACATCCCCAACTGGGAAGGCACGACCAGCCAGGTCGAGATCTTCTGGAACGACTTCGAGAGACTGAGCTTCTAAGGAGGCTGGCTGGTGCCCCGGGGCGTCGCCCCGGGGCACCAGCGTCCACGTCGACGGCGACGGCCCTTCAGCGCCGCTGAAGCCCCGCTACCTCGAGCGCTGGCCCTCCCACGAACGGTGGCACAGCCTCACCGTCGCATTCTGAGCACCCGGCTCGCGCGCACCCAGCCGATCTGACGGCGTTGCACTACGGTGCGGTGGCCGAGACGATCCACGTCGAGGAGGGCGCGCGAACGCCTTCGGCATCCTCGAACTCGGCCAGGCCGGTGCGCAGCGCGCCGCGGACCTCGTCGTGGAGGTGGGCGGCACGGTCACCTGCGAGCCGCAGGATCTCGCCCGCGGGGCCGAGCGCGAAGACCACCTCGATCGCCTCGTCGATGTCCCGGCCGATGAGGATCGGAACGTCATAGCGTCGCAGACAGACATCGGCGTAGCCCGCCTGCTGGAGGATGTCGCTCGTCGTGTCCGCCTCGGCCATCGAGAACGGCCCCGGGCCGCAGGTCGGCTCCTCGTACTCCTCGGGCCGGCTCACGATCCCCTCGACGATCGTCTGCGCGCGGTAGAGCCAGTCGTTGTCGATCCGACGGCGCCAGACGACCATCACCAGCCTGCCGCCCGCAACGAGCGAGCTGCGAATGTTGCGCAGCGCCGCCACCGGATTGGCGAAGAACATCGTTCCGAACCGGGAGAAGGCGAGGTCATACTGCCCGCCGAGCGCGTCGGTCTGGACGTCGGCGACCGAAAAGCGCACGTTGGTCACCGACGCCTCGCCGGCCTCGCGGCGGGCCGTCTCGATGAAGCGTGGCGCCACATCGACGCCCGCCACCTCGCCGCCCGGGCCGACCATCTCCGCGATCCGCAGCGTCGTGTCGCCGAAGCCGCAGCCGATGTCGAGCACGCGCTGGCCGGCGGCGGGCGGAAAGATCTCGAGCGCGGCCTCGCCGTGAGCGCCGAGACCGGTCGTGACGATCGGCCGAAATCGCTCGAATCGGTCGAACAGTGGCCCATCCCAGGCCTGGGTCGTCTCGGCGTTGGGGCTCGTGGCCGAGGCCGCGCCGTCTGTGGTCGATGCCACTCGCGCGTCCCGCTACGCGAGCGCGGCGGGCACCTCGTCTTTGAGCGCCCCGCGGATCTCCTCGCGCAGCTCGGGAGTGTCCTCGTGCTGGTGCGCGGTGACAGCGTGGATCGTCGCAGCGTTCAGCAGATGCTCCTCGCTGCCCGCCATCGTGAGATCGCAGTTGCTCTCGCTGGGCATCTCTCTGCAGTCGATGTACTTGCGAGCCATGGTTCTCCCCCTTGACGTGTTCTCGTGAGATCCGTCGCGACAGCCCCCCATCGGGTCGGTTCTCAGGTGGCCGCCGCGCATGGACATGTGTCTGCTTCGTCCACGCGACTGTAGCGCTCACTGGCACGCCGGGCAAGCGCGCCCCGGCGACCGTTCTAGAGCAGCGGGGAGCGGCATCACGCCGCCCGTATATTGGGCATGTGCAGAGCGCGAGCAAGCTGGAGATGACGCTCCTCCCCGGAGCCGAGACGCTGCTGCGCTCGCATGCGCGGGAGCTGCCGCAGCGCGACGATCTGTGCGGCGCGTTCTGTGCCGCCCTGGCCCTGCACGCCGCGGGCATCGAGGAACGTCGCGGCCAGGCCGTCGACCAGGACGCCGTGGCGCTGGCCGCCGGGACGATCGTCTCCGCTCTGCGCAACGTCGAATTCCTTCCCTTCGACGAGCAGGGCCGGCGCGACTACCGCGTCTCGTTGCCGACCGTCGAGGATGCAGCGGTCTCGGGGACCACCGCCGAGGGGCTCGTGCGCGCCCTCGAGGAGCTCTCCCAGGGAAGGCTCGCGGCGATGCCCTACAGCGGCCCGTGGACGGGCGCGACGCTCGGCGGCCTCTTCGACGTGGCCTGCTCGCTGACGCACCCGGTCACGCTGCTCGCGAACTTCGCCACCCGTCACCTGTGGGGCGCGCGGCCCACCATCTCCCAGCTGCTCGACTACCTTCTGGGCGGCGTGCAGGACGGACCCGACCCCGACTGGGACGTCGGCCACTTCGCTTGCGTCGTGGGTCGCATCCGCGGACCCAGCGGCAGCCTGTACTGCGTGGCGGACACATATCGCTCGCTCGGCAGCGACGGCGTGCATCTGCAACCCGAGGAGCGCCTCGCGAGCGCGATCGATCGGCGCGACATGCCCGCGGGCGGCATCATCGTCGTCGCGGCGGCCGACGATGCGCAGGCGGTGCGCTCGGGTGCAGCCGAGGTAGGTCTGCTGGAAGGCCTCTGGGACAACGGCACGCCGGCGGCGGAGATGCTCACTTGAGCGCAACCGAGCTGGTCGCATTGGTGTGCTGCGACCTTGGCTCGATCGTCCGCGGACGGTCGCTGCCCACAGCCCAGCTCGGAGCGCGGCTGCAGGCTGGGGTCGGCTGGGTGCCCGCCAACATGTCCATCACGCCGCTGGGCGCGGTCGCCGAGCAGACGCCCTTCGGTTCGACGGGCGACCTGCGCCTGCTGCCGGACGCCGAAACCCAGGTTCGCGTCGAGGCACGCTCAGGTGAGAGCGCCCTGGAGTTCGTGCTGTGCGACATCGTCGAGCCGGACGGGACGCCATGGGAGTGTTGTCCGCGCCGCTTCCTGCGTGAGGCGCTCGATGACCTCTCTCGCGAGTACGGCATCCGCGTGATCGTGAGCTTCGAGCACGAGTTCCAGCTCATCAGCGATGCGCCTGCAGCCCCGCCGTTCTCCCTTGAAGCCCAGCGGCGGTTCGATCCACTCGGCCCCGAACTCATGAGGGCGCTGCTCCAAGGCGGCGTACAGCCGGAGCTCTTCTTCGCCGAGTACGCCCCGCACCAGTTCGAGATCCCCGTGTCGCCTGCCGAGGGTCTCGCCGGCGCGGACCGCAGCGTCGTGCTCAAGGAGATCGTGCGGGACGTCAGCCGCCATCACGATGTGCGGGCGAGCTTCGCGCCGCTGCTGGACCCGGCAAGCGCGGGCAACGGCGTGCACATCCATCTCAGCCTCATCGACGCCGCCGGTCGGCCGCTCCTCTTCGACGCTTCGCGCCCGGGATGCCTGAGCGAGGTTGGAGAGCGGTTCGCCGCGGGGATCCTGGGGCATGCCGACGCGCTCAGCGCCCTGACGGCGCCAAGCCCGGTCTCCGCGATGAGGCTCATGCCACACCGGTGGAGCGTCGGGGCTGTCTGCGTCGCGCGGGCCAACCGCGAGGCGCTGCTGCGCATCCCCTCGATCGTCCCCCTCACCGGCGTCGAGCCGGCCAGCCAGATGCGCCTTGAGTACCGCGGCGCCGATGCGACCGCCAACCCGTACCTCGCGCTCGGTGCGCTCGTGCTGGCGGGACTGGACGGGCTGCGCGCGAAGCTCCCCGCCCCCCCGATCCTCGACAGGGATCCGAGCGTGCTCGACGAGGCCGATGCCACGAGATATGGGGTCGGCGCGATGCCGGATTCATTGGAGGCCTCGTTGGAGGCCCTCGCCGGCGACAACACCGTGCGCGGTTGGCTGAAGCCACTGCTCTACGACGCCTACGTCGGCGTCAAGCGCAGCGAGCTGCAGGCAGCCGAGGCCATCGACATCAGCGAGCTGTGCCGGCGGTATGCGGCTATCTACTGAGGCGGCTCTCGACCAGCTTCTCTCGGGCATCGAGCAGGAGCTTTCGCATGCCGTCGAGCTGCGCCACCGGCTGCACGCGCATCCCGAGCTCGCGCACGCCGAGGAGTGGACCTCTGCCATGGTGGCGCGCGAGCTTCCCGTGGAGAGTGTGACGGCCGCCGGCACAGGTCGCGTTGCCCGCATCGGTGCGGCCGCGGGCCGACCCGTTGCGGTGCGTGCCGAGCTCGACGGACTGCCGATCGAGGAGCGCACCGACGTTCCGCACCGTGCCGCTGGGGGAGTCATGCATGCTTGCGGGCACGACGTTCACATGGCGGCGCTCGTCGCGCTGAGCCGCGCAGCCCACGCCCACGCAGACTCACTGCCGGCTCCGCTCGTCGCGATCTTCCAGCCGAGCGAGGAGGCCTATCCCTCGGGTGCCGAGCAGCTCGTGCGCGAGGAGCTGCCGAGGATCGATCCCGCGGCGGTCGTCGCCGCACACGTGCACCCGGAACTGCCGTGGGGCACCGTCGCGCTCGACCCGGGCGAGGTCAACGCCTCGAGCGACAACTTCGAGATCACGATCGAAGGCGAGCCGTCGCATGGCGCATACCCCCACCGTGGGCGCGATCCCATCCTCGCGCTCGCACACGTCATCGTCGCGCTGCACTCTCAGGCCACGCGGCGGATCGACCCGCTGCAGCCAGCCGTGCTCAACATCGGGGTGGTCGAGGGCGGCGGCGCCGAGAACGTGATCCCTGCTCTTGCCCGAGCGCGCGGCTCGCTCCGCGTCCACCGCCCGGAGGATCGAATCGCGCTTCGCCAGATGGTCGAGGAGGTCGTGACCGCAGTCGCTGCTGCCCATGGCTGTCGCGGCGGCACGACGATCGTCGCGGGCGAGCCCGCCCTGTGCAACGACCCGGTGATCGCGGCGAGCGCGCGCGGGCTGCTCTCGCGCGCAGGACTCCAGGCGGCGCCCGAGTGGCGCTCCTGCGGCTCCGACGACTTTGCCTTCTTCGGCGAGCTGGCACCGCTCGCCATGGGCTTCGTCGGGCTGGACGGCGCGCCCGGCTTCAAGACACGGCCGCTTCACCATCCCGAGCTGCTCCCCCCCGACGGCGCGGTCGCCGCGGTGGCGCGGGTGCAGGCCGTCCTCTATGTGGCGGCTGCATCCTCGGTCGCGCAGGCTTGAGCGAGCGCCGCGGGGACACCCGCCAGCGGGCTGCAAGACGACCGCGCGGCCGAAGCCTGCGGTCGTCTTGTCAAGCAGATCCGGGCCGGCCGCGTGTCTGTCAGCTGCCGCTGCGGCGGTGGCGGCGCTGCACGGTCACGATCGAGAAACCGGCTCCCACGAGGAGCAGCCCCATGCCGACCGTCCAACGAAGATCAAAGCCGGTGAAGGGCAGCGTGCTGGCTTTTTCGGTGGATGGACTCGTGCTCGCGCTAGGAGTCGTGCTGGTTGTGGTGGGCGCGGTTTCTTTTGTGGGCGCGGTTTCTTTTTTTTCGGGCGTGCTTGTTTCTTTGGAGGGCGATGTCCCGCTTTTTTCTTCAGATTTTTTTTCGTAGCCGGACAGCCCTTCTTTGTTCGTGGTCGTCGTCGCTGCGACGGCGCTCATCGGCGCCACGAGCGCGACTGCCAGCAGCAACATGACGGGCAGGACGATCAGCCGGCGCCAGCCGCTGCAAGGCCCTCCGATCACTCGCGCTGCTCCTTGCGCCTGTGGCCTGCTCGAGGCCATGACGTCGGTCCGAGTCATGCCAACCTCCCATGGATGGTGTGGTGAACGGTGCGGCCCTTCCGCGGGGCCCTGATTCGTTGTCCTCGTTTGCAAGCGCATCGTGTTTGATTCGCCATTTCGAGCCTCTAGCCTGCCTATCGACCGCAATGTCTATCAGCATAAGCGGTCGCAGCCGCCATTGCAGACGGCTCTACCCCCGGAAATACCGCTCGCAAACACTCAGGATACGAGTACGCGCCCCTCGAGCGTCCCCTCGGTCAGCCTGCTGCGCAGCACCTTCTTGTCGAACTTGCCCACACTCGTCTTCGGCACTTCCTCCACGAACGCGAACTCGTCGGGCAGCCACCATTTGGCGACACGGCCGCGCAGATGGTCGAGCAGGTCCTCGGCGGTTGTGCTCGCTCCCTCTCGCAGGACCACGCAGCACAGCGGACGCTCGGCCCACCGCTCGTCGGGCTTGGCGATCACGGCCGCCTCGATCACGTCGGGGTGGGACATCACCTCGTTCTCGAGCTCGACCGAGGAGATCCACTCGCCGCCGGACTTGATCACGTCCTTGGCGCGGTCGGTGATCTGCACGAATCCCTTCTGGTCGACCGCGGCGATGTCGCCGGTGCGCAGCCAGCCGGAGTCGAACTTCTCATCGCCGGACTCGTCGCGGAAGTAGCGCGCTGCGACCCATGGACCGCGAACCTGTATCTCACCGGTCGACCCGCCGTCCCATGGCACCTCCCCCCCCTCGCCGTCGATGAGGCGAAGCTCGACCCACGGCAGCGGCCGTCCCTGCTTGGCACGATCATCCCAGTAGGCGTCGTCGTGCTCGCGCTCGAGCGGACGCGAGTAGGTGGCCACGGGGCTCGTCTCGGTCATGCCCCATGCCTGGAAGATGCGCACCCCGTGGCGCTCTTCGAAGTCCTTCATGAGCTGCTTGGGCACCGCCGCGCCGCCGCAGGCGGCGTTGCTGAGCGACGAGAGGTCGACGTCGGGATGCCCGTCGGCGTAGCGCAGCAGGTCGAGGAAGATCGTCGGCACGCAGCCCATCAAGGTCGGACGCTCCTCGGCGATCAGCTTCGCCAGTGGCTCGGCGCCGAGGAAGCGGTCGGGCAGGATCAGGTCGGCGCCGGCGAGCGCGGCGCCGTGCGGCAGACCCCACGCGTTCGCGTGGAACATCGGGACGACGGCCAGCACACGGTCGCTCGAGGACAGGCCGGTGGAGTCCTTCATCAGCGTGGCCGTCGAATGCAGGCTGATCGATCGGTGCGAGTAGAGAACCCCCTTGGGGTTGCCCGTCGTTCCGCTCGTGTAGCAGAGGGCTGCCGCCTGACGCTCGTCAACCTCGGGATAGTCGAAGGAGCCGGTCCCGGCGTCCTCGAGCAGATCCTCGTAGCGCACGGCGTTCGGCAACTCGCCCATGTCCCCGTCGCCCATCACCACGTAGCGCGTGACGCTCTGAAAGCTTGGCGCGATCTTCTCCAGCACGGGGACGAGCGAGTCGTCGACGAAGATGACCTTGTCCTCGGCGTGGTTGACGATGTAGGTGAGCTGCTCCTCGAAGAGGCGGATGTTGAGCGTGTGCAGCACCGCTCCCACGCAGGGGATCGCGAAGTACAGCTCGAAGTGGCGCTGGTTGTTCCACGCGAACGTCCCCACCCGATCCCCCTGCTCGACGCCGAGCCTGGACAGCGCGCGTGCGAGCCGATCGATGCGCTCGGAGACCTCGCCGAAGCTCGCACGCTCCACCGATCCGCCGGGCGTGAGCGTCGTGACCTGCGCCCCCGGGCTGCACGAACGCATCCTGCGACGGATGTGATGCAGGGTCAGGGGAAAGTCGTCCTGCATCAGGCCTTGCAACGCGCTGTTCATCCTCTCCTCGCTCCTTCCTCTCTGCGCGCCAGCTTACCCAGCTGACTGTAGATGCCGCGCGTCCGCTGCGCGATGTCGTCCCAGTCGAAGCGCAACACGTGCTCGGAGGCCTCCATCACGAGCCGGTCGCGCAGGTCGACGTCGATCAGCAGGCGCTCGATCATCACGCCGAGGTGCTCCGCGTCTCCTCCGTTGAAGCGCAGCCCCACGCGCTCGCCGGACGGGACGACCTCGCGAAGCCCGCCCGTGTCGGCCACGATGCAGGGGCAGCCCGAGGCCATCGCCTCCAGGGCGACCAGCCCGAATGGCTCGTAGATCGAGGGGACCACGCACAGGTCGGCGATGCGGTAGAGGGAGTGCAGAACGTCGTCGCCGATCCATCCGAGGAACATGCCGTGCCGGGAGAGGCCCAGCTGCTCTGCCTGCGCTTTCAGCTCCCCTTCATGCGTCCCGCTGCCCGCGACGAGGAAGCGGACGTTCTCGACCCGCTCGATCACCCCGGGAAGGGCGTCGAGCGCCAGCTGGAAGCCCTTCTCGTAGACCAGCCGGCCGACGAGCAGCACGAGCTTCTCGTGCGGTGCGGCGAACTCGCGCCGCAGCGCCTCGAGGTCCTCCAGCGGGCGCAGGTCGTTGGGATCGACACCGTTGGGGATGACCGCGATGCGGCGCTCGTCGATGTCGAAGATGTCGGCCACGTGGCCGCGCATGTAGTAGGAGCACACGATCACACCGTCGGCGCTGCGGGCCATCCAGCGCTCCACCGAGTGGATGTGGGCCTGGGGTTGATCCTGCACCCAGCCCTGATGGCGCCCGTGCTCGGTGGCGTGGATCGTCGTCACGTACGGCAGGCCGAGGCGCTCGGCGAGCGCCAGGGACGCCGGCGCGACGAGCCAGTCATGGCCGTGGATGAGGTCGTAGCCGCTCTCCTGGGCCAGGGCCTCGCCCGCGGCGAGCATGTCGTCGTTCATGCGCTCGACCCACGCCACGAAGCGGTCGAGGTCGCGCGGCCAGCCCGGCTCGCGGACGCGATGGACGTTCACGCCGCCGAACTCGCCGTCATGCGGGTCCTCGCCCTTGGGCGCCGCGCCGACGCCGCGGGTGAGCACGTCGACCCGCATGCCCTGGCGCACGAGCGCCTCGGCAAGCTTGCGCACATGCCGAGCGAGCCCTCCCTCGATCACTGGGGGGTACTCCCACGACAGGAGCAGCACACGACGACTCACCCCCGGGACCCTATATCGCCGGGGTCACGGGCTCGCCCCTCGACGTCTTCCCGCGGCGAGGCCGCCTCACGCAGCGCCGGCGCCGGACGCCGACGAGCCGGCGCGGGGCCGCCCCCGGAGCCCTCCGGCCAGCGCAAGATCGGAGATAATCGCGAGGCGATGCCGCCGCCCAGGTTCTTCTTCGGCGCCATGTCGCCGTACTCGTGGTTCGCCGCGGAGCGGATCGATCGGCTGCTGCCGGACGCGCGCTGGCATTTCGTGTTCGCGGGCGCGATCTTCAAGGCAAACGGCCGCGTCTCGTGGGGTCTGACCGAGCGCCGGGTCGAGGGGATCGCCGACTGCGAGGCGCGAGCGGCCGAACACGGCCTCGGGCCGATTCGCTGGCCGCAGCCATGGCCGACGAGCGACCTGCTGGTCGCACGGGCGATGGCCTTCGCCGAGCAGCGCGGCGAGCTCAAGGCGTTCGCGCTGGCGGCCATGCGTCTGTCCTTCCTCGAGGGGGCCGACCTCGGCGCGCTCGGCGCGGTGCTCGAGGCCGGGCGGCGGGTTGGCCTTGGCGAGAGCGAGCTTGAGAGCGCCCTTGGCGAGCAGGCGATCAAGGACGCGCTGCGCCGCACGACCGATGAGGCACTCGCGCTGGGGGTGTTCGGCGTGCCGACGGTCGCGGTCGGCGGCGAGTTGTTCTGGGGCGATGACCGTCTCGGCGACGCGGCCGATGCGCGCTCCCGTCCTGCGGGTGGGGAGCAGGCGCCCTCAGACCCGGCTCCCGATCACGCCGGTGGTGAGAGATCGATCTCCAGCTGACGGGGGGAGGGCCGCAGCGGCTCACCCGTCTGGCGCGGCCGGCCCCGCTTTGCCCAATGGCCGATGACCTCGCGGCTGCGACAGCTGTAGTGGTTGACGCGTCGATCGGTCGGCTGCAGGGCCAGACCGCCGGGGGTGGGACCGGTGACGAGCGCGTGGAAGCGCCGGCCGTTGTGGTCGACCTCGACGATGTCGCCTGTTTGGATGCCCTCGAGCCGCACTCGGCAGAGAACTCCAGCAGAAT
>JAOPZM010000008.1 GCA_025964115.1 Solirubrobacterales bacterium
CCGGGCGGCGCATGCGCCGCCCGGAACATCATCGGATGACTAGACCCGCTGGATCAGCGTGCCGGTCCCGAGACCGCCGCCGCAGCACATCGTCACGAAGCCGATCTCCTTGTCGGAGCGCTCGAGCTCGTGCAGCAGCGTGGTGATCAGCCGGGCGCCGGTCGAGCCCAGCGGGTGGCCCAGCGCCATCGCGCCACCGTTGACGTTCACGCGGTCCATGTCGGGGTTCAGCTCGCGCCGCCAGGCTGCGACGACGGGTGCGAACGCCTCGTTGATCTCGATCAGATCGATGTCCTCGATCTTCATCCCGTTGCGCGCGAGGATTTTGCGCGTCGCGGGGATCGGCCCCTCGAGCATTTTCACCGGGTCGCAGCCGACCGTCGTCTGGTCGACTATGCGCGCCCGCGGCGTGAGCCCCAGCTCGCTCGCCTTCTCGGCGGACATCAGCAGCACCGCCGCCGCCCCGTCGGAGATCTGTGAGGCGTTGCCCGCCGTGATCTTGCCGTCGGGCTTGAAGGCAGGCTTCAGCTGCGAGAGCGCCTCGAGGCTCGTGTCGGGTCGGATGCCCTGGTCTGTGACGAACGTGTCGCCGTTGACCGCCATCGGCACGATCTCGCGCTCGAAGCGGCCCTCCTCGGTGGCCTGGTGGGCGAGCCGGTGCGAGCGCACCGCGAGCTCGTCGAGCTCCGAGCGGGGAATCTCCCACTGGTCGGCGATCATCTCCGCGCCCAATCCCTGGCCGACGATGTTGTGCTTGGCCATCAGCTCCGGCGTGAACGCGTAACCGAAGTCCTCCTGCGTCTTCATGCCGGCGGCGAAGGGCAGGTGGCCCATGTGCTCGACGCCCGAGCCGATCATCGCGTCGTGCACGCCGGCGGCGATCAGGGCCGCAGAGAAGTTGACCGCCTGCTGGGCGGAGCCGCACTGGCGATCGACGGTCGTTCCGGGCGTCTCAATCGGCAGGCCGGCCTGCAGCCAGGCGTTGCGCGCGATGTTGAAGCCCTGCTCGCCGAACTGCTGCACGCAACCGGCGATGACGTCCTCCACCTCGGACGCGTCGATGCCGGAGCGCTCGACCACCTCCGTGTAGCACTTGGCCAGAAGCGTGTTGGGATGGGTGTCCTTGTAGTAGCCCTTCTCCTTGTGCCCGCGACCTATATGCGTGCGCACTGCCTAAACGATGACGACTTCACGGCCCTCTGGTTGCCTCATTTCAGCAGTCCTCCTACGGTCTGTTGCCCAGCGTTTACGGGTAGGAGCCGGATTGCCCGCCCGGCCGCGCCTGAAAGAGGAGGGCGCGTCTGGAACATGCCCGGACCCTGCACCCCTTACTCTACCGCCCTCAGCATCGATAGATTGACTGGTCAGTCAACCCTCCGAGCGCTGACGATCCGATGGAGCAGACCAACACACCGAGCAAACGTCTGGCGATAGCCGGTAGCGGGGCGATCGCCTGCGGCCTGGCGGCCACGGCGGCCCACCACGGCCCCGTGCTCCTGCTCGCCCGCTCGGAGAGCTCCGCCGACCGTGCCCGCGCGAGGGTCGAGCAGACGCTGAGCCGGCTCGGCGCGGACATCGACCCGGAGCACGTGCAGATCGTCACCGACCCCGCGGCGCTCGCGGCCGCGACGTTCGTGGTGGAGGCGGTCGTGGAGGACTTCGCCGTGAAGGCGGCCCTGCTCGCGGAGCTCAACGCGATCCTCGGCCCCGAGGCGATTCTCGCGAGCACCACCTCGTCGCTCTCGGTTGCGCAGCTCGCGCAGGCCAGCGGCAGGCCGGAGCGCTTCCTGGGCCTGCATGTGTTCAACCCGGTGACGAGGATGAAGCTCGTCGAGCTCGTCTTCCCGAGCGAGGCGACCCAGGAGACGCGCGCCCGCGCGCTCGCGCTGTGCGAGACGTTCGAGAAGACTCCGGTGGAGGTCCCCGACGTGCCGGGCTTCGTGGTAAATCGGCTGTTGTTCCCGTATCTCTTCAGCGCCGTGCGCCTGCTCGAAGAGACGGGCATGGACCCGTCCAGCGTGGACACCTGCATGCGCCTCGGCGCCGGACACCCGATGGGACCGCTCGAGCTGCTCGACCTCGTAGGGCTCGACGTGTCCCAGGCGATCGGCGAGACGATCGGCGAGACGGTGCCCGCGCGCGTGCGGGATCTGGTCGCCGAAGGCGCCCTGGGACGCAAGAGCGGCCGCGGCTTTCATCCCTACTGACAGGCGTCTCTGAACATTTATCCGGGCTGAAGCGAGTTTTAGCTGGCATTCATCATGGTGGCAATACTGGTATGTGCGACTTGGATGTCGCAACGCACACCCGCCTCCTCCCAGTGCACATTCTCCGGTCCGCTCCCCCCGCGGGCCGGAGGTGTTTAATGGCCTGGCGAAGGCGTGGCCCCGTGGCGCGGCGGCCGGCGGGTGCGCCGCCCTGGGAGGGGCGGGCGTGACTCAGCGCCGTGCGGGTACGCGGCCGTGGCTCAGGAGTCTGAGCTCTCGCGGCCGTCGGGCCGGGACATCGGGCGCCGCGCGCGGATGCGCACGGCCTCGATGCGGTTGTCGCGCACCGACTCGACGCGAATCGAGAAGCCGTCGGCGCTGACGGTGTCGCCGCGCCGCGGAAGCCTCCCGAGCTCGGCGAAGACGAAGCCGCCGACGGAGTTGTAGGCGTCCGTGTCGACGGGCAGCTCGAGCCCATAGTCGGCGAGGTCGGTGACGGCGACGTGGCCTCGCACGAACCAGTCACCGTCGGCGAGCTTTCGCACCTCGCCCGCCGCCGGGTCCGTCTCGTCTGTGATCTCGCCGACGACCTCCTCGATGATGTCCTCGACCGTCACGACGCCGACGACACGGCCGTACTCGTCGACCACCACCGCCATCGAGGAGCGCTGGCGCTGCAGGTCCGCGAGCAGGTCATCGAGCGGCTTGGTCTCCGGCACGATCAGCGCGTCGTGCACCAGCGGCTCGATCGAGGCATTCGGGCCCTCCTGCATGAGCTTGCTCGCGAGGTCGCTGACGTGCACGATCCCGCGGACCCGGTCGCGGTCGTCGTCCTCGGTCACCAGCAGACGGGTGTGGCCGCTGGAGACGCACAGCCGCAGGGCCGTCTCGACGTCCTGGGAGGCGTCGATCTTGACGACGGCCGGGATCGGCGTCATCACCTGACGCGCCTCCTGCTCGTGCAGGTGGAAGACGCCCGTGAGCATGCCGGCCTCGCCCGGGTCGAGGTGGCCGCCGGCGTAGGACTCGGCGATCAGGCGCTTGAGCTCATCCGGCGAGCCGCCGCCCCGTTCGATGCTCATGTCCACGCCGAGCAGCCGCAGGATGCGGTTTGCCACGGTGGTCAGCGCGACGACGAGCGGCTGGAACAGGACGGTGAACGCCCGCAGCGGCCGGGCGACCCGCCGGGCGACGCTCTCGGCGCGTCCGATCGCGTAGAACTTCGGCACCATCTCGCCGCCCAGCAGCTGGGCGAAGGAGATGATGGTGAAGGCAAGGACCACGGCGATCGCCACGGCGACCCCATGGCCGAGCCCGTTCCCGAGGGCGCTCTCGAGGATCGAGGCGAGCGCGGGCTCGCCGAGCGCGCCGATGCCAATCGAGGTCAGCGTGACGCCGATCTGGACGGAGGAGATGTACTGGTTGATGTTGGCGAGCTGCTCGAGCGCCACGCTCGCACCCTTGGCGCCTTCCTCGCGCATCAGTTCGAGGCGCGCGCGGCGAGAGCGCACGAGGGCGTACTCGGCCACGACGAAGAAGGCGTTGATCGCGATCAGGACCGCGGTCAGGATGAGCTTGAGGCCGTTCACGCCAGGTCGGCGATCTCCGACTCGCCATGACGCCGGGCGGGTATGACCCATCCGGGACGACGCGCGTGGAGGCGGGCCGGGTTGGCCGAGCTACCTCGAGGTAGTTCTTCGTCGTCGTTCATCGCTTGCCGACTCGACAACCGTAGCAAGGGGCATCGTCGGACGCAGCGGAGACGCCGCGAGGCGCTCAGGCGAGCTGGTCGATCTGCTCCGCCAGCCCGAAGTCGGCCTGGGTGAGGCCGCCCTGCGAGTGGGTGGAGAGCGTCAGGCGAACCTTGTTCCAGCCGTGGAGGAGAATGTCGGGGTGATGGTTGGCGGCCTCGGCAAGCTCGGCGACCCGGTCGACGAAGTCGATCGCAGCCGCGAAGTCTGGGAACTCGAGCTCGCGCTGGATCTCGGGCCCGTCGCCCCTCCGCCAGCCCTCCAGCGAGCCCAGACGCTCATCTATCTGTGCGTCGTCAAGCAGTGGCATTGCCTCGAGCCTAGCGCGCCGTCGTCGGGTCCTACAGTCAGATGATGCGCATCGTGAGCCTCGTGCCGCACGCGACCGAGCTTCTCTTCGCGCTCGGGATGGGACCCGAGGTCGTGGGGGTGACGCACGAGTGCGACCACCCGCCGGAGGCGCTTGAGCGCCCGCAGGTCACCCGCGACATGCTGCCGGCCGGGCTGAGCGCGGGCGAGATCGACTCGGCGGTCCGCGAGCGCACGCTGAACGGGGCCTCCATCTACGAGCTCGATCGGAAGGTGCTCGGCGAGCTCGAGCCGGACCTGATCGTCACACAGGCCCTCTGCTCGGTGTGCGCGGTCTCCTACGACGAGGTCGCGGAGCTCGCCGGGGAGCTGCCGTCGCGCCCGCGGGTGATAACGCTTGACCCGAAGACCCTGGGCGAGACGCTCGGCGACGTGCGGACGCTCGCAGAGGCCACGGGCCGCCGCGAGCGCGGAATCGAGCTGATCGGGGAGACCGCCGCGCGGATCGATCGCGTGAAGCTCGCCGTGCGAGGGCTTCGGCGACCGCGCGTGGCGGCGCTCGAGTGGCTGGACCCGGTCTTTGTCGCGGGCCACTGGACACCCCAGCTGATCGAGCTCGCCGGGGGCGAGGACCCGCTGGGGCTTGCCGCGGAGCCGTCGCAGACGCTCTCGTGGGAGGCCGTCGCGGCGGCGGAGCCCGAGGTGGTAGTGGTGATGCCCTGCGGTTATGACGCCGCCCGCGCGCACGAGGAGGCGCTCGCGTATGCGAGCGAGCTGGCGGCGCTGAAGGCCGAGCGGGTCGTGGCGGTCAACGCCTCGGCCTACTTCTCGCGGCCGGGTCCTCGACTGGTCGACGGCCTCGAGCTGCTCGCGCAGATCCTCCATCCGCAGCGGCTCCCGAATGTGCCCGCCTCGAGCGAGACGCTCGTCGTGGAGCTCGCCCGGATCATGGGCTGAGCCGCGGCCGCGTGCAGCCCGCGCGCAAGCTCAGGCGAAGCCTGGGCCGGAGGCGCCGGCCACGGCGATCGCCCCGGCCACGGCCGCCGCGCTGAGCAGCAGGCAGGCGATGAGACCCAGCGGGCGGAGGCTACGCTGATCTGCGACGCGAATCGCGAGCGCGGCCAGCGCGCCGCCGATCAGGCCGCCAACGTGCGCGCCGACGGAGATGTTGGCGAGGCTGAAGCTGAGTATCAGGTTGAGGACGATCAGGCCGCCGATGCCGGACTCCATGACGCTGATTCGCCGCGCCCGCAGCTCGACGACGGCGGCGCCCATCAGCCCGAAGACCGCGCCCGAGGCGCCAAGGCTCGGGGCGGCCGTGACCAGCACCACCCCGAAGGAGCCGGCGAGCAGCGCCGTGAAGTAGATCGCCGCGAAGCGCACTGATCCGATTGCAGGCTCCAACATCATGCCGAGCAGGTAGAGGAGGTACATGTTGAAGCCGATGTGCAGGAGGTTCTCGTGCACGAAGCCCGAGGTGATCAACCGCCAGTACTCGTGGGCGACCGATATGTGGTACCGGTCGAGAACGCTTTCGTTGATCACGGCGCCGTGAACGCCGGCGCCGAATATCGAGAACTGGCCCTGCTCGGCGAGGAAGACCGCGACATTGATCGCGATGAGCGCGTAGGTGACGCGCGGTCTGGTGGTCATGTCGCGAATCCGCCGGACCTGTGTGCGCTGCTTGGCACACTCCGGGCAGCGCATGCCGACGGGCGTGGTGGTCATGCAGTCGGGGCATATCGGCCGCCCGCAGTTCGAACAGGAGACCCCTGTCTCGCGCGAGGGGTGGCGGTAGCAGGTGGCCATGGGGCGCGAAGAGCCTACCTCGGCTCGCGCCGTCGCGAGCCCTCTCGGTCCCGGCGTGGGCTCAGCGGTCGCCCAGCAGCCGCCGGGTCTCGCGGCTTAGATCGCGAAGCGCGCGCTCGGCGCTCTCGCGGGCGCCGCCGACGGTTCGGGGCGAGGACTGCGCCCGCCGTCGAGCGCGCAGGAGCACGAGCGCGGTGCCGGCGGCGCCACCCACGATCAGCGCCGCCGCTGGCCGGGCCCAGTTGCGAGGGTCTCGCATCGCCGTCAGCTCCCACGCTTCGAGCTCGTCTGCGGCCATCTCCGTGATGCTCGTCAGCGTGCCCTCGAGGCGTTCGACGAGGCCCTCGGGCGGCTCCACCGGAGCGAGCGCTTCGCGTAGCAGGCCCTCGAAGTTCGAGATGGCCTCGCTCATGCGATCACCTCGCGGCGGGCTGCGAGCCCGCGCCCGAGTCGCTGCGCCCGTCGTTCGCCTCGGCGGGGCCCTCCCCGCCGTGGCCCACGCGTTCCTCCAGCTGCTTGATCGCCCTGTGGATCAGGACCTTCGTGGCTCCGTCGGAGCGACCCAGCGCGCGGGCGATCTCGCGGTTGTCCATGCCGAGGGCGAAGCGCATGATCAGCGCCTCGCGGCGGTCGTCCGGGAGCTGGCGCACTCCGTCGAGGACGCGGCTGAGCTCGTCCCGCCCCTCGACGAGCTGCTCTGTCGTGTGCAGAGCGGCAAGCGTCGTGGTCTCGTCGATCGGCGTCGCCGGCTTGCGCGACCGGTCGCGGTAGAGGTTCGCGGCGAGATTGTGGGCGATGCGGATGAGCCAGGGCCGCAACGGACGGCCGTCGGATTCGCGCTGGGCACGCTCGAAGTGACGGTAGGCCTGCAGGAAGGTCTGCTCCGTGAGGTCCTCCGCATCGTGATGGTCGCCGACGCGGTAGTAGGCATAGCTGTAGACGTCGCGCAGGTGGGCGCGGTAGAGATCCGAGAACTCGGCGTCGAGCTGTGCCTTGGACTTCTGACTGACTTTGTCGGCCACTCATTGCACCCTACCCCTGCCTCGCCCCGAGCAGGTCAGGCCGCGCGGGAGATCTCCCCGCGCGAGGCCTCGTCGACGTGGTCGGAGCTGGGCGCGCGAACGCCTCCGAGCCAATCCCACTGCAGGCTGACGCACGCCCAGATGCGCTCGGTGACGCCGGCCGCCAGCGCCGGCGACGAGCACTCGACGCTGGGAAAGCGCAGCGGCGCGCCGACGCGGATGCGCACCTTGCGCGGCCGAATGCGCCAACCTCTGCGAACGTCTTCGGTGCCGATCACCGCGACCGGAGCGACGGGAGCGCCGCTTTCGAGGGCCAGGCGGCCGATCCCGCGCCGCGGCTGCCCGAGCGGCCCGGGCC
>JAOPZM010000029.1 GCA_025964115.1 Solirubrobacterales bacterium
CGGCGTTTGCCAGCACCACCCGCAGGGCCCCCAGCCGGCATCGCTCGCGACTGACCAGCACGGGAGCCGCGGGAGTGCCGGTCGCGGTGAAGCGCGCGGCGCTGACTGGCTCCTGGGCGTCGCAGACCAACACGCCGACATCCGGATCGCCGCTCGCCTTGAGCCCCGCCGCCACGCCCGCCGCGCGGAAGCCCGCGGGCAGGCCGGCGTCGGGCCCGAGCTCGCGAACATGCGCGGGCGACGGCACCCAGCGCGAGCGGAAGAACGGCTGGGGAGAGACCATCGGCACCGGTCCAGCGCCGCGCTCGGTGCTCATGAGAGGCCCTCGGTCTCATCCAGCCCGAACATCAGGTTGAGGTTCTGGACCGCCTGCGAGGAGGTCCCCTTCCAGAGGTTGTCGATCGCCGAGAACACGAGCACCTTGCCCGTGTGCTCATCGGCCGCGGCGTAGACCCGGCAGAAGTTCGTCTCGCGCACCTCGCGCACGCCGGGAGGGGCGTCGAGGACCTCGACGAACGGCTCCTCCGCGTAGGCGTCGGCGAACAGCTCGCGCAGCTCGCCGGCCGCGACCGCGCGCGACGGCGTCACGTAGCAGCTCGCCAGCTCGCCCTGGTCGAGCGGCACGAGGTGGGCCTGGAACTGCACCTTGATGTCCGGCCGGGCCGGATCCAGCCACCGGAGCTGCTCCTCGATCTCGGGTGTGTGGCGGTGGGCGGCGACCTTGTAGGGAAGGATGTTCTCGCCCGCCATCGACAGGTGAGTCGTCTCGTCGAACGCCCGCCCGGCGCCGGAGATCCCCTGCTTGGCGTCGATCACGACGTCGGCGATCAGGCCCGCCCGCGCGAGCGGCGCGAGGCCCAGTAGCGAGGCCGTCGGGTAGCAGCCGGGGTTGGCGACGAGCGCCGCCCCCGCGATCGCCTCGCGATGCAGCTCGGTCAACCCGTAGACGGCCTCCGCCAGCAGGTCGGGTCGTGGATGGGCTCCGTACCAGTGCTCGTACGTCGACAGCGAGCCCAGCCGGAAGTCGGCGCTCAGGTCGACCACCCGCGTGCCGCGCTCGCGCAGCGCCGCGACGGTGGGCGCCGCGGCGGCGTGCGGATAGGCGACGACCGCCGCGTCGAGCGCATCCAGCCGATCGACGTCGAGCTCCTCGATCGTCAGCGGAACCCGGTAGCGCGGATACAGGTCATCGAGGCGCCGCCCGCGCTCCGAGCGGCCCGTGACCCCCACGAGCTCGAAGCCGGGATGACGCCACAGCAGGTGCGCGGCCAGCGCACCTGCGAAACCGGTGGCGCCCGCGACGATCACCCGCGGCGCGTCGCCTTGGCGAAGCGGTTGCCCAGTGGCGCTAGCCACGCAGCTCACCGCCCAGCCCGGCGAGCGCGGCGACGATCCGCTCGCGCACGGGCGCGACGTCCTCATCGGTGAGCGTGCGGTCCTGGGTCTGGAAGGACAGCGCCAGGGCCAGCGATCTACGTCCCGCGCCGACCTGCCCACCGGTATAGACGTCGAACACGTTCACGTCGTCCAGGATCTCTCCGGCAGCCGCTCGCACGCGGTCGAGGACCTCGGCGGCCGCCACCGTGTCCGGGAGGGTGACCGCGAGGTCCTGGCGCAGCGCGGGAACCGACGGGAAGGGGCTGAAGGCGACGACCGGCGGCGCCGCCGCGGCCACCTTGCCGAGGTCGACGGCGAACACCGCAGTGCGCTCCATGTCCCAGGCGGCGGCGACGAGCGGATGCAGCTCGCCGAGGTAGCCCAGCCGGGCGGGCTCTGAGCCATGCCCGCCGGCGAGCACGGTCGCGCTGCGCCCGGGGTGCAGGAAGGGCCAGGTCTCCGGCTGCACAGACCAGTCGACGTGGAGCGCGTCGAGCATCGAGGAGAGCAGCGCCTTCGCCGCGAAGAAGTCGGCCTCGTCGCGGGCCCCACGCCACGAGCGGGGCGTCAGCGATCCCGACAGCAGCGCCCCCAGAGCGTGGTGCTCCTCGGACCCCGGACCCTCCCGCGCGGCGCGGAGGACGGTGCCGGACTCGAAGATCGCGACGTCGGGGCCGTTTCTCGAGACGTTGTGACGGGCGATGTCGAGCAGCGAGCCGACCAGCGTGGGACGCATGATCGACTGCGCCTGCGACAGCGGGTTCTCGAGCGTGACGACGCGGCGCATCTCGTCGTCGGCAGGGATCCGCAGCCGGTCGAGCAGCTCGGGGTCGGCGAAGCTCCAGCCCACGACCTCGTGCAGACCGCGTCCGACCATCGCATCCTCGGCGGCACGCTGCACGCGCTGGGCGTGCGTGAGCATGCCCGCAGCGCCGCGCCGCGCCGGAAGCGTCGCGGGCAGGCGCTCGAGCCCGTCGATGCGCGCGACCTCCTCGATCAGGTCCACCTCGCGCGTGACGTCGTCGCGTCGCAGCGGCGGGACGGTCACGTCCAGGCCGTCGGGGGCGGGCTCGCTCGCGAAGTCCAGGCGGCCGAGGATCTCCGCCTGGCGGGGCACCGGGACCGCCACGCCCAGGATCGAGCGCACGCGCTGCTCGCGCAGGCGGATCACGCGCGCGGGCCGGCCCTGTTCACCGACGTCGATCGTGCCGGGGGCGGCGGTCGCGCCGCACAGCTCGACCATGAGGTGCGTGGCGACCGCCTGGGCGTGCATCGCCTGCTCGGGCTGAAGGCCCTTCTCGAAGCGGTTCGACGCCTCGCTGCGAAGGCCGAGGGCCGAAGAGGTGCGATGGATGTTGGGGCCGCTCCAGGTGGCAACCTCAAGCAGCACGCGACTCGTGTCGGACGCCACCTCGGAGCGGGCGCCGCCCATCAGCCCCGCGATCGACGTCGGCCCCTCGGCGTCCTCGATCACGACCATCTCGCCGTCGAGCGTACGCGTCTGGCCGTCGAGCGTCTCCACCTGCTCGCCGTCGTGCGCGCGGCGGACGTTCAGCCGCGCGCCCGCGACACGGTCGAGGTCGAACGCGTGCAGCGGCTGCCCCGTCAGCAGCATCACGTAGTTGGTGATGTCGACGACGTTGTTGATCGGCCGCTGCCCGGCCGCCGTCAGCCGCGCCTTCAGCCAGGCCGGAGACTCCGCGATGGTCACGTCCTCGAAGACCCGCGCCGTGAAGCGCGGACACAGGTCCGGACATTCGACGCTCACCTGCGCGCCGGCCACCGCACCGGGCGTGCCCGGGTCCTCGCTCCAGGGCGCAGCGGCCAGAGGCGCGCCCGTCGCGGCATGCAGCTCCCGCGCGACCCCGTAGACGCCCAGGCAGTCGGGCCGGTTCGGCGTGATCTCGAGCTCGAGCACATCGGTAGCGATCTCGAGCACGTCCGCCAGCGGAGTCCCGGGCACGAGCTGGGCGTCCGCGCCCTGTCCGTCGAGCACCAGGATCCCGTCGGCGCCCTCCCCGATCGCGAGCTCGGACTCCGAGAGGATCATGCCTTCGGAGACGATGCCGCGCAGGCGGGCCTCCCCCAGCTCGCGCCCGTCGGGCAGGACGGCGCCCGGGCGCGCGACCGCGACGGTCTGGCCGGCCGCGACGTTGGGGGCTCCGCAGACGATCACGGCGGGCTCGCCGCCGGCGTCCGCGCCGAGGTCGACTCTGCATACCTTCAGCCGATCGGCGTCGGGGTGCTGCTCGGCCTCGAGCACCCGGCCGACGACGAAGTTCGCAGCCGATCCGACACCCTGGCGGTGGATCGCCTCGACCTTCGTTCCGGTCATCGTCAGGCGCTCCTCGACGCCGTGCACGTCCAGGCCCGGGTCGCAGTACTCGAGCAGCCATGGCAACGGCACCCTCATGGCAGCTGCTCCAGGAAGCGCAGGTCGTTCTCGAAGTACAGCCGCAGGTCGGGGATGCCGTGCTTGAGCATCGCGATGCGCTCGATGCCCATACCCCACGCGAACCCCTGCACCTTCTCGGGGTCATATCCCGGCGCGTTCAGCTCGGTGGTCGGCACGTAGGAGTACACGTTCGGGTCGACCTCGCCCGCGCCGAGAACCTCCAGCCAGCCCTCGCCCTTGCACAGGTAGCAACGCGACCCGTCGGGCATGTAGCCCTTGCCCTCGCAGTTGAAGCAAGACACGTCGACCTCGACGCTCGGCTCGGTGAACGGAAAGAAGTGCGGCCGCAGCCTCACGTCGCGCTCCTCGCCGAAGACCGCGCGGGCGAACGCGAGCAGCGTGCCCTTCAGGTCTGCCAGGGTGATGTCCTCGTCGACCGCCAGCCCCTCGATCTGGTGGAACTGGGGCGTGTGCGTCGCGTCTGAGTCGGGCCGGTACACGCGGCCGGGAATCACCACATAGAGCGGCGGCGGGTGGGCCTCCATCGCCCGCACCTGCATCGGCGAGGTGTGCGTGCGCAGCACGAGGTCCTGCTCGACGTAGAAGGTGTCGGTCCGCGCGCGCGCGGGGTGCGTCGGGCTGTGGTTGAGCGCGTCGAAGTTGTAGTGGACGGTCTCCACCTCCGGGCCCTCGATGACCGTGAAGCCGAGGCCGAGGAAGATGTCTTCTAGCTCGCGGCGGGTGGCGCTCAGCACGTGCAGGCCGCCGATCGGCTGCGGCGGCGCACCGGGAAGCGTCACGTCGAGGAGATCCTCCTGCAGCTGGCCCTCGAGCTCCTGTGCCTGCAGCTCCACGCTGCGCTCCTCGAGCAGCCGTTCGAGCGCCTGGCGCGCCTGGTTGGCCGCCTTGCCGACCTCGCCCCGCCGGTCGGGCTCGAGCTCGGCGACCCCGCGGAGCATCTGTGGGAGCTCGGCCTTGCGCCCGAGGTAGCGGACCCTCAGCTCCTCAAGCGTTTTACTCGTGCCGGCGGCCGCGATCTCGGCCTGCGCCTGCGCCTGCAGCTGCTCGATCCGCTCGATCATGAGGCAGTGACCCTAGATGGTTGGCGCGTCATCTCGTAAAGCGCGACCGTTGCCGCCATGGCCGCGTTGAGCGACTCGGAGGCGATCGGGATCCGTGCGCTGCGCTCACACGCCGCGACCACGTCTGGCGGCAGCCCTTCGCGCTCGGAGCCGACCAGCAGGGTCCGCGGGGACGCCGGGTCCTCCGCGTGCCGGCTGAGGATCTCGGCCGCGTCGGCGAGCAGCGCGATCCGCTCCCCCGGAAGCTCGCTCACGCCATCCACCCGCGCGAGGCGGATCGCGAAGATGGCTCCCATGCTCGCGCGAACGGCCTTCGGCGAATGAGGGTCGGCGCAGCCGGGGCCCAGGGCCACCGATGAGGCACCGAAGGCTTGCACCGAGCGTATTATCGTGCCGACGTTGCCAGGGTCCGCGACGCCGTGCAGGTAGACGCAGAGCGGCCCCGCCGGCTCGCTCCAGCGCTGCTCGTAGACGCCGATCACGCGGCTGGAGGACCCGAGCGTCGATGCCGCTGCGAGCGCGTCGGGCTGCACGTCGTGGAAGTTGGCGCCGCCGAGCCCGGACCCGGCCACGCGAAAGCCCTCGAGGGCCACACGTCCGGCATGCTCGGCGGCCGCGACCAGGTCCTCGCCCTCGGCCAGGAAGCTGCCGCTGCGCGCGCGCTCACGTCTGGTCTGCAGCCGCCGCAGGGCCTTCAGTCTCGGGTTATGGGGGGATGCGATCTGAGTCATCGGTTCTGGTTTCGGATCTTCGTGGTGCTCGGGATACAAGAAGGGCGCCGCCCTTTTCAGGTGCGACGCCCGGGAGGCTGTCATGTCGATTGCCGGGGCAGCGCCGGCGCGGCCGGGGCTCAGGCAGTCGACGCCTCGCGGGCGACCTCGGCGAAACGTCGGAACGTGTCGGCGTCGCGAACGGCGATGTCCGCGAGCACCTTGCGGTCCAGCTCGACGCCGGCAAGGGACAGGCCGTGCATGAACTGCGAGTAGCTCATACCGTTGACACGGGCGGCGGCGTTGATGCGGGTGATCCACAGCCGGCGGAAGTCGCGCTTGCGGTTGCGCCGGTCACGGTACGCGTATGCGTCCGCCTTCAGCAGCGCCTCCTTGGCGCGCTTGTAGTTCGAGTGCGCCTCGCCGCGGAAGCCCTTCGTCAGCTCGAGTGTCGCCCGCCGCTTCTTGCGCGCGCCCACCGACCGCTTCACCCTGGTCATTTGCCCTCTCCCAGCAGCCGCTTGACCCGCGGCGCGTCGTGCTTGGAGAGAACCGTCGGGCGCCCGAGCGCGCGCTTGCGTTTCGGCGACTTCTTCTCGAGGATGTGGCTCGTGAAGGGGTGCCGCGCGCGCACCTTCCCGCCGGCGGTGACTTTGAAGCGCTTCTTCGCGCCGGAGTGTGTCTTCATCTTGGGCATGATCGCGAGTCGACGATTATGGCACGGCTGTGCCGCGTCGGCGGCTCAGCCCTCCTGCGAGGGAGCCTCTGCGGCAGCTGCCGCCTCGGCGGCGACCTCGGGCCCGGGCTCGGCCGGGACCTCGACCTCGGGCTCGGCCGGGACCTCGACCTCGGTCTCCTCTACGACTTCGAGCTCGGCCGTGGGCTCGGCCTCGGCCTGCGGCCCGGCCTCGACCTGCGGCCCGGCCTCGGCTGCGGGCTCGGCATCGGCGGGCTGCGCGCCGTTGGCGGGAGCCGGGGAGTCGATCGCCGCGGAGGCGACA
>JAOPZM010000054.1 GCA_025964115.1 Solirubrobacterales bacterium
ACGCGCCGGCAGCCCGACGCAGCTCGAACAGGCCGAGTTCACCTTCGAGCGTTGAGAGGGCGCATGTCCGTAGGCCGCTCGACGTTCACGATCACCACAAGCCCGTTGTGGCGGATCCGCACGGCGCGCGAAATGCCGCGTTACCTGCTGTGTTCGCTGGCCGTGGCGGGGATTGTGGCGAGCGCCCGCTTCGCGATCGCTCCGCCGCGGCCTGTGCCGAGGGAGCCCTCTCACCAGCCGGCCGCCCCCGACCGGGCCGCTGAAGGGTTCGCCACGCTGTTCGCGCGCCGTTATCTCACATGGAACGCCGGCGACCCGCTCGCCACCCAGCGCGCCCTGCAGGCCTTCGCAGGACCGGGAATGGAACCAGACGCGGCGCTGCAGCTGCCCGCCAGCGGGCGGCAGCGTGTGGAATGGGCCGAAGTCGTACAGCAGCGTGAACCGGCATCGGGGGAGCATGTCTACACGCTTGCAGCACAGACCGACACGGCCGGCCTGCTCTATCTGACGGTGAGCGTCGCGCGAGCGGTTGACGGCCGCCTGGCACTCGTCGGCTACCCCTCCATCGTCGGACCCCCGGCATCGGGCCCCGCGCAGGCGCCGGCACGGAGTCACGAAGTGGTGAACCCGGTGCTCGCCACGGTCGTGCAGCGGGCCTTGCGGAACTACCTCGCCGCCTCGGACGGGGAGCTGGCCGCCGACCTGACGAGTGGAGCGCGCGTTTCGTTTCCCGGGACGCCGCTGACGCTGATCTCGATGCAGCGACTCGACTGGTCGCCCGACGGCAGGTCCGTGGTCGCGGTCGTCCAGGCGCGCGATGCGCGCGGCGTGCAATACACCCTCGTGTACGAAGTCGATGTCGTCCAGCTGGCAGGGCGCTGGGAGGTCTCGGCCGTACAGGTGGACCCCGATGCGTGAGCGCAGCGGCCAATTGGTGCGCCTTGTCGTCGCCGTCGTGGTGCTGTCCACGGCCGCTCCGACGGCCGTCGCTCCGATGTCTGCCGACGCTGCAGTCGTCTCCTCGGCTCCAGCTGGCGTACCTCGCACGGCGGAACAGCAATCCGGTGGGAGTTCGCTGGAATCGGCCGCGGCGAAGGCCGGCAACACGGGCCGGGCCGTGGCGATGAGCCTGATCGGCCTGGCATTCGCGGTTGCCGGGACCGTCCTCGCGTTTCGTCGCGACTTCAAGGAGGCGGCGGGGGTGTTCGCCGTCGGAATCATCTCGGTGCTGCTCGCCACTACCGCCGGGGTGAGCCTGCTGCGGGACACGGTCACCTCTTTGTTCGGCTCGCGATGATGGAGATCCGCTCCTATCGCCGGGTGTTCGATCTCGAGCGGCGCATCTACCGCGTGGATCGCCTCCGGCTGAACCCGGGCGGCCTGCCGGTGCGGGGGGTCGTGTATTTCCTGGTGGCCATTGCGATGGCGCTGGCCCTGCGTCACGTGCCGCTGCTCCGGGTCCCAGCAAACGCGGTGCCGTGGTATCTGCGCGACCTCATCCTTCCCGGAGCGAGCGCGGCGCTGTTGAGCGTCATCAGCGTGGAGGGTCGGCCGTTCCATCTGGCGGCGCATGCGATCGCGCGTTACGCCTTGGGGGCGCGCTGGCTATCGAGCCTTCAACGTTGCCCGGCACCCGGAGAGCTGTGGTGCCCTGGGGCGATCCTGTGCCTGCCCGACGGGTCGGATAGCCGGATGCGTCACGTGCGTTACACAGGACCCGGCGCAGTGCTGATCTCGCTGCGGCACGAGCGCGCCGTCCGAGCGCCCGCAGCGAGCCTGAGCGTGTGGCCTCGGCGGCCGCCCGCCGTGGTCGTTCGCGAGCTACCGGGGAGATGCCCGATGGATGAGGGGCAGGTCATCGCGTTGGGTCCACGTGCCCGCCTGCTCGTTGACGCGAGCCCCGGGAAACGGCGGGAGGCCCGATGAGCACGCCGATCGCGTTCGTGTACGGCAACTGCCTGTTCGCCGAGAATCTCGAGGATTGCTGGGCCGCGTTCGTGGTGACCGTCTCCTCCTATGCATGGCTCAGCGAGGACGACAAGCGCGCCCGGCTGTTCGCGCTCGTCGGCGCGCTCGAGGCGCTTGAAGCAGACGTCCAGATCCTTCGAGTTGGCAGGCGCATCGGAGTGGACCGGGACGGCCGTGAGCTCAGCTCGTTGGGCGACTCCGAGGCCAATTCTCATGGACATCCACGGCTGCGCGGCCGGTACCTGCGGGAGCACCTGCGCCGCCTGGGGGAGATCGACGCGGTAGAGCCGCAGCTGTTCCTGCTCGTCAGCCTTCGCGAGCCCGAGCGGGATGTCGCGAGCTACGTCTCCAAGGTGGCGGCTCAGCATCCGCGCCGGTGGTGGGGCGGGCTGAGGAACGCCCTCGCCATGCGGGACAGGCGGCTGCTGAAGGTCTCCGAGCTCGAGCGGGCGAGGGTGCGCGCCGATCAGGCGCATGCCCGGCTGGCCGAGTTCCTGCCAACGCGCGAGGCGCGAGGCGTGGAGCTGCAGTGGCTCGTGCGCCGGGCGTTCTGCCGCGGTCTGGGCGAGCCAAGCGTTGACGGCCTGCACGAGCCTCGAGCGCTCGCCTTCGAACGCAACGGTGAGGCGATGCTCGCTCCGCTCGAGGGGGATGTGATGCGCTGGACGGAGGGCCACGTCGAGCACAGGGGGAGGTCGCTGAGGATCACGTCGGAGCTCGGGACCAGCTGGCAGGCGCTGCTGGTGCTCGGTGCGCTGCCCGAGCGAGTTCCGTTTCCGGGAGCGCGTGCCGAGCTGATGTTCGCGCCGCCCGAAAGCCTGCCGTTCGGCATCGACCTCTCGTTGAACGCGCGCTTCCTGCCCAACGAGCTGGCGCTGCGGATCGCCAGGAGAAGGATCCAGGACGCCGACCAGATCATGCGGGCGGAGTCAGACGGCGAGCAGGGTGTTTCCGATCTCGGCTACGAGCGGACGCAGGACGCACGGGACCTGCTGGCACATCTACAGGCATCGAGCAGGCCACCGTTGCTCCGGGCGACGCTGGCGATCGCGGTGTCGGCAGCTCTGGAGAGCGAGCTGGAGGAGCGAGTGGAGATGTGCAGGCGGGCCTACGGCGAGATTCGCCTGCACCGGCCCCTCGGGGACCAGCTGACGCTGTTCCTGCAGCTGCTCCCTGGGCAGCGCACGAAGGTCTCCGGCTACGACGACACCCTCACGACCGAGCAGGTGGCCGCGATGATGCCGACGGCCACGCACGCTGTTGGGTCTCAGCGTGGCTTCTACCTCGGCCACACGCTGTCGGGATCGCGCCGGCCGGTCAGGTTCAACCTCAGAGAGGGATCGGACAGCGATCGCAACACGGCGATCCTGAGCGTGGGAGCGCTCGGCTCAGGCAAGACAACGCTCGCACAGAAGCTCCAGTACGAGGGCTTCCTGCTGGGCGCGCGCGTGATCGACTGCGATCCAAAGGGTGACCACCGGTTTCACCTGCTCGAGGAGGTGGCCCCGCACGTGGAGTGCGTCACCCTGCGGCCCGATCGCTCGCTGCGGGGCGTGCTTGACCCACTGCGGGTCGCGCCCGAGCAGCTGCGCCAGGACGTGACCGTGTCGTTTCTGCGGGACCTGCTGCCGATCAGGGCCGAGCCCGCGTGGGAGGTCGCGCTGGTGGCGGCGGTGGATCGGGTCCTCCGGGACTCGGGCAACCCAACCTGCCTGGAGGTGGTGCGGGCGCTGCTGCACGGCGATCAGACCGACGTCCAGGTGGGCCGTTCACTGGAGGTCTACGCGCGCTCCGGGCTCACACAGCTCGGGTTCGCCGACCCCGAGGTCAGGCTGCCGCCGGTAGGCAATCGTCAGGTGACCTACCTGCCGATCCGGGACCTGCCTGGGCCAGAGCCCGGGTTGCGCCGCTCGGAGTACTCGCATGCCGAGCGGGTGGGTGAGCAGATCGTGCGGCTGATCGCGATGCTGGCGATGCATCTGCTCGGGAGTGAGCGAGGCAGGCTGAAGTTGTTCTCCTTCGACGAGGGCTGGAGGCTGCTCGGAGATCCGGCCGGCCGCGCCCTGCTGGCCTCGCTGCAGCGGATGGGCCGCTCCGAGCTGGCTGTGCCGATCATCAGCACCCAGCTCGTAACAGACGCGCTCATCGGGGAGCGCGAGTCGCTCGAGAACCTGATCGGTGCGACGTTCGTATTCGGCATGCGCTCGGAGACCGAGGCGGCTCGGGCGCTCTCGCTCCTCGGGCTGGATCCGCAGGACGGCCGGATGCGCCGCAGCCTGCTGGAGATGGAGGCGGGGCGGTGCCTGTTCCGCGACCACCACGGGCGGGTGGAGGCGATCCAGGTGGACCTGGCTGCGCCGTACCTGCTGCGCGCCTTCTCAACCACGCCTGCCGCGGCGTGAGAGGTGCCGTAGTCCTGAGCAGGGCGACGCTCGTGGCGTTTGCGTTGGCGTTCGTTGCAGCAGCCGCCAACGTGGGCGCGGAGGCCGGCCCGGCGAGCGCCAGCCGGCCGGCGGGAGCCGCCGACTCGCCTCCAAGGGATTTGGCGCAAGGCCAGGGCACGCGGGCACCGAGCTCGCCACCGCTGAGCACTGGCGGTGGGTCGACGCTGGAAGCGGGTGCCGAAGGGCCCGAGAGCGGCTCGCCGCAGGTCGAAGCAGACCCCCTCGTGAGCAACGGTCTCGGCAGTCCGTTCTGCAGGGATATGGCGGGGGAAGGCGTCCTCTCGGCCGCACGCAAGCGGGACTGCGAAACGTCGGGCTTCAGCGCGGCCGGCGCGCCCACGGGGAATTACGGGATCGACGTGCACATCGACACGGGGCTGCTCGGCGTGAGCTCGGGCGGCCTGCTCAGCGTGGTGCAGGACGTGTTCGTGACGCCAGTGTGGATGGCGTTGGTGTGGTCGGTGCACGCGCTCGTCGTGATGCTCGAGTGGTGCTTCGCGATCGATCTGATCGATAGCCCCGCGAGCGGAGGCATTGGACGCGGCCTGCGTGAGATGCAGGCGTCCTTCACCGATCCGTGGCTTGCGGCCGTGCTCGCAGTGGCGGCCGTGCTCGCGCTCTACAACGGCCTCATCCGCCGCCGCGTGGCGGACACATTGGGCCAGGCGGCTGTCATGGGAGCAATGATGGCAGGGGGGATGTGGCTGATCGCCGACCCCGCGGGACCCGTGGGCGCGCTCGGTGGGTGGGCCGATCAGGCGAGCCTCGGCACGCTCGCCGTCAGCGCCCGCGGCACGCCGTCGCGTCCGGGCATGGCGCTGACAGACAGCATGGCGGCGCTCTTCTCCTCGGCGATCGAAGCGCCATGGTGCTACCTCGAGTTCGGCGACGTCCGCTGGTGCCGCGATCCGGCGCGCCTTGACTCTCGCCTGCGCCATGCGGCGCTGAAGATCGCGACGGCGGAGCTGGCGGTGATCGGCTGTCGGCCCAGTGCGGGCTCGCTAACGCTGTGCGTACCCGGAGGGAGCGCGCAGGCCGCGGCGCTCGAACGGAGCGCGACGCTTCTGCGGGAGGCGAACACCAACGGCGCGACCTTTCTGGCGCTGCCGGCCAACGGCCCGGCGCGGAACTCGATCAACGAACAGAGCTCGCTGCTGCGGACGATCTGCCGGAGCAGCGAAGCGACCCGTTGCACGGGCGCAACTGCGGCGCAGGCGCAGTTCCGGACGAACGCCGGGACGTGGTCGCGGGTGGGAGGGCTGCTGCTGATCGTGGCCGGCGTCCTGGGCATGCTGCTTCTCTTCGGATTCATCGGCCTGCGGCTGCTCGGCGCGGCGATCTTTACGCTGCTCTACCTGCTGCTTGCTCCCGCCGTGGTCCTTGCGCCTGCGCTCGGGGAGGCAGGCCGCGATGTCTTCCGGCGCTGGGCGGCTCATCTGCTGGCCGCGGTCGTGTCCAAGCTGTTGTTCTCGCTGCTACTGGGGGTGGTGCTCGCCGTCCTGTCAATCCTGGCGAGCCTCGAAGGGCTGGGCTGGTGGACGCAGTGGTTGCTCATGTCCGCCTTCTGGTGGGGAGCGTACGCACGCCGGCACCAGGCGCTCGCCGTTGCCGAAGGCGCGTTCGGGCGCGAGGGAGGACGCGATCGCCGCACCGGCCGGCGACGACTGACCAGCCGGCTCGAACCGCCATACGCACTGCGCCGAATCGCAAGCCACACCAAAGAGCGGCTCTCGAGCGCTCGCGACGAGCTCATGCAGCGCGAGAGGCGCCAGGCCCCAGGCGGCAAAGCGGTCACACAGGTCGCGGACGAGCAGGCGACTCGGCTGCTCGACGGCGAGCGGCATGAGGCGACCAGGCGCATGCGAACCGCGAGCGAGCTCGAGACGATCCTCTCGGCCAGGCGCTCTCGGCTGGCGAGACTGCAGGAGCAGCGCGAGCGGGCGCTGGCGGACGGCGACACGCGCAGGGCGGCTGAGCTGGCGCATCGGTCCGGGCGCATCGAGCGCGAGCTCAACGGCGAGCTGCACGAGATCGACGCGGTGCGACGGGTCTTCGATCGCGAGCGTATGTGGAGCCAGAGCGACGCTGTGGGCGCAGCCGAGGAAGCCCGCGAGCGCAGCGCGTTCCTGGATGCCCAGGCGAGACTGCCGGGAAGCCGGCACGCCGTGGGCGCTCGTTCCGGCGAGCGCCGGGACTACCCCGAGCTCGCGCCCCTCGTCGGGCTCGGACGCGAGGGATACCGACAGCTAAGCCCGCCGGAGCAACGGCTGGCTCGCCTGGAGATCGATCGCGAGCTCGCTCTACGCAGAAACGTGAGGCCGCCTCCAGGCGACCCGGCTGCCGACGGCGGGCCACTGCGGCCGGGAGGTCAGCCCAGGTCGGCCGCCAAGGCAGACCCGGCTGGGGAGCAGCACCCGGGCCTGCCTGACCGCGCCCGCCATACAGCGCCGCTGCGCGAGGAGAGCGTTGCCGAATCGAGCGTGATGCGCGATGCGCGCGAGGTGGCGGCCGGCCGCAAACGCCAGCTTGGACTGAACCGCCCCTGACAGGCGTGCAGCGAGCCGCAGGAGCGACCGGTGATCTCGCGCGCGGCAGCCTGGCCGCGACAGTTGCAGCAGCGCTCGTCTTGACGGGGCTCGCCTTGGTCGCGGCGCTTGCCGGGCTGGAGGCCGCCTCGCTGGGCACCGGCGGCGTCTACGCCGGGACGGCGCCGCGGGCGAGCGTATCGGCGCTCGCGGAGCGCGAGATCCCGAGGCGCTACCTGCGCCTCTACCAGCAAGCAGCGCGACGGTTTCGCCTGGATTGGGCCGTCCTCGCAGGCATCGGGAAGGTGGAGTGCGACCACGGTCGTGACCCCGACCCATCCTGCACGAGAGAAGGCGCGGTCAACTCGGCCGGGGCCGGTGGACCGATGCAGTTCATCGCCTCGACATGGAACGCCTACGGGATCGACGGCAATGGTGACGGCAAGGCGAACCGCTGGGATCCGGCCGACGCGATCTTCGGTGCAGCCAACTACCTGCGCGCGTCGGGTGCTCCGACCGATTATCAGCGGGCGATCCTCGCGTACAACAGGGCCGAGTGGTACGTCGCCGACGTCTTGCGGTGGGCGGCGAGCTATCGCGGCTCGGCCGTCATCTCGACGAGCCAGGCGTCCGGTGAAGGCAGCGAACGGGCCGCGGAATGGTCGAGCCCGACCCCGATCCGTTTCGCCGCCGGAGAAAGAGCTGTGCTCGATCCTCAGGACGGCCGCCTGGCTTTCGTCCCCGATGATGTGCCAGCTGCGGTTCAGGCGATGGTCGTGGCCGGCAATGAGCTGCAGGGCCTTCCGTATGGCCCGGCTGGGCATCCCGACCCGCGGGGCGCGGCGGAAGAGGATTGTTCGAGCACCATTAACTACGTTCTCTACCGGTCCGGGGTGCGGCCGATCCGGGAAATCCTCAGCGACAATCCCCTGGCGAGGGACTACACGCGCTGGGGAGCGCCTGGGCCGGGACGTTGGGTGACGATCTACGCGACTACGCACCCGTCCGAGCACGTCTTCGCCGTCATCGCGGGATTGCGGCTGGATACGAGCCACAACGGAACCGACGTCGGCCCCAACCGAAACCAAGACGGCCCGCGGTGGCGGGTCCTCGATCGCATCCCTACGTGGGCCGCGTGGTCGATCCGCCACCCGCCCGGGTTGTAGGCTGCCCTCAGTGCCAACGCGCAAGGTCGACTACTTGCTGATCGGCGGCGGCCTCGCCTCGGGGAACTGCGCCCGCTGGCTGCGCGAGGAGGGCGCCGGCGGCGAGGTGCTGCTCATCGGCCGCGAGCCGGACCCTCCGTACAACCGGCCGGAGTGCTCGAAGGGCTACCTGCGCGGGGAGGAGTCGCGTGAGGACACCTACTTCCGCCCCAACGACTTCTGGGAGGAGCAGCGGATCGAGCTGCTCACGCGAACGAGCGTGACCGCGCTCGACGTGCGGTCACGCACCGTCACCCTGTCGAGCAAGGAGCAGATCGAGTTCGACAAGGCGCTGATCGCGACCGGAGCGAACGTCCGGCGCATGAACGTCGACGGGTGCCATCTCGAGCAGATCCACTACCTGCGCACGCTCGGTAACGCCGACGCGATCCGCGCCGGCGCCGAGGACGCGAAGGAGGTCGTCTTGATCGGCGGCTCGTTCATCGGCTGCGAGGTCGCTGCGTCGCTGACCGCGCTCGGCAAGTCGTGCGCGATCGTGATGCTCGAGCGGGCACCTCTTGAAGTGACCTTCGGAGCGCGGGCCGGGCGCTTCTTCCAGGAGCAGCTGGAAAGCGTCGGCGTCAGCTTCCACCCGGGCGAGTCGCTCGGGCGCTTCGAGGGCTCCGAGCGGGTGCGCAAGGTGATCACCGAGAGCGGACTCGAGCTCACGGCCGACATGGCCGTGGTCGGCGTGGGGGTCATCCCGGATGTGACGCTCGCCCAGAAGGCGGGGCTTGAGATCGGCGAGCGCGGCGGGGTGCGCTGCTCCTCGCGCCTGGAGACAACGGTCCCCGGTGTCTTCGCCGCCGGCGACATCTGCGAATACGAGTCGGTCATCCACGGTGGCGCGCATCTGCGCATCGAGCACTGGGACGTGGCCTTCAATCACGGCAAGACAGCCGCGCTGAACATGCTTGGCCGCGACGTGCCGCACCGGGAGGTGCCCTACTTCTATTCGCTCCTCGCCGGGCTCGGCGAACTCGAGTATGTCGGGCCGGCCTACGACTGGGACGAAGAGATCCTGCGCGGCTCCTTCGAGGAGGCGAGCTTCACCAACTGGTACCTCAAGGAGGGCGTCGTCAAGGCGGCCCTCACGTGGGGACGCTCCGCGGATCTCGAGGCCGCCCGGCAGCTGATCGTCGACGGTACGCGGCTCGACGAGCGCCAGCGCGCGGCGCTCGCCGACCCGAGCAGCAACCTGCAGGCGGACATTCGCTGAGCACGGCCCCGCCGCGCGCCTACGCGCTGACCTTCTCGACCGGCGCCACGAAGCCCGTCCGCAGCCGCGTCAGCTCGTGCGAGGCGATCACCCGGTCGATCAGGCCGTAGTCACGCGCCTGCTCGGCGGTGAAGTAGCGGTCGCGGTCCATGTCATCGTGGACCCGCTCCAAAGGCTGCCCGGTGTGCCGGGAGTAGATCTCGTCGATGTGCTCGCGCAGCTCGAGGATCTCGCGCGCGTGGATCTCGACGTCCGTCGACTGGCCCTCGAAGCCCCCCGAGGGCTGATGGATGAGGATCCGGCTGTTCGGCAGCGCCGAGCGCTTGCCCGGAGCGCCGCCGGCCAGCAGCAGCGAGCCCATGCTCATCGCGACGCCGAAGCAGATCGTCTGCACATCGGGCTTGACGAACTGCATCGTGTCGTAGATCGCGAGGCCGGCGTAGACGCTCCCGCCGGGCGAGTTGACATAAAGGGAGATGTCCTTGTCGGCATCCTCGCTCTCCAGATGCAGCAGCTGGGCCACCACGAGGTTCGCAACCTGGTCGTCGACGGGCGTGCCGATGAAGACGATTCGCTCGTTCAGCAGGCGGGAGTAGATGTCGAACGAGCGCTCGCCCCGGGGGCTCTGCTCGACGACCATGGGAATGAGTTGCCCGGGAGCTATCCTTTCGACAACTGGGCGGTTGTCACGACAATAGCAACCATGTGGTTGTCAAAGGAGGTAGCGATGCCGGTGACGCGTGAAGTTGACGTCGAAGCGACCCGCGAAGAGGTGTGGGAGGCGCTCGCGACCGAGCAGGGACGCGAGCGGTGGCTGAAGGAGCCGGATCTCGAGATACGCGTCGAGCACGTCGAGGAGCCGCAGCGGCTCGTCTGGTGGTGGGGCGCTGAGGATCAGCCTCCGACGCGCGTCGAGTTCCTGCTCGTGGCGATGCCGCGCGGGACGCGCGTCGTCGTGACAGAGAGCATCCCATCGTTCCCGATCGCGATGCTCGCGTCGAGCTTCACCGGGGTGCTCGCTTGACCGACGAGGTGGGCCGGGTCTTCGCGGCGCTCGCAGATCCGACGCGGCGCCAGATGGTCCAGGCGCTGCTGCGCGACCGCACCACGACCGTGCCCGCGTTGACCGCGACGCTGCCGATCACGCGCCAGGCGGTGGCGAAGCACATCTCGATGCTCGACAGCGCCGGGCTCATCGAACGCGCCCCGGCGAGCGGGCGGGAGGTCAGCTACCGGCTGCGCTCCGGCGCCCTCGGCCCCGCTGCGGCCTGGATCCGGGACGCCGAGTCGGCCTGGGATGAGCGCCTCGCCCGGCTCAAGGACGCGGTCGAGCGACCTGTCTGAGATGCGCAGGTCGAGTAGGATTCGCGGCGTCAAGGTCGGTGGTCATGGGAAGCCGGTGAAAGTCCGGCGCGGACCCGCCACTGTGACCGGGGATGCCCATCGCGGCGCGCCAGCTCGGCGCGAAGCCACTGATCCGCCTCAGGCGGACCGGGAAGGCGCGAAGGGGTAGGCCCGGGAGCCAGGAGACCATCCTCCGACCCAAGCCCACAAGCCCTCGTGGAAAGGGGTTGGCT
>JAOPZM010000065.1 GCA_025964115.1 Solirubrobacterales bacterium
GCGCGCCGCCTCCAGCAGCTCCGGCGTGAGGTCGAGCCCGGTGACCTCGGCGCCGGCGCGCGCGCCGGCGAGCGCCACGTTGCCGCTCCCCGTTGCCACGTCTAGCATCCGGACGCCCGGGCCGGCCCCGACCCGTTGCGCGAGGAGCTCGGCGACGCTCTCGATCCGGCGCGCGACCTCTGGATAGTCGCCGCTGGCCCACATCGCCCGCTGTCCCTGCTTGATCGCGCGCACGTCGATGCTCACGTGCTGTCTCCCGTCATTTGTCGTGTGTCCCCACGGTCGCAGCCGCTGCGAGCTCGCGCCGCGGGTCGATGTTCCAGCGCCCGGCAACCGCCGCCAGCTCGCTGTCGAGCTCCCAGCGATCGGACCGGGGCGGCCCGTCATATTCGACGCTTGCCCCCTTCAGCGTCATCGAGCCGGTGTTATCGCCGATCTCGCAGATCGCGCTCACCTCCTCGGGGCTCAGGCCGCCGTCACCAACGACCGCGGCGAGCTCGGCGCGCTTGTCCTCGATCGGGCGGGCGGCGGTCCCGCTCTCCTGGATGAGGGTGGGCGCGACGCATCGGACGCCCGGCTGCGCAAGGTTCCACGCGCAGGCGAGCTGCAGCATCGTCAGGCCGTGGTGCTCAGCGTAGGGACGCATCTGCTCGAGCTTCTCCCGGCCCGCGCGCACCCATCCCTCGGGGCGGAACTTGCGGTGGTCGTGCTCGGCGAAGGCGTGGTCGGGCAGGACGTCGTCGTGGAACATGCCGCCGTAGTCGACCACCCGCGTGATCAGGCTCACGTCGTGGGCGGCGGCGGCGTCGAGCACCAGCTCGCCGGGCCACGGCTCGAGCGGGTTGAGGATGATCATCGCCCAGTCGATCTGCCTCGAGAAACGCTCGAGGCAGCCGATCAGATCCAGCGTGAAGCCGTTCGCGGGGCCCGGCGCCACGCCGAGCAGGCGCGTGAGGCCGGCCTCGCGGACGGCCTGCATCCCCTCCCAGACCGCCGGGCTCGAGTAGCCGACGCGGTCGGGGTTGTGCAGGAGCAGTAGGTCGAAGTGCTCGACACCGCAGCGATCGAGACTGCGTTCGGTCGCCATGCGGATGTAGCTGGCGTACTCGCCGGGACCCCGCAGGCTTGGGTCGGTGAAGCGCGGATAGCCCTTGGCTCCGTCTCGCTGGCCGCGGTAGAAGTCGTGCCCGACGGCTCCGATGAGGCAATAGCTGCTGCGCTCTATTCCGTCGAGCGCCCTCCCCAGGGCGACGTCGGCCTCTCCGGCGCCATAGACGTCGGCGGTGATCACCGTGTCTATGCCGGCGCCTGGCCGCAGCAGCGCCGTGAAGCGCTCGTCGCCGAGCGGCTCGCCGAAGTGCATGAAGCGCCCTCCGCTCCAGGTGCCGATCGCGGTCGTCGTGGGATCCATGCTCACTGCAGGTTAAACCCAGTCGCCGTGCGTGCACGAAGCGCGGCTTCAAGGCGCTCGAGCGCGTGACGCACGACGTCCTCGTCGAGCGCACCGCCGGTGCCCGGGAGCGCGAGGCGACCCTGCTCGGCGACGCCGGCTCGCAGCTGCTCGAGCTCGGCGATGCGGATCGCGAGGTCCTGCCGGTTCTCGCCCCGCAGCTCCGCAAGCGCTGCGGCGAACGCCCGGTCCAGCTCGATCGCTGCGTGCGCCGGCCGTGCATGGTCGAGGTCCGCTCGCGCGCGCAACACGAGCTCCTCGCACATCAGCGCCGCGCCGCGGGCACCGAGCAGGACGGCGACGCGCTCCTGCGGGCGCAGCGCGGCGGAGCGCCCGCGCGGGCGCCGGCGCCTCGCCGACGCGCGGCGCTCGATCGCCGACCAGATCAGCTCCTGCGCGTGAAGCCACTGCCCGTATGCCACCTGCTCGCCCTCGCCCCATCCGGCCCTGATCACGAGTGCCTGCTCGGGTGAGATCTCGTGGGTGTAGGGATCAGCGGAGGCGATGCGGTGCGCTTGCAGGACGCGGTTGAGGACGGCCGTCGCCGCACTGACCTCCCGCTCGGCGTCGAGCTCCGCAAGCCACGCGCGTGCCTGGTGCTCGGCCGAAAGCGGCACGGGATCCACGATCGTGACGCGGGCGGTGGGGACGGGCGCGGGGTCGGGAGCGGCGGCCGAGCCGAGCCCGCGCCGGCGCGAGCTGCTCAGCATCGACAGCCCGCGCCGCGCGGAGGCGGCTGCGCCGGGCGAGGATCGCCCCGCGCCGAGCGTTCCCAGGACCACGACGCGCTCTGGCTCTGTGTCCGCGCCCGGGCGCAGGAGGTAGCGGCCATCGGAGGGCCCGAGCGCCCAGGGAAACTCCATCTGGATGAAGATGAACAGCTGCTCGGGCATCGCTTCACCGTATCCTTCTGCTGTGGGCCCGGGTGGGAAGCCGCCGGCGCCCGCCCGTCACTCGACGATCAGGAGCCGAAGGATGTCCGACGCGAGCAGCGTTAGCAGGAGCCTGCGGGAGCGTCTCGGCGGCAGTACCGAGGACCGCCTCGGCCGCGCCCTGTCCGATCTGCTGGAGAACCCGCTGCTGACGAGCGCGCTCGGTCGCGCCTTCGACGCCCGCGATAAGGCGGCCCAGGCGCAGGAGGTCGCGATGGGAGCGCTCAACCTTCCCTCGGCCGCCGACATCGAGAGGCTGACGCGGAGGCTGCGATCGGTCTCATACCGCCTGGAGGGCATCGAGGACGGGGTCGGGCGGCTGGACCGCGCGGTCGCATCCGGCGGCGTCGAGGCACGCCTGTCGGCGATCGAGGAGCAGCTGCAGGCCCTGACGCGCAAGCTCGATCAGACCGCGCAGCCGCAAGCGAAGGAGTCGCCGGCGCACGCGCCCGCCGCCCGCTCGGCGGCATCGCCGAAAGCCAGGCGGCCGGCCAAAGCCGGGCGGCCGCCCAAAGCCGGGCGCCCAGCAACGGGCGGCCGGGCCGGCGGAAAAGCTGCCGCCTCCCGCAAAGCCGCGCCGAAGGGCGGCTGAGACTCAGTCCGAGAGGGCGGCCACCGCGGCTGCGCCCATCCGCTCGGCGGCGGCGAGCAGCGCGGCGTCCTCGATCCGCCTCCTGACGCCGTTCGGATCGAACGTGTCGGATACGGCGAGCATGCAGGCGACGGGCAGGCCGGCAGTGGCACCCACGGCGAACAGGGCGGCCGCCTCCATCTCGATCGCCAGCGCCTCGGGAGCGGACGGCCGTCTCCCGTTGTCATAGAACAGGTCGACGCTCACGACCACTCCGCAGCGGGCCGAGGGGGCCTGGACGATCAGCGCCTCGGTGAGCTGCACGTCTGCCGCCACGCGCTCGCCTGCGCCGAGCGCCCGCGAGGTCCCGTCGGCGCCGATCGCCTCGCTCGCGATGATCAGCTCGCCGAGCTCGAGCCCGGGTGCGAGCGCGCCGCAGGTGCCCACCCGGATCGCGCGCTTCACGCCCAGCGCGATCAGCTCCGACAGCACGATCGCGGCCGAGGGGCCGCCCATGCCCGTGGCCTGGATCGTGAGCGGCTCGCCGTCGGGCGCGGCACCGGTGTAGCCCCACAGGCCGCGGTGATGGTTGAACATCAGCGGCTGCTCCAGTAGCAGCTGGGCGAGGGCGAGTGCGCGTCCCGGATCGCCAGGCAGCAGCACGCGCTCGGCGAGCTCGGCCGTGGGTTGCAGGTGGATGGGGTCGCTTCCGGCCACCGGCGGCGACTTTAGACTGCCTGCCATGGGACCGTCCTTCGCGTTCGTGTGTGTCTGAGCCGGAGGACCATCCCGTGAACTCCGCCGAGCTGACCCTCGCCCAGGTCGCGGCTCGCGCTGGCGTGTCGCCGGCGACCGTGACCCGCTGGGTGAAGAAGGGCTTGGTCCCGGGTTATGAGGGGCACTGGACCCCCGCCTCGGTCGCCTACGTGCGCGTGGTGGCGCGACTGCGCGCCCGCGGCCACAGCCTCGAGCGGATCAAGCAGGCCAGCGACCGTGGCCAGCTGGCCGTGGGGCCGATCGAGAACCTGCTGAGCGGCTCCGACCAGCGCTACACGCTGCAGGAGGCCGCGCGCACGAGTGGCGTGGAGGAGGAGCTGATCGAGCGCATCTTCGCCACGATGGGCCTCGGCTCGCTCTCGACCCAGGGCCTCACCGAGGAGGATCTCGAGTTGCTGAAGTACGTCGAGGCGATGCTCGAGGCGGGCATTCCCCTCGAGGCGTTCCTTCAGCTGGCGCGCGTGTACGGGCAGGCGCTCGCGCAGATCGCCGACGCGGAGGTCCGCCTCTTCCACCTCTATGTGCACGAGCCGCTCATGCGCGAAGGCATCCCGGGCCTTGAGATCGCCGAGCAGATGGAGGGGATCGTGGGCGAGGTGCTGCCGTTCATCGCACCGCTCATGGGGTTCGTGCACGGCCGCTTCCTCGCACATTTCGTCGAGCAGGACGTGATCGGCCACATGGAGTCCGACCTCGGTGAGAACGCGTATGAGGAGGGGCGCCTGCGTGTTGCGATCGCGTTCGCCGACCTGGCGGGCTACGCCCGCCTCACGGTCGAGCGGGGCGACGAGGCAGCGCTGGGCACGGTCGAGCGGTTCGTCGAGGCGGTCGAGCAGTCGCTGCCGGTCGATGCGCGGGTGACGAAGACGCTTGGCGACGAGGTGATGGTCGTCGGCCCCGATCCGGCCGCCCTGACGGAGTGGGCCGTGGGCCTGCAATCGCAGGTCTTCGTCGAGGAGGCGTCGGTGCGGATCGGGATCCACTACGGCGAGGCTCTCTACCGCGACGGCGACTACTACGGGCGCGACGTCAACCAGGCAGCGCGCGTCGTCGCCCGCGCCGGAGGCGGCGAGGTGCTGGTCACACGGGCGGTCGTCGACATGGCCGCCGGGATGGACGGGCTGGCGTTCGACCGCATCGGCGAGGTCCGGCTGAAGGGCTTCTCCGAGCCGACCGAGCTGTTCATCGCCTCGACGCCGGGGGAGTAGGCCGGTGGACGTCGTGGCCGTTGTGCGCGAGGCCGCGGCCGGCGCTCTCGCGGACGCCAGGGACAGGCCCCTTCTGGTGATGCTCTCCGGGGGCCGCGACTCGGTCTGCCTGCTCGACGTCGCGCTCGCGCTGCACGGAGCGCAGGAGCTCTCGGCGCTGCACGTCAACTACGGGCTGCGCGAGGAGGCATCCGCCGACGAGCAGCACTGCGCGGCGCTCTGCACAGCCCTCGGCGTCGAGTTGAAGCTGCTCCACGAGAGCCGCCCGTCACGGGACGGCGCGGCGCGGGCGCCAGGAGCGGGCAACGTCCAGGCATGGGCACGGGACGTCCGCTACCGCGAGGCCCAGCGCATCGCCCGGGAGCAGGACGGGCTGTTCGCGACCGGCCACACGGCCTCAGACCAGGTCGAGACGATCCTCTACCGGCTCGCCTGCTCTCCGGGGCGGCGAGCCCTGCAGGGCATGGTGGCCGGCGAGGGGAGGCTGATCCGACCGCTGCTGGGCGTCACGCGCGAGCAGACCGCCGCCTACTGCCGGGCGCGTTCGCTCCAGTGGCGTGATGATGCGAGCAACGACGACGAGCAGTACGCCCGGGCGCGCGTGCGGCACGGCCTACTGGCGGCGCTCCGTGCGGTGCACCCCGCGGCCGATGCGAACGTGCTGAGGACCGCGCGGCTGCTGCGCGAGGAGACCGCGCTGCTGGACGGCCTCGTCGCCGAGGAGCTGGGCGGGCGGGCGAGCATCACGATCGCGCGACTGAAGGAGCTGTCCCCGGCGCTGGCGCGCCTGGTGGTCGTGCGGCTGGCCGAGGACGCGGTCGGCGACTACGTGCCCCAGGCCGGGGACCGCGTGCAGGAGATCCTCGCGCTCGCTCGCCGCGGGGGCCGGTCGGAGCTGCACGTGGGAGGCAACGCCGGCGCCGTGATCGAGGGCGGCGTGCTGGAGATGGTCAGGCTGCCGCCGCGCGGGGACTAGACTCACGACCGTGTCCACACCCGCGCGCGTGGCAGGCGAGGCCGCAGTCGGCGAGGTGCTCGTCACCGCCGAGGATCTGCAGCGGCGCGTCGCCGAGCTGGGCGAGGAGATCTCGCGCGACTATGCCGGCCGGTCGCTGCTCCTGGTCGGCGTCCTGAAGGGTGCGGTGTTCTTCCTGAGCGATCTCATGCGGTTCATCGACATTCCCGTCGAGGTCGACTTCATGGCCGTCGCCTCCTACGGCTCGGCCACCGACTCCTCGGGTGTCGTGCGGATCCTCAAGGACCTCGACGCGGCGATCGAAGACCGGGACGTGCTGATCGTCGAGGACATCGTCGACTCGGGCCTGACGCTCCAGTACCTGCTGCGCAACCTCGGCTCGCGCAACCCGCGCACGCTCGAGGTGTGTGCGCTGCTCACCAAGCCCGAGCGGCGGAAGGTCGACCTGCCGACGCGCTACGTCGGGTTCGAGATCCCCGATCGCTTCGTGGTCGGATACGGCCTCGACTACGCCGAGCGCCACCGCAACCTGCCGTTCGTGGCGGCCCTCGAGAGCTAGCCGCTCCACCGCAGCCGGCCCGCTGCAGCGGCCGAAAGGACAGGTGGCCCATGGTACGCTAGGGGACTGGTGCCCAAGAACTCAAACGGCGCCACGACCTTCAGGATCTCGCCATGAGCCGTTTCTTCAAGAGCGCCGCGTTCCCGATCCTCATCGTGGTCGTACTGGCGTTCCTCGCCGTCAAACTCGTCAACCCGGGGTCGAGCAACCATCACCCCCACAGCTACCAGACGCTCGTTGCGAGCGAGATTCCCAAACACGAAGTCAAATCGGTCGAGCTGAAGAACAAGGGCAAAGCGCTCGAAGTCGAACTCTTCAACAAAGAAAAGTACGAAACGGGCTTCATCGACCAGGCGGCGCCCGAACTGATCAAGGAACTGCGCAGCGCCGGGGTCAAATACAACGTCGAATCGGAAAAGAGCAGCGCCCTGCTGGGCCTGCTCACGTACATCATCCCGTTCGTCCTGTTCTTCGGCTTCTGGATCTTCATCATGAACCAGGTCCAGGGCGGCGGCTCGAAAGTGATGTCGTTCGGCAAGTCGCGCGCCAAGCGCCTGTCGGCCGACTCGCCGAAGATCACCTTCCGCGACGTCGCGGGGGTGGACGAGGCCGTCGAGGAGCTGCACGAGATCAAGGAGTTCCTCGAGAACCCCAAGAAGTTCCAGGCGCTGGGAGCGCGGATCCCGACCGGCGTGTTGCTCTACGGGCCGCCGGGCACCGGCAAGACGCTGCTGGCGCGCGCCGTGGCGGGCGAGGCGGGCGTTCCGTTCTTCTCGATCTCGGGCTCTGACTTCGTCGAGATGTTCGTCGGCGTGGGCGCCTCACGTGTACGCGACCTCTTCGAGCAGGCGAAGCAGAACAGCCCCTGCATCATCTTCATGGACGAGATCGACGCGGTGGGGCGCCACCGTGGCGCGGGTCTCGGCGGAGGCCACGACGAGCGCGAGCAGACGCTGAACCAGCTGCTCGTCGAGATGGACGGCTTCGAGGCGAAGGACAACATCATCATGATCGCGGCCACCAACCGGCCCGACATCCTCGACCCGGCGCTGCTGCGTCCGGGGCGCTTCGACCGTCAGATCGCCGTCGACCGTCCCGACCGCAAGGGCCGGGCGAAGATCCTCGAGGTGCACACGCGCGGCAAGCCGCTGGCCAAGGTGATCGACATCGACGCCCTGGCCGGTCAGACCCCCGGCTTCACCGGCGCCGACCTGTCGAACCTGATCAACGAGGCGGCGCTGCTGTCCGCGAGGACCGGCAAGCGCGAAATCGGCCAGGAAGAGCTCGAGGAGGGGATCATGCGCGTGATCGCCGGCCCCGAGAAGAAGACGCGCGTGATGAGCGAGAAAGAGCGGCTGATCACCGCCTACCACGAGATGGGCCACGCGCTCGTCGGCCACTTCCTCGAGCACTCAGACCCCGTTCACAAGATCTCGGTGATCTCCAGGGGGCAGGCGCTCGGCTACACGATCTCGATGCCGCAGGAGGACCGCTTCCTGACGACCCGAGCCGAGCTGAAGGACTCGATGGCGATGACGCTCGGCGGCCGCGCCGCGGAGGAGCTCGTGTTCGGCGAGATCACCACCGGCGCCTCGAACGACATCGAGAAGGTGACGGCCACGGCCAAGCAGATGGTTATGCGCTTCTGCATGAGCGAGAAGCTCGGGCCGCGCGTCTTCGGACACGACCACGGCCAGCCCTTCCTGGGGCGCGAGTTCTCGACCGAGCCCGACTACTCCGACGAGATCGCCCGTGAGATCGACGACGAGGTGAGGCGGATCATCGAGGCCGCTCACCAGCGCGCGAAGGACATCCTCAACGAGCACCAGCAGGACCTCACCAAGATCTCGCAGATCCTCGTCAAGCGCGAGACGATCGAGAAGGAGGAGTTCCTGGCGCTGCTCGCGGGCAAGAGCGAGGACGAGGTCTTCGGGGTCGAAGAGGAGTCACAGCCTGAGCTGCCCGCGCCCCCGCCGGCCCCGGCCGACCGTGCCGAGCGCGAAGCGCCGCGCACGATCCCGCGTCCGGGCCTCGCCGGCGGCACCGCTGAGCTGCGGGGCACCGACCCCGAGCTCCCCGGCCTCAGCTGAGCGTCGCACGGACAGCTGCCCGGGGCGAGTTTCGCCTGATGGGCATCGTGAACGTGACGCCGGACTCGTTCT
>JAOPZM010000092.1 GCA_025964115.1 Solirubrobacterales bacterium
GCTCGCCACGCGCCCGGCGCAAGCCGGCCAAGCCCGTCCAGCGCGGCAACGCGGCGCGTGCGCTCGTGGCCTTCGAGGCGATGCAGAAGTACTACTACCTTCAGGGCTCCGGCCTCTACAGCGGCGAACCCTTCTCCTTTCTGTGGCCCTTCTCGCAGGCCTTCGCCGCCACCGTGAGCATGGCGCATGTCCCACGCGTTCCGCTCTCGCTCACGCGCGAACTGAAGGCGCGCCTCGTCGGCCTGGACTCCTACCTCGACCGCGACAACTCGGGTGCGCCCGAAGGCCTGTATACGAGCACGCTGGCGGCCTTCGACGGGACCGTCGCACCGCCGGCCGGACCGGGGGGGACCAAGTACTACGACGACAACGACTGGATCGGCATCGAGCTCGCGCGCGCCTATGAGGTCACGCACGACCCGACCGTGCTCGCCGACGCCCAGGCGGTGATGGCCTTCGAGATGGCCGGCTGGGACACCAATCCCGAACACGCCTGCCCGGGCGGCATACCGTTCTCCAACGCGGCCGAAAACAACGACCGCAACACGGTCACGACCGCGCCGGCGGCGGAGCTCGGCGCACAGCTCTACCGCGTCACCCGCAACGTCCAGTACCTCCAGTTCGCGGTCAAAGCCTACGAATGGGTGCGCCGCTGCCTGCTCGCCCCGAGCGGCCTCTACGCCGACCACATCAGCCCCAAGGGCGTCATCGAACCGATGCTGTGGAGCTACAACCAGGGCACGATGATCGGTGCCGGGGCGCTTCTCTACCAGGCGACCGGCAACGCCGGCTACCTCTACGACGCACGCCAGGCCGCCCGCGCGGCGCTCGCCTACTTCACCCCCGAACGCCTCGGCTCGGAGATCCCGTTCTTCCCGTCGGTCTACTTCCGCAACCTGCTCTACCTCGACTCCATCACCCACGATCCGCCCGGGAAGAAGCTCGCGCAGGCCTATGTCGACTACGCCTGGCAGCACCTGCGCCTGCGCAACAACCTGTTCGTGGCCGGCTCGCCTCCATCCGCCCAGTTGCTCGTGCAGGCCTCGATCGCGCAGATCTACGCCCTGCTCGCCTCCCCGGCGAGCACCTACTTCTGATCTCGGGAGCCGGGCCGGGGAGCCGGAGTCGATAGGCTCGCGTCAGTGAGCGACGGAGCCAATCTGACGACCGCCGAGGGGCTCCAGGCCCTTCTGGACGAGCTTGCCGCGCTCGAGCGCGACGGGCGCCGGGAGATCGCCGAGCGGATCAAGACAGCGCGCGACTGGGGCGACCTGAAGGAGAACAGCGAGTACCACGACGCCAAGAACGACCAGGCGCACCTGGAGACGAAGATCGCGAGGCTGCGCGAGAAGATCGCCGATGCCGTGATCGTCGAGGAAGAGATCGCGGGGCCGTCGGGCGTCGTCGGCTTCGGCTCCACAGTGGTCGTGCGCGACGACGAGGGCGCGGAGCAGACCTGGCGGATCGTGAGCTCCCATGAAGCGAACGCGAGGGAGGGCCGCCTGTCGGCGGAATCCCCGGTCGCGGTGGCGTTGCTCGGGCGCCCGAGCGGCGAGCAGATCTCCGTCTCGCTGCCCAAGGGCCGCCGCAGGCTCACGATCGTAAGCGTCGCCTGAGCGCAGCCTAACCCCGGGCGCCGCGCGCGTAGGCGTCGCGCATGCGAGCCAGGAACGCCTTCGGCGCTCGCCGGTAGATGCGATCGCCGTGGCGAAGCGCCTGCCGGCGCAGCTGGCGGCGGCGACGCGAGATCAGCCGTAGCAGCGTCCTTCGAGCGCGGCGGCCGAGCTGCAGGTCGGGGTCCCTGCGCACGCGTTCGTCGAAGACCGCCAGGTCGTGGTCCTCCCCCAGCACTTCTCCAAGCGCGTCGGCCCCTCGCGCGAGCCGGTGGATGCGCGTGGCCTCCCTGCGCTTCTTGCGCCCGCCCCGCTGCCTGCCGTGCCGCTCGCCGCGGGGGTCGCCGCGGTCGAGCATTTCGGCCGCGTGGCGCAGGTCCTTGACGCGTTTGCGCCACTCGTGCATCGCGCGGCTGCGATCGCCCTTGCCCCTCGCCGCCCGCCGGTGGCGCGCTCGGCCCTGCCGGTAGATGCGCTCGAGTCCGGGAGCGGCCAGCTCCATGCCCGCCCGCTCGGGGAGCCTCCACTGCAGCACCCTCGAGCGCAGCGCGCGGAGCTCACCGGTCAGCTGGCGTCGGGCGGCGTCGCCCAGCAGCACGCTCGAGGCGGTCCGGTCGCGCTCGAACGCGAGCCGCTCGCGCAGCCTGGCCAGGCTGCGGCGGCGGCCGAGCTTGCGCGGATGGCGCTTGAGCAGCTGCTCGAGCGTGCTGAGCATCACCTCCCCGTCCCGCGCGCCCGACAGGCGCTGGCCCATGTCGCGCAGCACGGCGTTCTCCGCGGCGAACACTCCCTGCGGGAGCACGTCCCGGAGCAGCCTCACCAGCGCGCGCAGCCGCTTGAGCGCCTTTCGGATCTCGTGAACCACGCCGGCGGCGCCGTCGCGGTCGATCTCACCCTCGAGCAGCTCGAGGGCCATGTCGAGCTGGCCCACGGCGATCCGCTGCAGGCCCTCGGCGGGACGCTCGCCCGGCAGCAGCGCGAACTGGCGCAGGCGCTTGAGCTGTGCGCGCGCGCGGCGGTCGCGCTCGGCCTTCGCGAGCGCCGTCCCCGCCCGCACGAGGGCCGTGGCGGCGAGCGTCGCCGCCACCGTCGCGGCCAGCGGCGCGACAATGGAGCCGTGCTGAGCCTTCCGCCCGCGCCTTGGTGGACGGTACGACGTGCGGCGAACCGCAAGCCCGCGACGTATAGCTGTCCGATATGTGGTCATCCGCTGCCCGCTCTGAGCGAGCATATGCTGATCGCCCCCGAAGGGGACACCCGCCGTCGCCGCCACGCTCACACGCACTGCGTGCTCAAGGCACGCTCGCGCGGTGAGATCGTTTTGCGCGACGAGTGGTTGCGCACCCAGCCCCGGGCACCCTCGCTGTGGCGGCGGCTGCTGCGCCGCTGACGCCGCCGATCAGCTGCCCATGACCTTCACGTACTCGGGCTCGACTCGGATGATCACCCGCTGTTCGCCGGGCTGGCGGTAGGGGTACACATCGACGCCGAGATACTTCTTCGCGAGCGCGTCGATGTGCTCGTCGGCGCCCTCGTGCGTGCGCTCGGCGACGCGCCCGCGGATCTCGACGTACTCATAGGGGTTCTCCATGTTCTGCACCTCGAGCGTGATCCTCGGGTCGCGCTCCAGGTTGCGCGGCCACGCGCGGCCCTCCGCCGTGTTGACGACAGGCCGGCCGTCCTGCACGTCCACCCATGTCGGTGCGACCTGCACCGACCCGTCGGCTCGCAGCGTCCCCACGTGGGCGAAGTTCTTGGCTTTGAGCAGCTCCTCGGCGCGGCCTTCGATCCTGGTACTCATCGGAGGGAACCCCTTTGCTCGCGGATTGTCATTTCCGCATCACCTTAGGACCTCGCGGGCACCTTGCGAGGCGCCGCCCGCGGCGCATCGACGAAAGGCTAGTACCTGCTCAGGCCGCTCGAGCGTTCGACCGGCGGAATCGCGTCGAGCGCGGTCAGCCTGCCGTTGTTGAGCTGAAAGCGCACCGTCGCCTGCCCGCCGCCGGGGCAGCAGAGGGGATCGCTCTTGCGGTAGAGGGGGTAGCCGAGCGTCACTTCGGTGTCGCCCTGGGAGAGCACCCGCACCCTCGCGCTCGGCTGCTTCGCGTCGGTCCCGATGTAACGGCCGTTGACGAAGAAGAACGCCTGCTGGCCATAGCCGTCGCCCGAGCCCGACCTGGTGGCGAGCAGCACCCGCAGGGCCTGGTTGGAGTGGTACTCGGAGCTGTCGTTGGGCGTGTAGCCCTTCGAGCGGACGAGCGCCGCGGCGGCGGCCTCGCCTTCCGAGGGCGGCTTTTCCTGGGTGAACGCCGGCTCGGGGGCGCTTCGGGTCGTGCCCGTCCTCGCGCCTGCACCTCCCGTCGGCGCCTTCGTCGTGCTCGTCGGCGTCTTGGCGGTGGGGGTGGTCGCGGTCGTGGTGCTCGGCTGCGTGACCGCCGGCGCGCTCGAGACGGTCACGGTCTTCGTCCCGGAGCCGCAGCCGAGCAGCAGCAGGGCGCCGCACAGGACGCTGAGGGGCGCCAGCGCCCTCGACGGTGCTCTTCTCATCGCACCCATGGTATTCGCCGCATGCCCCCGCCCTCCTCGGTTGCCGGGCGAGCCCCGCGTGACGCGCCCACGGAGCGCTGGGGAACCACGGCCGGGAATCTCCGCGGCCGTGAGGCCGCCTCTCTTGCATAAATTATTAGCGACTGCTAATATCCTCCCCATGCAGGCACCACGAACGTTGGGAGCGTCACAGATGAGCAGCTCGCGAAGGAACGGCTGGACCCTGGCGATCGTCTCGATCGCCCTCTTCATGGTCGTGCTCGACAACCTCGTCGTGAGCGTCGCGCTGCCCACGATCCGCCGTGACCTCGGCGCCTCGATCCAGTCGCTCGAGTGGACCGTGAACGCCTACGTGCTCGCCTACGCCGTGCTGCTGCTGACCGGCGCGGCCCTCGGCGACCGCTTCGGGCGCAAGCGCATGTTCATCGCGGGGCTGGCCCTCTTCACCGTCGCCTCGGCGGCCGCCGCGCTCGCCCCCACCACGCAGCTGCTCGTCGCCGCGCGCGCCGTGCAGGGTGCCGGTGCGGCCGTCGTCACGCCGCTCACGCTCACCCTGCTCGCCGAGGCCTTCCCCGTCTCCAAACGCGGCCTGGCGCTCGGAGTCTGGTCGGGCATCAGCGGCATCGCCGTGGCGATCGGCCCGCTCGTCGGCGGGGCCGTCGTGCAGGGCATCTCCTGGCACTGGATCTTCTGGATCAACGTGCCGATCGGCATCCTGCTCGCGCCGCTGGCCGTGCGCGTGCTGCGCGAGAGCCGCGGTCCCTACGGCACGCTCGACCTGCGCGGCCTGGCGCTCGGCTGCGGCGGCGCCTTCGGCCTGGTCTTCGGCCTCGTCCGCGCCCAGTCGCTCGGCTGGACGAGCCCCACGATCCTCGCGAGCCTGATCGCCGGCGGACTGCTGCTCGCCGGCTTCGTCGCCTGGGAGCTGCGCGCCCGCGAGCCGATGCTGCCGATGCACTTCTTCGCAAAGCGCTCCTTCGCGGTCACCAACGTCGCCTCCGTGAGCATGTACTTCGGTATGTTCGGCTCGATCTTCTTCCTCTCCCAGTACATGCAGAACGTCCTTCACAACTCCCCCCTGCAGGCCGGCCTGAAGCTGCTCGTGTGGACCGGCGCGACGATGGTCGTCGCCCCGCTCGCCGGCGTCTTCTCCGAGCGCCTCGGCAGCCGCCCCTTCATGGCCGGCGGCCTCGCACTGCAGGCCGGAGGCCTCGCGTGGATCACCTCGATCGCGAGCACCCACCTCGCCTACTCGCAGATGATCGCCCCCTTCATCATGGCCGGCGCCGGGATGGCGCTCGTGTTCGCGCCCTCGGCCAACGCCGTCCTCTCCTCCGTGCGCACCGACCAGGCGGGCCAGGCCTCGGGCGCCAACAACGCGATCCGCGAGATCGGCGGCGTGCTCGGCGTGTCCGTGCTCGCCTCGATCTTCACCGCGTCCGGCAGCTACGCCTCCGCTCAGGCGTTCATCGACGGGTTGCTTCCGGCGCTGTGGGTGGGTGTCGCCGTGCTCGCAGCCGGCGCGCTCGTCGTACTCGCCCTGCCCTTCCAGACACGCCGGGACGCCGTCCTCGAGTCCGCCGGGGCGGGCGTTCACGAGCTCACCGGGGGCCTCGCCGGCGTTCCCGCCCAGGAGGCTGCATGAGTGCGCCGGAGCCGGCCCGCCGGCGCGTCCCCGCCGCCGAGCGCCGCGAGGCGCTGATCTCGGCCGCCGTGCATGAGTTCGCCCACGGCGGCCTGCACGGTACGCCCGTCGAGCGCATCGCCAGGCGGGTCGGCGTCGCCCAGCCCTACGTCTTCAGCCTCTTCTCGAGCAAGCGCGATCTCTTCATCGCGGCGCTGGACCGCAGCTTCGAGCGCCTCGCCGACACTTTCAGGAGCGCAGCGGCCGACTTCCGCGAGGGCAAGGCGCCGCCCGACTGCGAGGACGCGCTCCAGGCGATGGGCCGCGCCTACAAGGAGCTGCTCGTCAGCGACCGCGACTACCTGATGCTCCAGCACCAGTGCTACGCCGCCTGCGATGACGAGGCCGTGCGCGCATCCGTGCGCCACCGCTTCGCGCAGCTGGTGGAGCTCGCCGGTGAGCTCTCAGGCGCTGAGCCAGAGCAACTGGACGACTTCTTCCGTCACGGTATGGCCCTCAACGTCGCCGCGGCGCTGGGAGTCGAGGAGCTGTCGG
>JAOPZM010000106.1 GCA_025964115.1 Solirubrobacterales bacterium
CGGGCGCGGCGGGTCGGGGCGCCGGCGTCGGCGCCGGCGAGACCGGGGCGACCGTCGCGCCGCCTTCTGCAAGGGGGGCGGGCGCCGGAGCGACCCCGGTCGCGGAGTGGCCATGCGCCTTTGTCACCGGGCGCACCGGGGCGGGCACTTCGATCTGAACCGGCGGAGCACTGCTCAGGCGTGTCGGAATCGGGGTGCCCGCTGACACGACTGGGATGGCCCACGGCCCGCCTTCGCGAGGTGCGCTCGTGGTGCTGCTCGCGTCGCGCCCAATCACGAAAGCGCAGCCGAAGATCGCGGCGCAGAGGACGATCGCGGTGAGGAGCTCGCGACCGCCCATGCGGGCGTGGTATCCGCCAGCGTGGACCCGTAGCCGGCGGTCTGTGCGGGCCTGGTATCGCCGGGTGTTGATCCTTCGGGTGGCGAAGCGAAAGCTGTTCACGATGTCGGGCAGGCGATAGGTTTGAACCCGGATGCATCGAGGCAGCTGTCGACCCGGGTCGGCAGCTTACCGTGACGGATCGTCAAGCGAGTGTACTTGCCGATTGTGCCCGGCTTTGAGATCTTTATCTCGAGGATCACACCGGCCGTCAGCGAACGCTCGAAGCGCCGAAACACGAGCACGACCATGCCCGCCCGGCGCTTGCCGCTGCTCGAACCGACCAGGCGGCTTTCGGACCTCGTCGGGCAGCCACGGCCTCGGCACGTCAGCCTGACCCGAGCTCCCGGTGGGGCCTGGGCCGTGATCACGCTGAGGTTGACGCCCGCCGAGGTGAGGATGCCCGCAATGCGGACGACCGGGAAGGGAGCCATGAGTACCAGGGGAGGACGGATCACATGGAGCGTCGCGCTGGCGACACTCGAAAGCCCGTCGGCCGCGGTCACGCGGAGCCGCACCACGTGGTCGCCGGGCGTCGTGAAGGTCGTCGTGAGCACCTGTTTACCGACGTTGAACACAGCGTTGCTTCCGAGAGCCCATGCGAACGCCGTCAGCGGGCTGGTTTGATCGGTCGAGCTCGACGCGAGCGAGACGGGTTCGCCTACCACGGGGATCGACGGGAACCATTTGAACGACGCCAGCGGAGGAGCTGACGGACGCGGCGGTGGAGGTGCGGCCAGCGTGAAGGTCACCGGTGCCGACATGCCGTTGTTGCCGGCTTCATCAAGTTGTTCGGCACGCGCGGTGTAGGTGCCGGGATTCAAGCCGCCGACGGTGGCCGACCAGCTTCCCTGCGACGCCTGCACCGTGACCGCCTCAAGAGGCAGCTGAGGCCCGATCGACGAGCCCGCAAAGAGCTGCACCGTAATCGGGACCAGGTCACCGGGTTCGGTTCCGGCAGCTCCGCCGAGCACCCGCGAACCACCGATCGCCGAGCTTCCGTTGGCGGGAGAAGTCAGCGTGACCTGTGGCGGTGTCGTGTCGATCGTGAACGTGACCAACCCGCTGCGCACTGGTTCGGGCACTTCTTCCTCTTCGGCCAACACGGTGTACGTACCCGGGGCCAAGGCTTGCCCGGGCGTCGGCGTTACGGACCACACGTTACCGGCGACGGTGACTTCCAGCGTCTGCACCGGTGCGAGCCCGGGAGTGATCGCGGTGAGCGCGCCGGCGTAGATCCTGACCGTCACTGTGGTTTCCAATCCCACTTCGAGGATCGATTCCCTCGTCCCGCTGATCGTGGGCGTCTGATTGCTGGTCACGCTGGCGCTGGTCGGAGTTGTGATCGACACGCTCGGGGGTGCCGCCTGGACTGCGGTCACGGGCCCGACGGCCAAGGTCACCATCGCGCCCAGAGAGAAGCGGAGCATCCGTCGTGTCGGGCTGGCAGCGGGGCCACGCAAGCGGGCCACCCGCGAACCGCCTGCGCTCATGCGCGACCGCCTCATGACGACGGACACCCCACCGGCTTGACTTCAACGCCCGCAAGACACGCGTCGAACCGCAACGGCAGCTTCCCGCGACGAACCGCGAAGCGCGTGTACTTACCAATCACGCCCGCCTTGCTGACCCTGATTTCGAGGACCAGCCCAGCCGCTAGGGAGCGCTCGAATCGCCGGAATTCGGTGAAGGGGGATAGCCGCTTGCCCGCCTTCGCGACGCGACTCTGGACTTTCACGGTCTGGAGCTTCACCGGACAGCGGCGACCTTTGCACTGCACTGTGATCTGTGTCCCGGGCGACGCCAGCACGCTGAGCTGGGTCAGCTTGATCCCGGATCGCGTTCCGGTGCCCGCTATCCGGACGACTGGGAAGGGCTGCATGAGCGGAAGCGAAGTGCTCACCGGTATCAGCTCTGAGGCCACGCTCGAAGCGCCGTTGGCGTCCGTCACGCGCAGCTGCACCCTGTGGTTGCCGGCTGAGGAGAAGGTCGTGCTCATCGTGGGCCCTCCCGCGGCGAACGCGCCCGTACCGGCCCGGTCCCAGGCGAAGGCGGTGATGGGACTCGCGCTGTCCGTGGAGCTTGAGACCAGCGAGACGGTCTGGCCGACCCGTGGGCTGGAGGGGAACCACGTGAACGAGGCCGCTGGCGGCGCCGGCGAGGAGTGCGCGGCCGACGAGGGTCCGGTGACCACGAACGTGCTGGTCGCGCTCACCCCCACGTTTCCTGCCGAGTCGGACTGTTCGGCGCGAACCGTATATGTGCCGGGAGCCAAGCCACCAAACGCGCCTGACCACGCGCTTCCACTGGCATTGACCGTGATGCTCTGGAGCGCCGACTGGCCAGCGCCGATCGCCGGCCCCGAGAAGAGCCTCGCCGTGACGTGCGGAAGATCGCCTTCTCCGGTACCTACGGATCCGCCAACCGCCTCGGATTCGCTCGTGGTCGAGCTTCCGTTTGCCGGCGTTGTCAGAGTCACAGCAGGCGAGACCGTGTCGACGATGAAGCTGAACCGTTCGGACGTGCCGACTTCTTCTTTGATCACCGAGTTGTGCTGGCTTGCCACGGCCGTGTATGCGCCGTCCGGCAACGAGGGACTCGCCGCGCCCGAGGTCCAGGCTCCGCGGGTACCCGTGGCAGTGGCGATCGAGACCGCTTTCGGCTTGCCTTCCACGTTCGCACCGGCGAAGATTTCAATTGTGATCGGCGCGATGTCGCTCGCGCTGCCGGTGAAGGACGGCGTCGCGTTGTTCGTGCGCGGCGGCAGTGCGTTCAACACCACGGTCGGCGCAGCCGGGTCCACTTCGAAATGGATGGACACACTGGCACCTGCGGGGTTTCCGAGGGAGCTTTCCTCGGACGCTATCGCTGTATAGCTGTGCTGCACGTTGGGCAATGCGGGCGCGGCTGCAGTGGAGCTCCAACCGCCGGCAATCGGCGTCGCCGTCGCCGTCGCTATCGGTGAGCCCGTCGGTTTGGGTCCGGCCCAGATCTTGACCGTCACCGGCGTCGTGTCGCTCGCGGTGCCCGTGAAGGATGGCGTTCTGTTGTTGGACGGCGAGGGCGGCGTGCTCAGCGTCACGGTGGGCGGCGCCGTATCCACGACGAATGTCACCTGGTTGCTGCTGCCCGGCGGGTTTCCGAGCGAGCTCGGCTGGGTCGCCGTCGCGGTGTAGGTCCCGTCCGTGAGCGCGCTCTCGTTGCCAGCGGTAAAAGTGCCGTGACTGGGCGTCACCGTCGCTTTGGTGACTTCCAGGTTGGCGGAGTTGAAGACGTGGACCACCACCGTGGTCGTGTCGCTCGCGGTGCCCGTGAACGTTGGTTTCGTGTTGTTGGACGGAGATTTCGGGGGTGTCAAGCCCACCGTCGGAGGAGCCGTGTCCACCGTGAACATGATCGGTTTGCTTGCCCCGGGCGCGTTTTCCGCCGAGCTCGGCTGGACGGCGACCGCGGTGTATTGGCCGCTCGCCAGGGCAGGGGTCGCCGGTTGTGAGCTCCACGGGCCGCCGGTTCCGCTGGCCACCGCGTTCGAGACCGGGACTCCTTCGGCTTTGCTCCCAGCGTAGATGTGCACGGTGACCTGCGTCGTGTCGCTCGCTGTGCCCGTGAACGACGGCTGCGTGTTGTTCGACAGTGGTTTGGCGAGCGGGTTCAGCGCCACGCTTGGCGATTCGGTCTCGACGATGAACGTGACCGGTGCGCTGGTGCCCGGCGAGTTGCCGATCGAGCTCGCCTGTGTGGCCGTGGCGGTGTACGTGCCGCGCGGCAGGGCGGGGGTCGCTGGTCCCGACGTCCACGCGCCGCCGGTTCCCATAGCCGTGGCCGTGGCAAGGACGGGCGCTTTCGCCGTCGTCCCGGCATAGATCTGGACAGTGACCTTTGCCGGTTCGCTCGGGCTGCCTTCGGTCGCGGTACCGGTGAACGATGGCGTAGTGACGTTGGAGGGCGTTTTTGGCTGGTTCAGCATCACGGTCGGCGAGTTCGTATCCACAGTGAAGGTGACGGGCACGCTCTTTCCAGTTGCGTTCCCCAGCGAGCTGGGCTGGTAGGCGACTGCCGTGTACTGGCCGTTCGACAGCGCCGGGCTCACCGTCCCAGAGGTCCAGCCGCCACCCGTTCCCGGAGCGCTGGCCGTCGAGGCCGGTGTGCCTTCGGTGTTCGTCCCCGAATACACCTTGACGGTCACTGGCGTGGTGTCGCTCCCGGTACCCGTGAATGACGGCGTAGTGTTGTTGGAGCGCAGCGCCGGTGAGTTCAGCGTCACCGTCGGCGGAGCCGTGTTCACCGTGAACGCAACCTGGTTGCTTATTCCCGCCGCGTTTCCAAGAGAGCTTTCCTGCGTCGCGACGGCGGTGTAGCTGCCACTCGCTAGGGCGGGCTCGTTTTCCGTGCTCCACGCTCCGCCGTTCCCGCTCGCGGTGGCGGTGGCCACTTCCGCGCTTTTCGAGTCGTAGATGTGGACGACGACTTTGGTCGTGTCGCTCGCCGCGCCGTTGAAGGGGGGTGTCGTGTCTTTCGACGGCGACGGTGGCTGGTTCAGCGTCACCGTCGGCGAGCTCGTATCCACGACGAATGTCACGGGCGAGCTGCTGCCGGGCGAGTTTCCGAGCGAGCTCGGCTGGGCAGCGACGGCCGTATACTGCCCGCTCGCCAAAGCGGGGCTGGCCTGTCCCGAGCTCCAGCTGCCGCCGGTCCCGCTTGCCGCCGCGTTCGAGACCGGCAAACCTTCGGCCTTGCTTCCGGCGTAGATGCGGATCGTGACCGTTTCGGTGTCGCTCGCCGACCCTGTGAAGGAGGGAGTGGTGTTGCCGGACGGCGACTTCGGCTGGTTCAGCGTCACGTTGGGTGGCGAGGTGTCAACCGTGAACGTCACGCTGTTGCTTTTCCCGGGTGCGTTTCCGAGTGAGCTCGGCTGGACCGCTACCGCCGTGTACTGCCCGTTCGCGAGTGGTGGGCCGGCTTTTCCTGAGGTCCAGTTGCTCGCGTTGCCTTCGGCCGTGGCGCTCGCGACCGGGAAGCCTTCGGTAGTCGTGCCTTTGTAGATCTCGACGGTGACCTGCGTGGTGTCGCTCGCGTACCCCGTGAAGGAGGGCGTCGTATCGTTGGAGAGGGATTTCGGCTGGTTCAGGGTCACCGTCGGCGACGCCGTGTTGACGACGAAGGTCACCGTGTTGCTTTTGCCGGCTGGGTTTCCGAGAGAGCTTTCCTGCGTCGCCGCCGCGGTGTACGTGCCGCTCGAGAGTGTGCTCTCGTTACCGGCGGAATAGGCGCCGCCGGCTGACGTCGCTTTGGTCACTTCGTGGTTTTCGGAGTTGTAGACGTGGACCGTCACCGTGGTGGTGTCGCTCGCATTGCCCGTGAAGGTGGGTTTCGTCTGGCTCGAAGGCGATTCCGGCTGGTTCAAGGTCACCGTGGGCGAGGCTGTGCTGACGACGAACGTCACCGTGTTGCTCTTACCGTCGGGGTTGCCGAGCGAGCTGGCCTGCGTGGCGTCTGCGGTGTAGGTTCCGCTGCCGAGTTCGCTCTCGTTGCTCGTGCTCCAGCTCCCGCCGCTCGGTGTCGTGCTGGCGGTGACTTCTTCGTTTGCCGCGTTGCGAATGTGGACCACGACTTCGGTGTGGTCGCTGGCTTTGCCGCTGAAGGACGGTTTCGTGTTGTTCGACAGCGACGGCGGCCCGGCGAGCGTGACCGTGGGAGAGGCGGTGCTGATCGTGAAGTGGACTTCGCTGCTGACGCCTTCGGGGTTACCGAGGGAGCTTTCCTGGGTGGCATAGGCGCGGTAGTTGCCGCCGCCGAGTTCGCTCTCGTTGCTTGCGCCCCAGCTCCCGCCGCCCGGTGTCGCGGTGGCCTGACTTCCTGGTTGGATTCGTTGAGGATGTGGACCACCACCTGGGTGGTGTCGCTGGCTTTGCCGCTGAAGGACGGTTTCGTGTTGTTCGACAGCGACGGCGGCCCGGTGAGCGTGACCGTCGGAGAAGCCGTGCTGATCGAGAATTCGACGGTCGCGCTCGTCCCCGGTTCGTTGCCGAGCGAGGTGGATTGGGTGGCGTACGCGGGGTAGGTCCCGCTGCCGAGTGCGCTCTCGTTGCTCGTGCTCCAGCTCCCGCTACCCGGTGTCGCCGTGGCGGTGTCGACCTCTTCGTTCGCGGAGTTGCGGATGTGAACCACCACCTGGGTGGTGTCGCTGGCTTCCCCGCTGAAGGACGGTTTCGTGTTGCTCGACAGAGACGGCGGCCCGCTGATGGTGACCGTCGGCGAGGCCGTGCTGATGGTGAATTCGACCGTCGCACTCTTGCCCTGTTCGTTTCCGAGCGAGCTGGCCTGCGTGGCGTACGCGGTGTAGGTCCCACTTGAGAGTTCCGGCTCGTTGCTCGTGCTCCAGCTACCGCCACTGGGTGTCGCGGTGGCGGTCACTTCTTCGTTCGCCGCGTTGCGGATGTGCACGATGACTTCGGTGTGGTCGCTCGCTTTGCCGCCGAACGACGGTTTCGTTTTGTTCGACAGCGATGGAGGGCCGCCCAGGGTGACCGTGGGGGGAGCCGTGATGATCGTGAATGTGACGGGGCCGGAAACGCTGGGTGGCCCGACCAGTTCGGCCTGTTCAGCGATGGCCGTATAGGTCCCTTCTTCGAGGGCCGGGCTCGTGGTCACGCTCCACGTGCCGCTCAGCAACGGCGATTCGGTCGCGAGTTCCCGTTCCTGGGTGCCGCCTGTGGTGTCCCCCTTGTAGATCTTTACGACGACGGGGCTGGTCACTTCGGTGGTGCTCCCGCCAAAGGACGGAGTCGTGTTGTTCGTCGTCGTCCCGTCAGGGGAGCTTTCCATCGTGACGGACGCCATCGCGAGCCCGACGGGCCCGGCAGCGAGCGTGGCGAGGCCGACGACGATCGCCGCCAACAGGCCTCTGAGCACCCTCATCGCGGTGCCGCCTCCATAGCCGTGTTCCCCTCCGCTTAGACTGGGATTGTCGCTGACCGCCGAGCCTCCCATCCAGGCTGCTCGCGGTTTCCGCCGCAGTCCATGATAGGGGCGCTCGGCGCAAATTGGGGGACTTCCACCAACATGGGGTCCGATCCCCCGGCGGGCCCCCGGCAAGGGTTCGTCGTCGTCCGGGTGGTTCTTGGGCGGGTTCGTCGTCCCGGCTGAGCCGCTAGCGCCGGCTCAGCACGACGACCGGGATCTCCCGGTCGGTCCTCGCCTGGTAGTCGTCGTACGCCGGCCAGACCTCGGCCATCAGCGCCCACAGGCGGCTGCGCTCCTCGCCTGAGGCGGTTGACGCGCTCACCGGTATCTCCTCGTCGCGCACCTGGATCGTCGCGTCCGGGTTTGCCATGAGATTCTCATACCACCCGGGGTTCGCCGGCGCCCCGCCCTTCGAGGCCACGACAACCCAGCGGTCACCGTCGGTTCGGTGGATGAGCGGCGTGGTCCGCGACTCGCCCGTGGATCGGCCGTCGGTGCTCAGCAGGAGAATCGTCGTCCCGCGCCACTCGTAGCCGCGCTTTCCGCCGGTTTCGCGGTAGACCGCCACATGCTCCTGGCCGAACAGATCATCGTCGGGCTGAGCCATCGACCCGCGAGTCTAGCGACGCGTCACAGCCCGGCGGCGCGCCTGTATCGCGCAACGGCCAGAGGGGCGAACAGCGCGATGATGCCCAGAGCCCATGCGACCGCGCCCCAGATGTTGTTGTGAGCCGGAGCTCCGAGCCAGAGCGAGCGCATCGCATCGACGGTGATCGTGAAGGGGTTGACTTCCGCGAATGCGCGGAGCACCGACGGCATCGACTGCACTGGAACGAACGCCGAGGAGATGAACGTGAGGGGGAAGACGGCGATGAAGCCCACCGAGTTGGCGGCCTCAGGCGTCGATACGAGCATCCCGAGGAACGCGAACACCCACGAGAACGCATACCCGAACAGCAGCAGCAGGCCCAAGCCCGCGATCGCCTCCGGGACGCTCGTATGAAAGGAGAAGCCGATCGCAAGCCCGGTGAGGATCAGGATCACGGCCGAAAGCCCGTTCGTCACGACATCGGCGGACGTCCGCCCTGCCAGCACGGCAGCGCGGGCCATCGGGAGCGACCTGAAGCGGTCGATCAGCCCCTTGTGGAGATCCTCGTTCAGGCCGAGGGCGGTGACAAAGCCGCCGAAGGCGATGTTCTGGACGATGATGCCCGGTATCAGGAAGTCGGCGTAGCTGTAGCCGGGCGTCTTGATCGCGCCACCGAAGACGTAGCGGAACAGCAGGACGAACATGATCGGCTGCACCGTGAACGCGAGCAGCAGCTCCGGGGCGCGCGGCAGACGCACGAGGTTCCGCTCGGCGATAACGAGCGTGTCGCTCACCAGCCGTCTCACGCGGCGTCCTGCAGATCGTCTTCGGCCGTTTCCGCGGCGTGGCCGGTGAGCGCCAGGAACACGTCGTCGAGCGTCGGGCGGCGCAGCGCGATGTCCTCCACGCCGACGCCCGTCCCGTCGAGCCGGCGCACGGCCTCGACGATCGCGCCGCCTCGGCGGTGGACGCCCACTGTCACGAGCTCGCCGTCCGCAAGCGGTGGGTCGTCCGCCATCGTCGCGAGAGCCTGCACCGCGATCTCCCCCTGGGCGGGATGCTCGAGGCGTATCTCGAGCCGCTCGCCGCCGACGCGGTCCTTGAGCTCATCCGGCGTGCCGCCTGCGATCACCCGGCCGTGATCGATCACGGCGATCTCGGTCGAAAGGCGGTCCGCCTCGTCCAGGTACTGCGTCGTCAGCAGCACCGTCGTGCCCTCGGACACGAGCCCCTCGATCGTCTCCCACAGCTGAAGCCGGCTGCGGGGGTCGAGACCGGTCGTCGGCTCGTCGAGGAACAGGACCGGCGGCCTCGCCACGAGGGCGGCCGCGAGGTCCAGCCTGCGGCGCATGCCCCCTGAGTAGGTCTTCGTCGGCCGGTTCGCCGCCTCCAGCAGTTCGAAGCGCTCCAGCAGCTCCTCTCCGCGCCGCTTCGCCGCTGCCCGACGCTCGCCGTAGAGGCGACCAACCATCGTCAGGTTCTCCAGGCCGGTGAGGTTCTCGTCGACCGCCGCGTACTGTCCGGCAAGCCCGATGCGCTCGCGCAGCCTCGCCGCATCCCGCACCACGTCAAGGCCGGCCACCCGGGCGCTTCCCGCGTCGGGCTTGAGCAGCGTCGTGAGGATGCGGATGATCGTGGTCTTGCCGGCGCCGTTCGGGCCGAGGAGACCCATCACGGTTCCCTGAGGCACTTCGAGGTCGACGCCCGCAAGCGCCCGCACCGAGCCGTAGGACTTCTCGAGCCCGGTCACGCTGACAGCGGCGGTCCCATCCGACGGGTCGATGGCAGGTCGTTGGGACCCTGGCGTGACGGCCGCGGCCGGAGGATCGGAGTCGATCGACATCGGGCCCAAATCTAGCGGCGAGGCCGCGTGCGCCCGGCGCCGAGAGCGCTCAGAGCGATCACGACGTGCAATGGCAGCTCCGCGGGCGTCTCGCCCTCCGATATGAGCGCCGCCAGCTGCGCGAGCGTCTCGGTGCGCTCCTCCTCGGGCTGCGCGGCGATCCAGCTGACCGAGGCAAGGTATTGGACTATCGCCTCGGGATCGGCCGGCTGCTGGGTGGTGACTCGGATCTCCCGCGGCTCGCTCCAGCCGCCCGCGGCGCGTACTGCGTCCTGCCACGGCGGCCCGTCGAAATGCGGGTGCTCGGGCCGTGCGCGCTCCATCGCCGCGCCGAGGTCGTGCGCCCACGAGGCTCCGCGCCAGTCCGGGATGGTCGTGAGCACGGCCAGCCCCCCGCCCGGGCGGAGCACACGGCGGATCTCCGCCAAGGCTGCCGGCTGGTCGAACCAGTGAAACGCGTCGGCGACGGTGACCGCATCGACGGAAGCATCGGCAAGCGGGATCGCCTCGGCGAGGCCCTCACGCACTCGCTCGGCGCCGACGCGCTCGGCCAGCAGCTCGCGCAGCGGCGCCTGGGGCTCGACAGCCACCACGTCCAGGCCACCGGCGAGCAGCGCACGGGTCAGCTTCCCGGTGCCCGCCGCCAGGTCAAGCACGGGGGCGCGCGGGCCAAGCCCAAGCTCGGCGGCGAGCGCACCCACCACTGCTGGGGCGTACTCGGGACGGCCCCGCTCATAGGTGCCTGCGACCGACGCGAAGTGCTCTGCGAGGGGGTGCAGCGTCACCGGCGCAGCGTACCGGCCACGCGTCCTCAGCCGGATGCGTCAGCCGTCGCCCGCTCGCGCAGCTCGATCCGTCTGATCTTGCCCGTCAGCGTCTTCGGTAGCTCGGGGACGAACTCGACGAGTCGCGGGTATGCGTATGCGGAGAGGCGCCCGCGCACGAATGCCTTGATCTCCTCGGCGAGCTTCTGGGACGGCTCGTGGCCATGCGCGAGCACGATGAACGCCTTGACCACGGCTCCGCGACGCTCGTCCGGCGCCGCGACCGCCGCCGCCTCGGCGACGGCCGGGTGCTCGAGGCAGATCGACTCGACCTCGAACGGGCCGATGCGATAGCCGGCCGCGATGATCACATCGTCGGCGCGGCCCTCGTACCAGACATAGCCGTCCTCATCCATCCGGGCCGCGTCCTTGGTGTGAAACCACTCGCCGCCGAACGTCTCGGTGGTCGCGTCTGGCAGCCGCCAGTAGCCCAGCGGGTAGTGGGGGTTCGAGCGCGCGCGCAGGCAGATCTCGCCCCGCTCGCCGGGCGGCAGCGGCTGCTCGTCCTCGTCGAGGATGGCGACGTCCCAGCCGGGCATCGGTCGTCCCATCGAGCCCTCGCGGACCTCCATCCAGGGGAGGTTGCCGCACAACGGATAGGACTCGGTCAGCCCGTAGTAGTCGAGCACCGTGACCCCGTACTGACCACGGAACCAGCGGATCGCCTCGGGGTTCAGGGGCTCGCCTGCCGAGCACACCACGCGGAAGCGCTGCGGATACCGCTCGCGTGCATCGTCGATCGTCATCATCGAGCGGATCGCGGTCGGCGTCGCGAAGACGTTCGTGGCCTCATGGCGCGAGAGGAAGTCCAGCTGCCGGTGTGCGTCGAAGCCTCCCTCGCGCTGGTAGACGAGCTGGACGGCGCCAAGGCGCCACGGACCGAGCAGCGGGCAGATCCCCGCCGCCCACGCCCACTCCCCCATCCCGTGGAAGCGCTCTCCCGGGCGCACGTCGTGGCAGTGGACGAACTCGTTGTGGGCCAGGAGGTAGCGATGGGCGTGGACGATGCCCTTTGCGAGCCCCGTCGTCCCGGACGTGTAGTAGAGCTGGGCGGGATCCTCCGCCGCCGTGTCGAGCGTCTGGAAGTGATCGCTCTCCGCTCTCAGCGCTGCAGGGTCCAGCACGAGGATCCGCGGAACCTGCGCGCCGCTGAAGCGCGGTGCGTTCGCCGCATCGGTGATGAGCACTCGCGGCTCGGCGTCGCCCAGCCTGTGCGCGATGCCCTCATCGCCGTACAGCACGGACATCGAGAGCAGGATCGCGCCGAGCTTCCAGGTCGCGAAGAAGACGGCCGCCGTCTCCACCGTCGGGGGCAGCACCACCGCGACCCGATCACCGCGCTCGACCCCGACCGCCGCGAGCAGGTTGGCGGCCTGGTTGGAGAGCGCCTGGAGCTCGCCCCAGTAGCACTCGCGTACCACCCCGTCGTGGCGCTCGTGGATCATCGCGAGAGCCTCTGCCGGCCGGGAGTCGCACACGTCCGACGCGATGTTGTAGCGCTCGGGCACCTCCCAACGATGCTCGCGCGAGAGCTGCTCGTAGCGCTCCTGTCCCGCTGCCGTCATCGCCCGGCCACCTTACGCGCTCCCGCTTCGCCGCAGATAGCGGGCAAGGCCATGGAAGCTCTGCTCTGGGGGCATCGCCTGCTCGTACGCGGCGGCCGTCGGCGGTGTGCTCGAGCCGGCCACGTGTGCGCGAACGGAGGACGCGAAGGCCGGCTCGTCGAGCTCGCGAGCCATCGCCTCGGCCCGCTCCAGCTGCTCGCGCAGGTCGGCGAGATGATCGCCGACCCGATCGTAGGCGCCGAAGTGGGTGACGGCGATGCTGCTCGGGCTCCAGCTCTCGATCAGATCCAGGGAGGCGCGCCAGGCATCGAGGTCGATGTCGGGAGGCGGGGTCGGTGCCAGCACGGGCCCCTCGCCGATGCGAACTCCGGTGACGTCTCCGGTGAACGCGCGGCCGGTCGGCTCGTGCAGGTATGAGACGTGATGGGAGGCATGCCCTGGTGTGTAGCCGACACGGAAGGGCCCGAGCGACTCGCCGCCGGCGAGCAGCCTGACCCGCTCGGCGGGAACCGGCAGGACCTCGCCCCAGAGACGGTCCATCTCCTGGCCGTAGAGGCGGGTCGCGCTCTCGAGCAGCCTCGTCGGGTCGATCAGGTGCGGGGCGCCGCGCTCGTGCACCCACACCTCCGCCTCAGGGAAGCGCCGGATCAACGAGCCGCTGGAGCCCGCGTGGTCCAGGTGGATGTGGGTGAGGGCGAGCACCTTCGGGGGGTGCCGCTCGAGCAGCGGCAGCAGGTTCTCAAGGCAGCTGCTCGGTCCCGGATCGACGAGTACCTCCCCCACCCGCCAGACGCCGATGACTCGCGGACGCCCGAGGTGGAGCAGGTCGATCAGCTCTGGCTCTGCGGTTCCCGGGACGGACATGGACGAGGGGCGCTGGCGCACGCCATCGTATAGGCCCGCGCGCCCACGGCAGGTTCTCGCGGGCGATTTCGATGGACCCACTGTCGAGGCGGCGGGAGCCTATTTGGGACCTGCGTCCAATGCGCAAATTGCGAGCGCGCACGAACATCTGGGCCACGGGTTCCCAGCCCTCCGGGATTCAGCCTCACCTCTCCCTCACCCCATCAAGGAACGGAAACATGCCCCGCATTCTCATTACCACCGAACGCGTAGACAAGCCCGATGTCCTGGTGATGCTCGACGAGCGCATCGCCACCAGCGACCTGTCAAGCGACCACTTCGCCGGTCAGCTGATCGAGCGAATCGCTTGGGCGCTGGCCGATGCCGAGAGCACCGAGCACAAGCCGACCGATCACCGAGAACGACTGTGGGCCCTTCAGCAGGAGCGCAGGCCGCTCATGGCGAGCGTCGCCGACACCTACTGCTGATCGCCTACCGAGGCTCGCGAAGCGAACGCGCCCGGCGACGATCGCTCGCCGCCGGGCAGTAACGTGAGGGAATGACCTCACGGCTGGCGCTGGTCGAGTTCCCGGCCGACGACCCGACCCGCGCGCGCGCCTTCTGGGCCGGGCTGCTGGGCATCGCGCTCGAGCCTCGCAGCGAGGGCGAGGGATGGCAGACGCCCGCTGATGCCCCGGCCGTCGGCGTCCACGAGCGCGGACGCGGTCCGGGAGACTCGTTCTCGCTGCCCTACTTCGAGGTCGATGACATGTCAAGCACCCTGACGCAGGTGCGCTCGCTCGGTGGGAGCGTGATCCACCCCGGGGAGGTCTGGGCGATCTGCAGGGACACCGAGGGGAGCCCCTTCGGGCTGGCCCTACGGGGCCACTCGGGTCAGCGCTGAAGGCCGCGCCACGGCCGGACGGCTCGCGACCGCGTGTTGGATAGCCTAGGAGCATGGACGACCAGTCGATTCTCACCCGCATCGAGGCGCTCGTTCACGAGGAGCATGCGCTCCAGGGGCGTGAGGAAGGTGACGCCGTCCGCGACGAGGCGCTCGCGAGCGATCGCAAGCGCCTGGAGGACGTCTCGGTCGAGCTCGACCGCTGCTGGGACCTGCTGCGCCAGCGCAGGGCCCGCCGGGCCGCGGGAGGGGATCCGGATGACGTGAGCGCTCGCGACGCCGACACCGTCGAGAAATACCTCCAGTAGGCCCTGAGTGATCGTCGGCGTCGGAGACATCTACGCGCAGATCCCACGCCGCGAGGAGGTCAGAGAGCTGATGCGCGCCACCCAGGCGAGCGTCAGGGAGCAGCGCGGCTGCATCTCCTACGCGTTCGCCGAGACGCTCGACGACCCCGGCCATTTCGTGGTGGTCCAGCGATGGCGCGATCAGGCGGCGGTCGACGAGCACTACGGCTCAGGGGCCTTTGCCGAGTATCAGGCGAAGATCGCCGATCTCCTCGTGCGAACCTCCGAGCTCAGCCTTCACGTGGTCCAGGAGGCCGTTCGTCCGGTCGGGTCCGTGACGCCGAACTCGGTGCTCGAGGACTGACTCGATCGCGCCAGCCCGGCGCCGTTGAGCGAGCGCGCCGAGGTCCGGCCGGCCAGTTAGGCCAACTCAGCCTCGCGGGCCGCGGCGCCAGCGGCGGACCGGGGGGCGTCTCGCAGCAGTTGGTTCCATGCCGCGGCCGTGAGGCATGACGGCTCGGTCTCGTCGAGGAACTCGCGTACCGTCGCGGCGAACCGGTGCGGATCGTCGATCTGGGGGAAATGGCCCGAGTCCGGGAACGTGACCAGCCGGCTGCCGGGCATCTGCTCGGTAGCGCGCTGGCCGTGCCCCACCGGGATGATCGCGTCCCGCTCACCCCACAGCAGCAGCGTCGGCATGCCGACGGCGAGATACAGGCGATCGCTCGCGTCGACGCGTTGGCCCTTGAAGTTGACGACCGACCGCAGCGTGTCGAGGAATGCCGCCCGGCCTTCGCCATCGGCGAGCGTCGCAAAGCCGCGGCCGACCTCGCCGAGGTCTGGGGCCACTCGCAGCCCAACCCTGCGCAAGGCCGCGACCGCGGCCCGTCCGACCGCGGTGATCGGCCCGATCGTCAGGGCGATCACCATGTCCGAGCCGGGGAGCGTCGCCGCTCGCAGCAGGAGGTTGACGTTCGGTCCAAGACCACCGCTGGAGACGAGCACCAGGCGCTCGGTCCGCTCCGGGAACATGTAGCTGAACTGCATCGCGACGCCGCCGCCGAGCGAATGACCGACGAGCGTCGCCCGCTCGTGGCCGAGCTTGACCAGCAGGTCGCGCAGGAAGCTCGCGAGCGCACCGAGCGAGTAGTCCCCGGGCGCCTTCCCGGACGCGCCGTGGCCCGGCAGGTCAGGGGCGACCACCGTCGCTCCGCGCGCTAGCAGCGGCAGAGCGGCGCGCCAGGCCTCGCTGTCGGAGGCGATCCCGTGGACCAGCAGGAGGAGGGGCCCCTCACCCGCGGTCAGATAGGAGATTCGACGGCCGTGAAGCTGCGTCTCCTCCCGGCGAACCTCGACATTGCGTAGCTGTATCGCCTCTGTCATCCGATTGCCTCCTGCCGTGCTGGGGAAACGAATCATGAAGCGTTACCAGGCGGACTTTCCTCCCGCCCGATGTCACTGCCGTATTTGCGGGCAACCGCAGATCGCATGGACGGAGATACACCGCACCTACACGCTGGGTTTCACGCTCAGCCCGAAGGGGTAAGGACAGCTTCCAACCGGGGGATCAGGGGGAGAGTGAGAGTGTGAGAGGCGCTGGGAGACGGGAACGCTGGGCTGTGACGGTCGTAGCCGTGCTGCTGGCCGCGGGCGCAGGGGGCGGCGCGCTGGCGTCCGTTGACGCCGGCGCCGCGGGCTGCGGCGGATTCGAAAACCCGTGCTCGCAGGAAACCTCACAGCAGTTCGGCTATGGCAGCGTGCAGCGCCAGGACACGCCGAACGACCCGAGCTATGACCAGTCCGAGCCCGACACCCAGCAACCGCCGGCCAATCGCTCCTCCAACTTCTACGACGAGCGCTTCGACCTCTTCGGCTTCCCGTCACAGCTCACGACCAGCGCGATCTACGCCGTCGGCCCGAACGCCGGCAAGCCGATGGTCGCTGGCTTCAACGCGGCGGGCGCATGGAAGGCAGAGCGCGGCCGCCCCGACTCGGTGGTCGCGATCCTCGACACGGGCATCGACTGGAGCGCGGGAGGGCTGCGTGACCAGATCCACCTCAACACCGGCGAGCTGCCCTACCCGCAGCACTCCGACGGCTCCTCCTGCGGCACCTACGACTGCAACGGCGACGGCGTAGTCAACGTAGAGGACTACGCGCAGGACCCGCGGGTCAGCCTCTCCTACGCCGGCCGCATCGGACCGTCCGGCCTGATCACCGCCCAGGATCTCATCCACGCCTTCGGCGACTGCCAGGTCGACCCCTCGAGCCACCTGGCCGTGCAGTGCGTGGCCGGCCAGCACTTCGACAACGACAACAACGGCTACGCCAACGACATCGCCGGCTGGAACTTCTTCGACAACAACAACGACCCGACGGACCTCTCGAGCTACTTCGCGGCCCACCACCACGGCACCGGCCGCGCACAGGACGTCGCAGAGCAGGGCAACGACGGCCGGGGATCGATCGGCGTATGCCCCCACTGCCAGATCACGCCGGTGCGCATATGGGACACGTTCGTGTCCGACGCCAACACGTTCGCACTCGGGATCGTGTACGCGACTGACAACGGCGTGAAGGTCATCGAGGGGGCCAACGGCAGCCTCTACCACTCGGCCTTCGCCGAGGCTGCCTCGCAGTACGCGTACGACCACGGTGTCGTGCAGACCTTCTCGGGAGACGACCTCAACACCGGCAACCACAACTACCCGGCCAACTACGGCCACGCGATGCTGATCCAGGGGACCGTCCCGGATAGCGTCGGGCTGGGCACCGACTCCAAACAGTGGCTGGAAGGGGAGAAGCTCTGCGGCTCGAGCGGTCAGCCGGCGTGCTTCGGCTCGAACGCCCCCGTCGGCACCTTCTTCCGCGGCGCCAACACCACCCAGTACGGCGGCAAGAGCTCGATAGCGATGGAGGGCCCGACAGGCTCGGTCAACACCAGCAAGGCCGCAGGCGCCGCCGCGCTCGTCGTCAGCGCAGGGCTCGACCATGGTGTTGCGCTACGCCCCGACGAGGTTCGCGGTCTGCTCGAGCAGACCGCCGAGCGGGTGCTCACCCCGAACACCGAAGGCGCCGGCGTCGCCGACCCCGGCGCCAACCCGGCGCTCCCGCCCGACGAGCAGTGGACGCCGCACTTCGGCTGGGGCCGGGCAAACGTCGGGGCAGCCGTCGGCGCGGCGCTCAGCGGGAACATCCCGCCCGAGGCCGCGATCGCTTCGCCGGACTGGTACGCGCCCCTGACGGGTGCGACCGCGCAGATCACCGGTCTGGCACGCGCGCGCTTTGCCGGCGGCGGCCAGTTCCACTGGAAGCTGATGTGGGGAGCCGGGGAGGCGCCTGCGTCGTGGACGACCGTGCGCGAAGGCGAATCGAGCGGCACGGTCACGGACTTCGGCTCGATCGACCTGGAAGCGGTCCGGCAGGCCCTCGCCACCTATGTCGTGCCGCCGGACACGGGGGGACCGACGTTCGCTCCCGGCGCCCCGAACCCCTTCCAGCACGAGTTCACCGTGCAGCTCGAGGTCAACGGGAAAGGCATCGCGATGACCGGCATCGACCGGCGCGTGTTCGACACGTTCACCGATCCGACCCTGGTTCCGGGCTATCCGAAGCGGCTGGGCACGGGCGGCGAATCGCCGACACGCTTCGCCGACGTGAACGGCGACAACATCCAGGAGCTGATCGTTCCCAGCGAGGATGGCCTGGTGCACGCATACGAGCCGGGCGGCTCGGAGCTGCGCGGCTGGCCCGTTCGCACCGAAACCGAGCAGGCGGCGCTGGGTCACTCCGGCTCGCCCGGGCTCGCCGCGCTCGGGCTGCCGCGCGAGCCCCCGCGCGGACCGTTGATCGCCGATCTCGCCGGCGGCGGAACCAGCGACGTGATCGTCGCCGCGGGCACTCACGTGTACGCATGGCATGGGAATGGCAAGCCCGTGAGCGGATTCCCGGTGTCGTCGAACCCGGCGTTCTGCGGGCCGGCGCTCGAGACCGGCAGCAGCCATCCCAAGTGCGGCTTCCTGGCGGCACCGGCGATCGCCCACCTCGAAGGCTTCGCGAAGAAGCCGGACATCGTCGAGCCCAGCCTGGACGGACACCTCTATGCCTGGCGGGCCAACGGAACACCGGTGCCTGGCTACCCCGTGGCGCTCGTCGACCCGGCACAGGTTGCCGCCGGCAAGCAGATGATCGCCGAGTCGATCAACGACCCGGCGATCGGCGATCTGACGGGCGCCGGCCACGACGACGTGGTCGTGGCGAGCAACGAGGTCTACGGCGCGCCCGAAACCGGCAGCGACGTGAGCTTCGCGGGCGTCACCGCGTCCGCCGCCGGGTCAAGCGGTCGCCTGTACGCCATCGACGGCACGACCGGCAAGATCATGCCCGGCTGGCCCGTGGCGATGCCCGGCATCATCCAGAACGTGCTGCCTCTCGTCGGTCCCGGACAGGACGCCGCGATCGCCAACATCGGGGGCCAGACGACGATCGTCGCCTCCGTCACCGGCGGAGCGCTCGAGGAGCTCAGCCCGGGCGGAGCGGTCCTGCGCAGCATGCAGCAGACCGGCCCGCCGGCCTTCGGGCCCGCATCCAACGCAACCGACCGCAGTGCCGCGATCAACCTGTTCGAGTCGGCCTCGATCGGCGACCTGCTCGGCACCGGAACCCCCGACGTCGTCAAGTACGAGCTGTCGCTCAGCCAGGCGGCGAACCTGCTGCTCGTCGGGCAGAACTTCCCCTACAACCATCTGATCGGGGCCTTCGACGGCTCGACCGGCGCGACGCTTCCGGCCTTTCCGACGATCACCGACGATTACCAGTTCCTGTCGGCCAACAACGTCGCCAAGGTCGATCCCGAACTGCCCAGCAACCAGATCGTGGCAGGCACCGGCCTCGGCTTGGTGCACGCGTACGACGGCGCCACGGGCGTGGACGTGCCGGGCTTCCCGAAGCAGACCGGAGGCTGGCTGCCCGCACCGGCGTCCCTCTCCTTCGATGGCCGCATGGCGGACATGACCCGCGAGGGCTACCTGTTCGAGTGGCGGACGCAGGCTCCCGCCTGCCAGAGCGAGTGGCCGACGTTCCGCCACGACCAGCGGGACAGCGGCAACTACAACCATGACGGGACGCCACCCAACGCGGCGGCCGGACTGACTCTGTCGCCGCTCGGCGCCGGCAGGTTCCGTCTCGCGTTCACGGCGCCGGGTGACAACGGTCCGTGTGGCACCCCAGCATCCTTCCTGAAGAGACTCGACGGCAATCTGGACTACCTCGGCCTGGTGACGACGGGCGCGGGAGGCTCGCCGTTGAGCGCCGAAGTGTCTCTCCCGTCCGTATCGCGAGGCCTGTC
>JAOPZM010000138.1 GCA_025964115.1 Solirubrobacterales bacterium
GCGGTAGGTCGCCGTCACCGGATCGCCGCCCACGACGGCGGTCTCGCCTCGCTCGAGCAGCGCGCCGCAGCGCTGGCAGTAGTTGGCTCCTTCGGTGTTGACGAAGCCGCACTCGGTGCAGTGCAGGGCCATGACCGAGCGCCATCCCCTACGCGGAGGTGTCCGGCTGATGGCTGGCGAGGATATCGGTGAGCCTCTGCACGTCGTCTCCCGTGATCGCCATGTCACCGCCCTCGTGCTGGTGACGCAGGCGGTTGACCAGCTCGGCGCGGAGGATGTCGATCTTGCCGTGCAGGATGCGCCGCCTGTACGAGATCTCTGTCTCCTCCTCCGTCAGCTGGCGGATGACGTCTTTCAGTTCAACATCCGACAGCGAGCCAAGGTCCGGAAACGTGTCATCCATCGTGACGTCTTCTCCTCGTGAGGGCTTGCGCCGGGCCTGCGCCGAACATCCGGCTCAGCACGGCCAGAGCGGCCAGTATAGACCACAAGCTAAGGCTGAGCTTGAGACTCTGGCCCGTTGTTCGAGCGCAGCATGCGCATGCCGCTCAGCACATAGAGCACGCTCGCCAGCAGCGCGAGCCCGAGGCCGACGTAGAGCATCACGCGGCCGACGTCCCGGAGCCCGGCCATTGCGAAGAAGAACGAGCCCATCACCGGAGCGACGGCCAGCCTCCCGGGCCAGTTGATGCGCAGCTCCACGCCTCGCCTGAGGGCATACTCCCCGAGCGCCAGCATCAGCAGCTCCCGGCCGGCGAGAACCGCGAGCGCCCAGCGCGGCAGCAGCTGGAAATACCAGCAGACGACCACGCCGGAGACGATCAGCAGGCGGTCGATCACCGGGTCCATGAGCGCGCCGAGCCGGCTGTACTGGCCGGTCACCCGGGCCGCGATGCCGTCGGCGTAGTCCCCCCAGCCGACCACCGCGAACAGCGTGGCCGGGAGCGCACCGCTGCCGTCGGCGCTCGAGAACGCGGCGACCAGGAACACGGGGATCAGCGCGAGCCGCGCGAAGCCGATCAGGTTCGGGATCGTCCATGGGCGCAGCGGGCTTCCCTTCTGAGTCGCCGGCGGCGCCGGACCGGACCGATCCAGGCCGGACAGTCGCGCGAAGGTCAGTGGCCGGCGCGCTGGAGCTCCCCCGGATGATCGTGGATCGCTCGGGTCGCCTACGGGAGGCTCTGCCACAGCTCGTCCACCGCCAGGACGAGCTCAGCCGGCTCGCCGGTCAGGGGCAGGCCCGGCGCATCCTTGCGGCCGCGGCGCACCTGGACCTCCACCTCGCCGGACTCGAGCGACCGTCTGCCGACGGTCAGCCGCAGTGGGCAGCCGAGCAGCTCCGCATCGGCGAACTTCTCCCCCGGGGCCCGCTCGCGGTCGTCGTAGAGGACATCCACCCCGCCGGCTCTCAGCTCCTCATAGAGCCGATCGGCGGCGTCGCGCTCCGGCGTTCCCGGGCGGCCCAGCGCCACGAGGTGCACCGCGAACGGCGCCAGCGCGCGCGGCCAGGAGATGCCATGCTCGTCGGAGAACTGCTCGACCGCCGCCGCGACCACGCGCGCGGGGCCGATCCCGTAGGAGCCCATCCAGATCGGATGCTCCTCACCGCGCTCGTCGAGATAGGTGGCGTCGAGCGCCTCCGAGTAGCGGGTGCCGAGCTTGAAGATGTTGCCGACCTCGATCGCGGGCTCGATCGTCAGCGGCTCCCCGTGCATGAGCAGGCGATCGCCGTCCTGCTCGACGTCGGCGCTCCTGCGCGCGATCTCGACGTTCGCCGCATAGCCGGGCCCCAGGGCGACCTCGTCCTCGCCCGCCGGGCACGGCGCCATGTACTCGTGGGCCCCCAGGCCGCCCATCATGCCGACGTCGGACTCGACCCGGTAGAAGCGCAGCCCCGTGCGCTGCATGATCGTGTCGTAGGCGCCGACATGCATCTCGTAGCTCGCGTCGAGCCCCGCCCGGTCGCGGTCGAGGCTGTAGGAGTCCTTCATCACGAACTCACGCGTCCGCAGCACGCCCGCGCGCGGGCGCGGCTCGTCACGCTCCTTGACCTGGAAGTGGTAGAGGATCAGCGGGAGGTCGCGGTAGGAGTTGATCGTCTGAGCCGCGTGGAAGGTCACGGCCTCCTCGTGCGTCATCGCGAGCACGAGCTCCGAGCCCTTGCGGTCGTTGAGCTTGAACAGCTCCTCGATCTCCAGCCGACCCGTCTTGCGCCACGGCTCGGCCGGCTGCAGCACCGGCATCAGCATCTCCTGTCCGCCGATCGCGTCGATCTCCTCCCGGATGATCGCTACGACGCGCTGGTGGACCCGCCAGCCAGCCGGCAGCCACGTCCACATGCCGGCGCCCATCTGCCGGATCAGCCCGGCACGCACCATCAGCTTGTGCGAGATCGCCTCGGCGTCGGCTGGGGCCTGCTTCTCGGTCGGGAGCAGGTACTCGGAGAGGCGGGTCATGGCTGGGCCGACATCCTATGCGCGGCGCCATCCTCGGCGCCGGCGAGCGGTGCCGCCCCTGCCCGCGCGCTATGAATACCCGGAGGAACCCGTCAACGATCGAAGGAGCCCCGATGGCCTACACCGTCCCACCGCTTCCCTATCCGTATGAGGCGCTAGAACCGCACATCGACCAGCTGACGATGGAAATCCATCACGACAAGCACCATCAGGCCTACGTGGACAAAGTCAACGCCGCCCTCGACGGCACGCCCCTGGCCGACACGCCGATCGAGGACGTCCTCCGCGACCTCTCGCAGGTGCCCGACGACAAGCGCACGGCCGTCAAAAACAACGGCGGCGGGCACTACAACCACACGATGTTCTGGGAGAACATGAGGGCGGGCGGCGGCGGCCAGCCCGGCGGCGAGCTCGCCAGCGCGATCGACTCGGCGTTCGGCTCGTTCTCCGACTTCCAGGCGAAGGTCAAGGAAACCGGCGTCAACCAGTTCGGCTCCGGCTGGTCATGGCTCGTGCTCGACGGCTCCAGCCTGGTGATCGTTGGCAGCGCCAACCAGGACAACCCGATCTCCGACGGGAAGACCCCGCTGCTCGGCGTCGACGTGTGGGAGCACGCCTACTACCTGAAGTACCAAAACCGCCGCCCCGACTACATCGACGCCTGGTGGAACGTCGTCAACTGGGACAAGGTCGCGGAGCGCTTCGCGGCGGCCGGCTGAGCGCCCCTGCTCGTTCCTCCATGGTCCCCTCGCGCATGCGCGAGGGGAGGAGGGGCGCATGCGCCCCTCCGAGGACCCGTCGCATGCGACGGGTCTGGCAGGCCGCATGCGGCCTGCCCTAGGAGGGTTGGCGAAACGGCCGGCGAAACCGG
>JAOPZM010000178.1 GCA_025964115.1 Solirubrobacterales bacterium
CTACCGAGAGCGTCTCCTCCCGGAGGAGGTTGGGCGCTTCGACGTCGGGGAAATCGTCGTGTGGCTACCGGAGATCGAGGGAACAAACCTATGCTGTGCCTACTGGCCGCACTCGGCGGTCGAGACCATGCTGAGCGGCAACTTCGAGATACTTGTGCATCTCGACCCCAAAGCCGACCCGGCCACGGCCCAGAGGGCGATGGTGGAGCACGACGCCTACCTCGTACGCCGGTTGTGATGCTGCGAAGGACGCATGTGCACTAACGCGACCGCGGCGCAGCGACTTGAGGTTTCCGCAACATCCACAGTCGCCGCCCAGCATCAGTAACCTCCGCCGGAATCGCGCCGGCGAGCAGCAGCACGGTGAAATAGATGACGGTCGCGAGGATTACTCGGGCGACGGAGCCAACCGGCACGAGCCATACGCTGGCGGCCAGTCCAGCCGCGAGCAGGACCGCCGGCACGCGAGCGGCTCTGATCTGATGTCGCGACACGGCTCGCATAACCACAGCTGTAAGACCACATGCCACGAGCGTCTCTGTGATGACATCCGCCAGGGCGCCTCCCCGCGCACCAAGCGCCGGAACGAGTAGCAGTCCAAGCGCGATATTTAGCGCTAGAGCCGACGAGCTCGCGATGATCAACGGGCGGTAGCGCCTGAGCGAGATGAGGGCGAGCGCGCTGGATGTGGAGATGAAGCTCGCGGTAAGCACGACTCCCTGGATCCTGAGAACCGGCACCGCACCCTGTGCCTTGCCACCCGCGATCACGTCGATGATGAAGCTTGCACCAAGAGCCATCACCAAGGACATCCAAACCCCACCGATGAGCGACACGGTGAACACCTTGCCAACCATGTCCCCGGCTCCGGTCTCCTCGGTGTTGTGCTCGCGGGCCATCAGCGGAAAGATGGCCGTCAGCAGCAGGAGCGGGATTCCCAGGGCGACTTGGATAACGCGAAATGAGGTGGCGAAGAGTCCAGTCTGATTGGAAGATGCGATCAGCGACATGACGAGGACAGTCACATAGAAGTAGACTGCGCCGATCGACATCGCCATCGCGTACAGAGACGTCTCTCCGAAGAGCTTCTTCCATGCGCGCAAGTCGAAGCTCATCCTGATCTTGATTGATGAGTGAACCATCCGCGCGAGCAACGCGAGAGCCGCCGACCCCGCGACCGCCGATGCGGCCAGAAACGGCAACAGGCCCGCTCCAAGCAGCGCCAGCGACCCGACCAAGAGCAGCACGATCACCCTGCGACTCAGATCGACCATCGTAAGCCTCCCGAGGCGCAGTTGCGCCTGCAGAGAGATCGAGAGCACATCGGCAACCACCTGCACGAGCAAGCCCACGCCGGCGACGAGCGTGCCGAGCACCAGAGCCTCTCGGTAGCCAACTGCGACTGCGAAGCACGCCGCGAGGCTGATACCCACGATGCTGAGGGTCAGACGCATCGCGAGCAGGTTTGCCATCACGTCGCCACGATCAGGTTCATTACGGGCGCCGAATTCTCGAATGCCGTACACATAAATGCCCGCCTCGGTCACGCCTCCAACCAACGCGATCAACGCCGTGACGGTTACGAAGCGGCCAAAGTTCGGCACACCAAGGTGGCGTACCAGAACCGCGGCGGTGCCGAGTGAGACAAGCACCCCGAGGGCGTACCCGACGACTCGATTCGCGCCGCCGCGGATCGCCAGCTCGCTATTCCCGGGAGAAACTGGAGCCCGAGCTTCCGTGCGTGACTCTGACGGTTCCATCGGCTGATAGCTCGTCATCTAGGCGGCTGGATAGGATTGCTGCGATGCGTTCCCACCGGAGCGGTGAGTCCGATGCTGACCTCCGCACGCGCCGGGAACATGGCTATGAGACCGCTCGACCGGATGTGCAGGCGCTCGTTCCGAGAACGGCCCAGCACATCTTGGAGCTCGGATGCTCGACCGGGGCGCTGGGCTCCGCCCTGAAGGCGCGCAACGGCGCGTTCGTCCTCGGCGTCGAGATCGACCCGGAGTACGCGCGCGAGGCAGAGGAGCGACTCGACAGGGTCGTCGTGGCAGACGCCGAGACGTTCCTAGGTGAAGGCAAACCCGAAGATGCACCCTTTGATTGTCTTGTCGGGGCAGATGTCTTCGAGCACCTGACAGACCCATGGAAGGCGCTCGACCGCGCGGCCAACCTGCTCGAGCCGGGTGCAACCGTGGTAATCAGCCTCCCGAACGTTCTCCATTGGCCTGGTCTTTGGAGGATCATCATAGGTGGGCGCTGGCCCCGGGATGATGCGGGCGTGTTCGACCGCACACACCTGCGCTGGTTTACGATGCGCGACGCTGTCGACCTGCTCGAGGGGGCAGGGCTCCGCCTGCAGACGGTTGTTCCGAATTATCCCGGTCGTGCCTGGCGGCTCACGCTCATGCAGCTGTTGGGGCATACGCCGTTGCGCCGCTTTCTCCCCGTGCAGTGGATCATCGTTGGGGTTAAGCCGTAAGCCTGCTCCGGCAAAGCTGCGCCGGGAGCTGCGTACAAGCGTCCGCCACCCGACAGGTGGCCGCACACCGCGATCCCCGCGGGGCCGCCTCGGGGCGGCCCTCATCATCAGGCCTCCCCGGCCCTCCTGGACCACACCACCCGTGCGCCCGCCGCCGGGACCAGCGTGATCGCCCTCCGGCGCACCCACTCGCCGTTGCGATACCTGCCGTCCGGCACGCTCGGCTCGAGCTCGCTCAGCATCGTTCGCAGCATCAGCCTCATCTCGAGCTGCGCGAACGACGCGCCGATGCAGCGGCGGATCCCTCCCCCGAACGGGATCCACGAGAACGTGTCCGGACCATCCTCGAGAAAGCGCTCCGGGCGGAACTCCTCGGGCTCCTCATACACGCGGGGATTACGGTTTGTGAGGTAGATGCACGGCACCACACGCGTTCCCGCCGGCAGCATGTATGAGCCCACCTGCAGCTCCTCCTTCAGCATCCTCGCCACGATCGGCACCACCGGCCTCACTCGCAGCGTCTCGTTGACCACCGCCGTCATGTACTCCTCGCCGCCGCTCTCGATCTCCTCCTGCAGCCGCCTCAGCTTCTGCGGGTGACGCACGAGGCGCTCTACCGCCCAGGCGACAGACGTCGCCGTCGTCTCATGTCCCGCGAGCAGCAACGTCACGAGCTCGTCGCGCAGCTCGCCGTCCGTCATCGGCTCTCCATCCTCATCGCGCGCCTGCATCAACAGCGAGAGGATGTCCCGGCGCTCGGCCAGGTCCTCCTGCGCGCGGCGCCTGGACAGCTCCTCGTAGATGACCTCGTCGAGATGGTCCAGCGCCCGCCCGATCGCGCCCGTCGGCCGATCGAGGGTCGGGCGGCGCAGCGCGATGAGCACGATCGCCAGGGGGTTCATCGGCTTGAGCAGCCCTCCGATCGCCTCCTTCAGCGCCCCCATCCGCTCGGCTTCCACGCCGAACACCGCCCGCAGGATCACCTCAAGCGTGATCGCCCGCGTGCGCTCCTGGAGACGCATCGGCCTGCCCAGCGGCCAGTCGGCCATGTCGCGTTGAGTGGCCTGCACGATCACCTCCTCGTACTCGCGCATGCGCTCGCCGTGGAACGGTGGCAGCAGCAGCTTGCGCTGGCGCATGTGCTCCGGGCCGGTCAGCACGATGACCGAGCTCGGCCCCATCACCGGCGCCACCGGCGAGTTGCCCGCTCCGGAGGGCGCCACCTCGGGCGGCGCCGTGAACACAGTCTTCACCGCCTCCGGATCGCTGATCAGCACGAGCTTCATCCCGCTCGGCGAGAACGTCAATGTGAACGCCTCCCCGAGCCTTTGCCTGCAGCCGTCCATGACCCATGTCGGCGCGAGCGCCCACGCGAGCGTCTGCAGCACCGCTGGCGCCCGCGGCCCCGGAGGCAGCCCTGCCTGCACACCCGCGGCGGGGGTCCGGGCGGGCCCGGGCCGGTCGGTGGCTGCGGTCGTGGCGCTCGCCATGCCTACTCGCTACCCCTAGCGGGCTCCGGGCGTCAGGGGGCGGCGGTCGTGGTCTGCTGCGAGGTGAGCGTGAGGGTGCCCAAGGTCTGCGAGCCACTCGCCCC
>JAOPZM010000189.1 GCA_025964115.1 Solirubrobacterales bacterium
GCGGTTATTACCGGCTCAATCGATCTTTCGCCCACAATACTCAAAAAATTCGACGCGCTGATCGCGCGCCGCGAAAAGCGCGAGCCGGTCGCGTACATCGTCGGGCGCCGGGGCTTTCGGCGGCTGGAGCTGGCCGTCGATAAGCGCGTGCTCGTGCCCCGGCCCGAGACCGAGCTACTCGTGGAATGCGCCCTCGCGCTGCCCGCAGGCGCACGCGTGCTCGAGGTCGGAACGGGCAGCGGCGCGGTCGCGCTCGCGCTGAAGGACGAGCGCCCCGACCTCGACGTCGCGGCGAGCGAGCTCAGCGAGCCGGCGCTCGAGGTGGCGCGCTCAAACGGCCGGCGCCTGGGAGTCGACGTGCGCTGGCTGCACGCCGACCTGCTCGCCGGCCTCCCGGACGAGTTCGACGCGATCCTCGCCAACCTGCCCTACGTGGCGGACTCCGAGCGCTCGGAGCTGGGACCGGAGATCTCCAGGCACGAGCCGCCGTCGGCGCTGTTCGCCGGAGGAGACGGGCTGGCGGCGATCCGCGCGCTGCTCGCCCAGCTCGAACAGCGCGAGCGAGTCCGCTTCATCGCGCTCGAGGTCGGCGAGGGCCAGGCGCCTGCGGTCGCAGAGCTGACCAGCGCGGCTGGATTTCGCTCCGTCCGCCGCGAGCAGGACCTCGCCGGTATCGATCGGGTCGTCGTGGGCGAGGGCCGGGGGCTATGAGCTCGAGGCTCGACGCCGGTGACGCGAGCCGGCTCGAGGAGTGCATGGCCTCCGGCGGCGTCGCGGTGTTCCCGACCGACACCGTCTACGGCGTGTGCTGCGACGCCGAGGACGAGCGAGCAGCCGAGCGGATGTACCGGTTGAAGGGACGGCCGGCCACGCGGCCGGCCGCCGTCATGTTCTTCTCGATCGAGCCCGCCCTGAAGATGCTGGGCACGCTGCCCGGCGCGGAGCGAGCGGCGCTCGAGGCGCTGCTTCCCGGGCCGGTGACGATCCTGCTGGCGAACCGCGGGGGCCACTTTGCGCCCGCCTGCCGATCGGACCCGGCGACGCTCGGCCTGCGCGTGCCGCTCCTGCCCGAGCGCCTGGCCGCCCTTGAGGCCGTCGCCGGCCCGGTGATGCAGTCGAGCGCCAACATCTCAGGCGAGCCCGACGCGCGCATGCTCGATGAGGTGCCGCCGAGCCTTCGCGACGGCGCCGACCTCGTGCTCGACGGCGGCGAGCTCGCGGGGACGCCGTCGACGGTGATCGACCTGCGCGACTTCTCCGCCGGCCGGCGCTGGCACCTGCTGCGCGAGGGCGCTCTCCCGCGCGCCGCCGTCGAGGAGCTGCTCGCGCCGCTCTGTTGAGCCGCTGGGGGTCATGCGCTCCTGCTAGCCTCCTGCCAGCTGCCGCGACTGGCGCCTGAGGTGGAAACGACCACCGGGAAGCGGCAAGCGTCTGCGCCGCGCGCCTGGGCACCAAGTCGCCGTCGCCTGCCAAGGAGAGCGCCGTGTCCGCCCGTACTCGTAAGAGTGAACTGAGTCCCGACTACTTCAACCGTCCCCTCGCCGAGGTGGACCCGGAGATCGCGGAGGTGCTGCGTGGCGAGCTCGAGCGCGAGCAGCGCACGCTCGAGATGATCGCCTCGGAGAACTTCGTCCCCCGCGCCGTGCTCGAGTGCCAGGGCTCGGTGCTGACCAACAAGTATGCCGAGGGCTATCCCGGTCGCCGCTACTACGGCGGCTGCGAGTGGGTGGACATCTCCGAGCAGCTGGCCATCGACCGGGCCAAGGAGCTGTTCGGAGCCGAGCACGCCAACGTCCAGCCGCACTCGGGCTCACAGGCCAACGCCGCCGTCTACCACGCGCTGCTCTCCCCCGGCGAGACGATCATGGGCCTCTCGCTGGCCCACGGAGGTCATCTCACCCACGGCATGAGGCTCAACGTGTCAGGACGGCTGTATGAGATCGCCGCCTACGAGGTCGACGCCGAGACGAGCCTGATCGACATGGACGAGGTCGCGCGCATCGCCCGCGAGCGCCGCCCGAAGCTGCTGCTGGCCGGCTGGTCGGCCTATCCACGCGAGCTCGACTTCGCGCGCTTCCGCGAGATCGCCGACGAGGTCGGCGCGACGCTGATGGTGGACATGGCGCATTTCGCCGGCCTCGTCGCCGCCGGCCTGCACCCGAACCCGATCGAGTACGGCGCCGACGTGGTCACCACGACGACGCACAAGACCCTCGGCGGTCCTCGAGCGGGCGTGATCCTCTGCAAGCAGGAGTACGCGAAGAAGATCGACTCGGCGGTGTTCCCCGGCCAGCAGGGCGGGCCGCTCGAGCATGTGATCGCCGCCAAGGCGGTCGCCTTCAAGATCGCGGGGAGCGAGCTGTTCGCAGAGCGCCAGCGCCGGACCGTCGCGGGAGCGCGCGCGCTCGCGCGGGAGCTGTTGAAGGCCGGCCACGGCGTCAACGTGCTGACCGGCGGCACCGACGTTCACCTCGTGCTCGTCGACCTGCGCGACGCCGACCCCGAGCTGACCGGCAGGCAGGCCGAGGACCGGCTCCACGACATCGAGATCACGGTCAACCGCAACGCCGTGCCGTTCGATCCTCGTCCGCCGATGGAGGCCTCGGGCCTTCGTATCGGAACGCCGGCGCTGGCGACGCGGGGCCTGCAGGAGGAGGATTTCGTCGAGGTGGGGAAGATCCTCGCGACCGCGCTCACGCCCGAGTACGAGTCACGGGCGGGCGAGCTGGGCGAGCGCGTGGCGGCGATCGCCGAGCGCTATCCGCTGTACGAGATGCCCGCCCGCCCCGCCGCCGGCGCGCCCGCCTAGTCCGGCGCGCCCTCGCGCACCCGTGTGAGGAGGGGCCCGCCGGGTTCGGGCGCGTCCACTGCGGGCAGGTCGAAGGCACGCTGGGGTGAGGCGCACTCCTACAAAGTGTCGTAGATCGAGGGAAGGTCGCGCCGGGGCCGGCGTCTTCAACTGTAGAGAAGGTCAAAAAGACCGCCCCGATGGCGCGCTCCCCCCGGCGCGATCGAGCGAGCCGTCATCCCACACGAAGGAGCAACCTGATGAAACGCAATCGCCCCGTGTCCCTCGCCCTGGCCCTTGTTCTTGCCGGCGCCGTGGTGCTCGTATTCGCCGTCGCCGGCGGGAGCGCCAAGAAGACGCAACGCACGGTCGCAGGCGGCAGTGCCGTGAGCGTCAAGCAGACCGTTCTCGGCAGGACGCTCGTTGACGCCAACGGGCGCACCCTCTACCTGTTCCAGGCCGACAGGCCGGGCGTCAGCACCTTGTCTCAGGCCGGTCTCGCCGTATGGCCGGCGTTTACGAGCGGTGGGACTCCACAGGCCACGGGTGGCGCCGCTACGGCCGATCTCGGGACCATCGCCGGTCCGGGCGGCGCTCGCCAGGTGACCTATCACGGTCACCCGCTCTACTACTACGTAGGCGACCGCCAGGGCGGCAGCACGTCGGGCCAGGGCCTGAACCAGTTCGGCGCGCTGTGGTACGTCCTGTCGCCCAGCGGCAGCGCGATAACCAGCGCGCCTCCCGCCGCCGCTCCGGCCGCCGAAGGCGCCACGGGCGAAGGCGCCGGCTACCGCTCCGGGTACTGACGCACGGCAGGCCGCACGGCTGCTACGTCGGGGCGCGCCAGCGGAGGCGCGCCCCGACGACATCGCTCTTGACGCCGGTGGTCTCCGCAAGGCCATCCGCTTGACCCGGCGCCATGGACCCGCCTGGCACGGCACTCGCTCACACGTGTCGTTGCTCGATGGGCTCTTCTTCGCCGCCGTGGGGGCGGCGTCGCTCGAAGATGCCGGCGACCACCACGCTCAGCTCGTACAAGAGCAGCATCGGCGCCAACTCAAGGCCTGTGGTCACGGGGTCGGTTCCGGGCAGCAGCAGCGCCAGCGCCGTGATGATGACGACGGCGTAGCGCCTGTGGCTGCGCAGCTGGTGTGTGGAGACGACCCCTGCCTGGGTGAGCCCGATGACCGCGATTGGGATCTGAAACAGCACGCCGGAGGCCAGGAGTGTCAGCAGGATGAACGAGTAATAGCTGCGCGCCTGCACGAGCGCGTCGAATGAGCTCGCGTTGAAGTTCTGCAGGAAGCCCACCGCCCCCGGGAGCACGACGAAGTAGCCGAACACGATCCCGCCGATGAACAGCAGGGGAGCCATCGCCAGCAGCGGCAGCGCAGCTTGGCGCTCACGGTTGGTCAGAGCCGGGATCACGAACGCGTACAGCTGCCAGAGGATGATCGGCAGCGCCAGGAGCAGTGCGAAGACCGCCGACACGGTCACGGTCTGAGCGAACGGCTCGCCGATGCCGAGCGTCACCGGCTGACGTCCCTGCGATGCGGCTGGGCTGACCATCTCCGCCGCCGCGTCGGCGTCGGCGGCGGAGATCAGCGCCTGGCGCTGGGCTGCGACGAGGGGGGTGGGGGAGCGCGCGAGCAGCTCGAAGGCCGCGCGCTGGCGCTCGAGCGCGATCCGCAGGCTCTGCTGCTCGCGCGCGCTTTGCGCCAGTGGACCGCGGGAGTGCCTCAGCGCTCCCGCGGTCGCCCGCGCCAGGGGTCGATTGAGCACGTCGAGCAGCGCGTGGTTCTGCCAGAAGGCGAGTCCAAATGCGACGAGCAGCGCCACGCCGCTGATCACGAGCCGAATGCGCAGCTCGCCGAGATGGTCGATCAGCGACAGCCGATCCTGACGGCCGACGCCGGCCAGCGCCGCCCTCGAGACGTTCATCGGCAGGTGCTCCGATCAGGCGACGGCGACCGGCGCACACCGGACCTCACAGCGACGGTGACTTCTCATCAGATGCGGCGGTGCCTGGCGCCGGGAGCTTGTGATCGTCGTCGTGATAGCCGCCGATGGAGCTCTTGAACTCCCTCAGCCCCTGGCCGAGAGCGCGACCGGCGTCGGGGAGGCGTTTCGGCCCGAGGAAGACAAGCGCTACGACGAGCAGGATGATCAGGTGGGTGGGTTGAAGTAATCCGGTGAACATGTCGGGGTCCTTTCGTTGCGGGGCGCCGCGGCTCCCGAGGCGAGCCGCGGCCGATACCGGGACGAGGGCGCCTCAGGTGGTGCTTGCGCGCGCTCGCATGTGCTTGGCCTCAGACCTGGCGCTTCGCGGCGTCCGCGGCCCTTGCCAGTCCCATGACCTTGCTGAAGAACTGTTCTGACTGACCCTTGAACAGCTGGTCCGCCACGAAGCTGTTGATCGTGGCGACGGCGCCGCCGTTCTCGTCCAGGGTGGGCCGCACGACCGAGCAGGCAGGCAGGTTCTTGCTGATGAACTGCGTCGGCTCGGGCAGGATCAGGTTCGTTTGGAATTCCTCCGCGGGGAAGGGCTTGGCGTTGAGATCGGGGAACTTGAGCTTGGTAACGGGGTCCACCACGCCGGCGAGCGGCTGGGCGACGGCGTTGCCGGCCTTGTCATGCCAGAGCGAGAAGTGGTTCGTCTCGACGCCGCCGATGCTCACGGCGATCAGCAGGGTCTCGAGGCTGGAGGCCTTGAGAGCCATGACGCTGTAGAGGCTCGACCCGCCCTGCTCGATGTAGCCGAAGTGAAAGCCCGCCGTGTTGGCGATCGCCTGCATGCGCTTGGCGTGTGCCGTCGTCGGAGGATTGGGCTGTTCGGTGTTCGGCGGGGTGTCTTTGTCGTTCAACGGGATAGCCGGCTGGTTGTTGATCGTGACCGCCTGCGGGAAGGTGGCTCCGAAGTCGGGGCTCTGTGAGCTGCGGTAGCGGGTGTAGTAGCTCGTGTCGACGTCAAGGGCCTGGAGGTTCGTAAGCCGGCCGATCTGCTGCGCTCCGGTCGCTTTGCTGCCCGGCAGCGTGCGAAACACGTCGAGATCGACCGGCTGGGCGCCCTTGGACTGCAGGTATTCGTTGAGAAACGCTGCGTGGCTGATCTCGTCTTCGGTGTTGTCGGTTATGTACTGGGGCATGTCGCCGTCGAGATTCGACAGCGCCGCCATGTAGGACGAGTTGCCTCCGTTGACTCCACCGAGCTCGTTGTACTGCTGCCACAGGTCGCTCTCGATCAGCTCGACCGCGGCGAGGAACCTCAGGATCGCGACATCGCCTTCGGTCAGCTTGCTGGCCGTGCCGGCCGCGGCCTGGCTCGCGAGAAGGCCGCCGCCTGGCAGCACCGCGGCGCCCGCGAGGCCGACGCCCTTGAGGAACGAGCGCCGGCCCACGACTCGGTTCCAGTGGGACTGAACGTTGCCGTCATTGTGCTCCTGCTCTGCGGAGAGGCGGGAGGCTATGTCTCGGGTGTTCATTGGATTTCTCCTTTGCTTGTTGGGGCAGCGCTTGCGCGGCTGCCTGGCTTCGTGGCTCGCAACGCCCGACTCATGAGCGTCGCCGCAGCCGATGTACTACGGATCGTCGTAGGTAGGACGCCGGCCCTGGCCCTTTCCTTCCCGAGGCGAGGACCCCCGGCATGTCGGAGCTCAGGGCACGGCGGTGCAGCAGGTCTCCCAGGCCCGCCGGTACTCGTTCGCCGCTGTCTCCTCGCGTTCGGTGGCCGCCAGGTAGACCGCCGCGGCGTCGTCGCGCTCCCCCTGGGCGGCGCTCGTCCACCAGCGGAACGCGAGCTCTGTCTCGGCGGCGGCGCCGCGCCACGCTTGCGCGCGGTTGGCCACTTCGACGACGAGCCTCGTGATTTGCTCTTCGACACGCGGGCTGTACGACCGCTGCGCCCCATTGCGTGCTCCACAGATCTGTCGCCGTCGTCTCATATGCGATCGAGCTCCTTGGGTTTGGCTTGCCGGTCAGACGCGCGTCGGTATCAGGTATGACGCTGTGTAGTAGAAGGACGCCAGGTGCTGTCGATCCTTCCCCGGTGGTCCTTGCGCGGGCGTCCGAAGGTCCCCTGCAGGGGGGACAGGGACGCGGGTTTCGTGCCAGCTACTATGCTACGTAGTAGTTATGAGCACCGTTAGTCCACCGCCAAGTCACGGAGACGCCGATGCGCAGCCGCCAAGAGAAGTCGCGGGACGCGAACGTCCAGGAGCCATGCTGAACAAGGCCGACACGCGCCGTCCGATGCCCCGTGATGATCGTGGCTGGCGGGTCGCGCCCGCCCCCGACGGGCGAGGCATGCCAGACGAGCCTCGGCCGCCCGGCCCGCTTCGAAGGCGTGGCTTGTTGGTCTTCGTGGTGCTGTTGATCGCGGCCAACTGGGTCTCGCTGCTCGCCGTGCGCCCCGCGGGCCCGCCGCGGGTCAATGTCCCTTTCAACCCCTACTTCCTGACGCAGGTGCAGGCCGATCGGGTGCGGTCGATCTCCTCGCGCGGCGACACGATCGAGGGAACATTCCTGGTCAGGGTGCGCTATCCCGCCGGCAACGCCCAGGCGACCCCGACGACGCTGTTCAGCACCGAGGTCCCGAGCTTCTGGAACACCACCCAGCTCTCGGCGTTGCTTCAGGCCCATCACGTCCAGATCAACGCCCGGCCCGCGACGCAGCCCGCCTCGGTGCTGGCCGAGCTTCTGCTTGGCTTCGGGCCGACGTTATTGCTCGTGGGGTTGTTCGTGCTGGTCGCCCGCCGGGCCGCACGCGGTGGCAGCATGGGCGCGCTGGGAAACTTCGGGCGCTCGCAGGCGCGGCGAATCAACCCCGAACATATCCAGGTCACCTTCAAGGACGTGGCCGGTATCGACGAGGCACGGTCCGAGCTGACCGAGATCGTCGACTTCCTGCGCGATCCGGGGCGCTACGGAAGGCTCGGTGGGCGGATGCCGCACGGCGTGCTGCTGTCGGGCGCACCCGGTACCGGAAAGACGCTGTTGGCTCGGGCGGTTGCGGGCGAGGCCCATGCGGCGTTCTTCTCGATCTCAGCCTCTGAGTTCATCGAGGCGATCGTCGGCGTCGGCGCCTCGCGAGTGCGCGACCTGTTCGCCAAGGCGAAGGAGGCGAAGCCGGCGATCGTGTTCATCGACGAGCTCGATGCGATCGGACGCTCGCGCAACGGCCACGGGTCGCTGACCGGCGCCAACGACGAGCGAGAGCAGACACTCGATCAGATCCTGACGGAGATGGACGGCTTCGAGAGTGCCGAGGCGGTGGTGGTGCTGGGCGCCACAAACCGGCCAGACGTGCTCGATGCCGCGCTGCTTCGCCCTGGGCGCTTCGATCGCCGTGTGGCGGTGCACGCGCCAGACCGCAACGGTCGGCGCCAGATCCTCGACGTACACACGCGCTCGATCTCCCTGGCAGCCGGTGTCGACCTCGATGCCCTCGCCGCGAGCACGCCGGGGATGGTGGGCGCCGATCTGGCCAACCTCGCCAACGAGGCGGCTCTGCTCGCGGCACGGCGCGACCGCGAGAGCGTGCAGATGGCCGACTTCACAGATTCGCTCGAGAAGATCATGCTCGGCGCTCCTCGTGGCATCCTGCTATCCCTCGCCGATCGCGAGCGCACCGCATATCACGAGGCCGGTCACGCCCTTGTCGGCATGCTCACGCCGGGAGCCGATCCCGTCCGCAAGGTCTCGATCATCCCGCGGGGCATGGCGCTGGGCGTGACGCTCGCCACCCCCGATGCCGATCGCGTGTCCTACTCGCGCGAGGATCTGGAGGCAAAGCTGCGGGTGGCCCTCGCCGGGCGCGTGGCGGAGGAGCTCGTGTACGGCACGATCAGCACGGGCGCGGAGTCAGACATCAAGCAGCTCACGGCAATCGCGCGCCAGATGGTCGGAAGCTGGGGCATGAGCGACGCGATCGGCCCGGTCGCGGTGCTCTCCCACGATGGCGCCGAGCAGTGGCTGCCCCCGGGCGTCAGCGACACCTCAGAGGCGACCCGCAAGCTCGTCGACGAGGAGGTACGGCGCCTGGTCGATACGGCCCACGTCGAGGTCTCTGAGGTGCTCAGCGACCACCGTGAGCAGCTCGAGAACCTCGCGAAGGCCCTGCTCGTGTCCGAGACGCTCGATGCGGTCGACGCCTACGGCGCCGCGGGGCTGCCGTCGCGCAGCGCGATGCCCGTCTCCTGACCGCCCGAGGGAGCGACCATCGCGCTCCGCCTCAAAACCAACTACACTGTGTCGTATATGCAACCGAGCACGAGCGCTCCGCCCCCGATGCACGAACTCGAGACGGAGGTCATGCAGGAGCTATGGGAGCGCCAAGTCTCTTCGGTCCGCGAGATCATGGAGGCGCTCAACGCCCGGGCGCCGAGGCCGCGGGCCTACACCACCTACCTGACGATCATGACTCGGCTTGAGGGCAAGGGCCTGCTCGATCGCGCGCGGGAGGGCCGAACCGACTTCTACCGCCCTCTTTACACACGCGATCGATACACCGAGCTCCGTGCCCATGCCGAGGTCGACTCGGTGGTCGAACAGTTCGGCGAGGTGGCACTCGGTCACTTCGCCCGGCAGATGGCCGAACTGGACCCACAACGCCGCCGCACCCTCCAGCGCCTTGCCCGCAAGAAGTAACACATACGGACGCCCCGATCACCGCCGTGTGTTTCGGCTGCACCTCGTCATTGGCGTGGGCGGGGTGCTCGCGGCTGCCGCGTCGGTTGCGACCGCGGCTGCCTCGGTGCATCATGCGCGGGGCGGCGCGGACGAGGTCGTGCTCTCGAGGCTCCACTTCACCTACCCCACGTTCAACCTCGCTGCTCTGCTCTTGCTGCTTCTCGCAGCAGCGGGGTCGGCGGTGATGGCGGTCGCGCTGCGTGCTTGCTGGCAACAGCGGCGCGCCTATCGGCGCTTCATGCATCGGCTGGGCGTTATCGGGCCGCTCGACGGGCACCCGACGGTCACGCTGATCGACGATTCCAGGCCGCTGGCCTTCTGCGCTGGATATCTGCGACCGAGGGTATACATCTCGCGCAGCACGCTGGAGGTCCTTTCGGACACGGAGCTCGAGGCGGTGGTGGCGCATGAGCACCACCACCGGCGGGTGCGCGATCCGCTGCGCTTCGCGTTCGCGCGCGTCGTCGGCCAGGCTCTCTTCTTCCTGCCTGTGCTGCGGCCGCTCGGCGACCGCTACGGCCTCGTGGCCGAGCTGAACGCCGATGACGCGGCCGTTCGGGCCAGTGCCGGCGACAAGGCCCCGTTGGCCGCGGCCATGCTCGCCTTCGATAGCAGCGGCCCGTCGCAGGGCGCGGGCATCTCACCGGAGCGGGTCGACTCGCTGCTCGGCGAGGCCGGGCAATGGAGGCTGCCCGTCTCGTGGGTGGCGGCTTCAGTTCTCGCCTTGTCCTGCCTTGCCGCGCTGATGTGGCGCGCCAGCGAAGTCGCGTCGACGCACGCGAGCTTCAACCTCCCCGTGCTCTCCTCCGAGCCGTGTCTCGTCGTCCTGACGCTGCTGCTGCTGGTGGTCTGCATCCTCGTGCTCCCACGGCGCGAGTCGGGCGGACGTGTCGCCCGGACGCCGGGTGTGCCGCTCGCGCATTGACGCCGTCGATCGCGGCCCGAGGCGGGGCTGCGAGGACGCCGTCCAGGGCGAGACCTACGACACCGGCGAGGTGGCGCGCATGGGGCGACGGCGCCTGGTGCGCGGAGGATGGGCGGCCGCCACTTCCGGGCCCCCGGCCGGAGGCTCGCCAGGCGCTTGACCTGCGGGCATGAGGGTCCGCGCGATCGACCCATCTGATGAGATGGCCGGCCGGCGGAGCGGCCGGTATCCCGCATCGCGCAGCTGGCCGTTCCACTCTGCCGGACGTGGGCGTCCGCGGAACACGACCACGAGCGAGTCGGCCCGGCTGGTAGCCAGAACCTCGAGGACCTCCGAGAAGGCGAATAGCTGGCGGCGGATCTCGCCAACCGCCTCGCGGCCCCCCGCGACATGGATCTCATAGGTATGCACGGCACGCTCCGTCGATTGAGTTTGAATAGCGGAGCCGAAGTCTACTACGCCGCGTAGTGGATGGAGCCGCTAGACGCTGGTCATCGGGCGGCGGTCCACGGAAATCCATCTGGGCTGCAGGAAGAAACCGGCCTCTCCGGGGTCACTAGGTCATATACGACGCTGCGTAGGACGACGACACGTCGTAGTGCGCTCCCAAAACCCAGACAAGAGAGGTATCCGATGACCCTACCCAGACCCTCCGTGCTTTCGGTGCTCGCCGGAGCCCTTGCCGCAGCCGCGGTGGCACCTGCCGCCGGCGCTGCACAGCCACCACCAACCAGCGCCTCATCTGCGCCTTCCGCGACGCCGCGGCCGAGCACGAACGCCGCACCGGCTCCCTCGCCGAATGCGGTGATCGAGTGGAACCGTACGCTGCTCGCGATCGTACGGACCAAGACTCCGCAGCCGCTGCAGCCGCCGACGATTCATGCCACCCGTGCCTTCGCGATGCTCCATCTGGGCATCTACGACGCGGTCGCCGCCGTCGTGGGCGGCAAGCCCTACCTGCCCGAGCACATCCTCAAGAGGTCGGCGTCGCCGACCGCCGCGGCCGACCAGGCTGCGCATGACGTGCTGGTCGCTCTGTATCCCTCCCAGCAGGCGTCGCTCGACAAAGAGCTGAGCGCAGACCTCGCCGGGATACGCCCTGAGACCCGCAGCGCACGAGGGGTGCAGGCCGGAGCCGCCGCGGCGCAGGCGATTCTCGCCAACCGCGCGCAGGACGGATCGGCTGTAGCCCCTCCGCTGTACTCCGTGCCGCCCGGCCCCGGGGTGTTCGAGCCGACACCGCCCGCAACCGCGGCGTTCACTCATTGGGCGAACGTGAAGCCGTTCCTGCTCGTTCGGGCCAGCCAGTTCCGCCCGTCGGCACCCCCGCCGCTGAGCAGCACCGCATATATCCAGTCCCTGCAGCAGGTCGAGTCGCTCGGCCAGAACAACAGCACGACGCGCACCCCGGACCAGACGACGGTCGGCACGTTCTGGAGCGGTGGCATCTGGGACTACTGGAACGAGATCGCCCAGAGCGCTTCGCTGGCCCACCACGACACGCTCGCCCAGGACGCCCAGCTGTTCGCGCAGTTGAACGCGTCCCTCGCCGACAGCGTGATCGCGTTCTATGACGCCAAGTACACCTACGACGTATGGCGCCCCCAGAGCGCGATCCGCTCCGGGTTCCCCGGATTCGCGGCCAACCCGACCTGGACGCCGCTCGGCAAAACACCATCCGAACCGTCCTACCCCGGCGCGCACGCGGCGATCAGCTCGGCTGCGGCGACGGTCCTGAGCTCGTTCTTCCGCAGCGACGCACAGGCGCTGACAGTCACCTCCGAGGTCATGCCGGGAACAACGCGACAGTTCAGCGGTTTCGCCGCCGCGGCCAACGAGGCCAGCGCGAGTCGCGTCTTCGCCGGCGTCCACACGCAGCTGGACGAGGACGCCGGGCAGCAGCTCGGCGACTCGGTCGCCCGGTTCGTGCTCCACAACGGACCGCTGGCGATACGGCGCGCGACACCCGCGCGTCATGTCCGGCACACCCGCCACGCGTCCCGCGCAACCCGGCGCTGACGCGACGGCCGGTGCCAGCGGCCCCCTCTCCGGGCGCCGCTGGCACCTGGCCCGCCTGCCCAACCTGCTCGCCCGCTAATGTACTACAAGGTGTAGTAGACTGACCGTACGTCTCGTCTTTCGACCCCCCGAAAACGGAAGACGAGACGCCAATTTTGTCCAAGCTCCTCGTCAACTCGCTGCGCGACACGGCAATCCGTCGAAAGCTGGCGTTCACGGTGCTGCTGCTGTTCGTCTACAGGCTCGGCTCATTCCTGCCGCTGCCCGGAGTCAACGTCGCAGGGGCTCGGAGCGCGCAATCCCAGCTCGGCGGCTCGAACATCTTCGGCCTCCTGAACCTGTTCTCCGGCGGCGGGCTCTCGCGGATCAGCCTGTTCGCGCTGGGCATCACCCCGTACATCACGGCGTCGATCGCCATGCAGCTGCTGGGCGCCGTGACGCCGAGCCTGATCAAGCTGCGCAAGGAAGGTGAGGTCGGCGACGCGCGGATGGTCCAGTACGTTCGCTACCTGACCGTCGCCCTGGCCGCGGTGCAGTCGCTGGGCTACGTTTTCCTCTTTCGCTCCACCCAGACGCCGGGCGCGACGCCGGTGTTCGAACGCTTCGACGCGCCCCACATACTGCTGATGGTGGTCTCGCTGACCGCTGCCACCGTGGTGCTGATGTGGATCGGGGAGCTCATCACCAACCGCGGCATCGGCAACGGCATCTCGCTGCTGATCATGGCCGGCATCCTCGCGAGCCTGCCGCGCGGGCTCCAGCACTGGTGGAGCAGCCCTGACGCGATCTTCAAGGTGATGATGCCGTTCATCGCGCTGGCGGTGATCGCCTCGATCGTGTTCATCCAGAGCGGGGAGCGGCGGATCCCCGTCCAGTACGCCAAGCGCATCGTCGGCGCGCGCCTCAGCCCGGGGGGCAGGACGTTCCTGCCGTTGCGGCTGAGCATGGCGGGCGTCATCCCCGTGATCTTCGCTGCCACGCTGATGGCGTTCCCGCCCACCGCCGCGCAATACGTGCATGCTCGGTGGGCGCAGAGCCTGTCGAGCTTCTTCAACCCGAACGGGTGGCCCTTCGTGCTCGGCGAGTCCATCCTGATCGTCGCGTTCACCTTCCTCTACACCGCCGTGGCCTTCAATCCCGTCGACCAGGCGGACTCCCTGCGAAAGTACGGCGGCTTCATCCCCGGTGTGCGACCCGGCCGGCCGACGGCCGCGTTCCTGGACCGGGTCCTCGGGCGCCTGACGCTTCCCGGTGGGGTGTACCTGGCGCTCGTGGCCGCGCTCCCGACGGTGCTGATCGCCAGGACCGGTGCCACGTTCTTCTTCGGCGGCACGTCGCTGCTGATCGTCGTTGGCGTGGCGCTTGAAACCGTCAGACAGGTCGAGGCGCAGCTGACGATGCGCAACTATGCGACGTTCCTGAGCGAGGCACACGACCGCCAGGCGCCGCCCGTGGCCGCGTAAGCGCCGTTGGCAGCCAGCCGCTCGCGACCCGCCGCCGCGGCCGCAGTCTGCACGCAGGCGCTTCCCGACCCCGAGGCCTGCGATGCTGTGCGCTAGTCGATGGCGCATCCGAACGAGCTCGACGCGCTTTACGCCTTTCTCGTCGCCGCGGGCGTGACCGCGCTGCTGGCGCCACTCACGATGCGCTTCGCGAGGGCCGTCGGCGCGATAGACGAGCCGCGCGAGCGCGGGCTGTCAGAGCGTCCGACGCCCCTCCTGGGCGGCCTTGCGATCTTCGCCGGGGCGCTCGCCGCCGCGCTGATCTGGCTGCCCGGTGGCTACAGGGGCGATCACCAGCTGTGGCATGGAGTGCTGCTCGCCGCGGCGGTGATCACGCTCGTCGGCGCGCTGGACGATCGCTTCGACCTGCCGCCCGGCGTGAAGCTCGCAGGCCAGATCGTGGCGGCGGTGATCGTCGTGCACTTCGGGGTTGCGGTGAAGTCGATCACGCTGCCGTTCGTCGGCCTGCTGCACTTCCCGAACGCCGGCGTCACCAACGCCGGCCCGCTGGTGACGGTGCTCGGGCTCGTCGTGATGATGAACGTCGTCAACTTCTCCGACGGGGTCGATGGCCTGGCGGCGGGCGTCTGCGCGATCATCGCCGCGGCGATGGCGGTGATCGCGTTCGATCTGAACCGCGCCCAGCCCGGCGTGCTCGCGGCGCTGACCGCCGGTGCGGCGCTGGGCTTCCTGATCTACAACTTCCCTCCCGCCAAGAGCTTCATGGGCGACTGCGGTGCGAACCTGCTCGGCCTGCTGATGGGCGTGATCGCGGTCGAGGCGGCCATCAAGACCGCGGCGGTCGTCTCGTTCGTGCTGCCCCTGATCCTGCTCGCCGTCCCGTTCCTCGACACGACCTTCGTCGTGCTCAAGCGGCTCAAGTACAAGCAGCCGATCTACAGGCCCGACAGCGAGCACTTCCACCACCGCATGGCCCGCATCGGCTTCTCGAGCAGGCGCACGATCGCCTACCTGTACGCATGGACGCTGCTGCTGGCGGGCCTCGCACTCGCGCTGCGGTTCGTCCCCTACAGCGACCACAAAGGCCATCTCCATCTCGGCTGGACGCTCGTGCTGGCGGGGCTCGGCGCGATCGTGATCGCCGCGAGCGTCTATCTCGTGTACGCGCTCGAGATCCTCAAGTTCAGGCGTCTCGATGCGGTGCGCCTGCGCCTGCTGCGGCCGGAGGCATCACCAGCGGAGATCGAGCTGGACGTCGTGAAGGACTTCGAAACCGGTGAGTTCCAGGCCGTGACGCAGTCCGGGGACGGCGGTGTGCACGTGGTAGAGGACGCGGCCGCTGGGGGGGCTGAGCACGATGTCGGCAAGCTTCAGGTGGATGAGGACCGCGTAGGCGCAGAACAGCAGCGTGGCGGCGCGCAGGCGCCGATCGTTGCTGACGGCCGCTAGGGGCAGCAGCCAGACCGCGTACCACGGCAGAAGCCAGGCGGTCGAGAGCAGCAGCGCGAGCGTGCTCCAGCCGGCCGCAGCGCGCCAGTCCGAACCGCGCGCGGTCCGCCAGAGCTCGATCGCGAGCACCGCGACGAAGCCGCCGACGAACAGATGGCGCCACCAGGTCGGGGTGCCCGTGAGCCCGAACAGGCGGGCGGTCTCGGCGGGGATGCTGTGCGTCGCCACGAGCTGCTGCTGCTCGCCCACCGCGTTCAGGAACCCGAGTGCATGAGAACCGAAGCCGATCAGCGCCAGCGCCCCCAACGCGAGCAGGCTGAGGCAGGCGCTCGCGAGCACCACCAGGCGCTTGCGCCCGCGGGCGCCGAGAATCAGGAACGGCAGCAGCAGCCCGGCCGTGAGCTTGACGCCGACGCCGGCCACGAGCGTGCCGGCAGCCGTCCGGAAGCGTGGGCTGGCGCCCGCGGTGAGCGCGAGCGCGAGGGCCAGCACGAGGACGATCAGCGTGTCGTTGTGGGCACCGCCGACGGCCAGCACGAGCAGCACCGGGTTCAGGCCGACGAACGCGGCCGCCCAGCGCCTTGAGGAGCCGAGTCGGCCGGCGGCCCGCGCGATGAGCGCCACCGCACCGAGGCTCGACGCCGCTGCGAGCGCCTTGAATGCCCACAGCGCGCCCGCGACGCCCAGCGGGCCGACGGCGTAGCTTGAGAGCGTGAACAGGGCGCCGTAGGGGGAGTGCTTGAAGGGCCAGCCGACGAACGGGTACACCGGATCGGTGAACGCTTCGGCGGCCACGTGCGTATACGGGTCCAGTCCGTGGAGGCTGCCCATGCGCGCGAAGGCCACGTATCCGAAGACGTCCTGCGAGATCAGCGGCGGGCCGAGCAGCAGGATCACGTCGGCCGCCACGATCGTCGCCGCGAGCGCCCGCATCGGCAGCGCCCGGGCGGCGAGCAGCACGAGCAGGTAGCTCGCACACATGATCAGCATCAGAACCTGGAAGCTGCCCCGCGTGATTCCGACGTCCAGGCCCTGGAGCGGCCCCGCCAACCAGTCCGGCCAGCCGCCCGTGCGCGCGGGGACATAGGTCGAGGGCCGCGTCGCGGCGCCGGCCGCCAGCAGGAAGACGCTGGTCAGCACGCCGAGCAGGCCTAGCGCGCCGAGAGACCCCACCAAGCCGGTCGGACGGCGCCTGCGGGCCGGTTCCCCGGGCGCCTTCGGGCCGATCGGGGCGCGCGTTATGGGGGTTGCGGCCTGTATGAGCCCATTGTTACGTCTGGCGGAGGTGCAAGCATTCTGCGCGCCCGGTAGCCTGTGGTGGAAGCTGCGCCCGTCGGGGAGCACCCCACGCGTGCGCACGCTCGCGCCGCACAGCCAGCCGCGCAGGCGCGGTCGACCCCTTATGCGACGTCGCTACCTCAAAGCCAGTTCCCGCCCGGACACGGGCCCGCGTCGCGTTCTGATCCTGTCAGCCGACGTGGGAGAGGGACACGCCGCCGCGGCGCGAGCGCTGGCCCAGCAGATCAAGGACTCGCCCGAGGCTGCCGAGGTCACCGTGATCGACGGGCTCGCCGCGATGGGCCGCGTGCTGCGACCCGTCGTCGAGGATGGCTACCGCGTGCAGCTGCGCTTCGTCCCCTGGACCTACACGCTGGTCTACTGGATGCTCGAGCATGTGGCCCCGGTGCGAGCGCTCACGCGGCGCCTGCTGTGCACGTTCGGATCGCGCCCGCTGGCACGCACGATCAGCGAATACGACCCCGACGTGGTCGTCTCGACATACCCGGCCGTGACCGTCGTGCTCGCGCGCCTGCGCCGCACGCGAGCGATCAGCTGCCCGACCGTCGCCACGATCACCGATCTGACGGGCCTGTTCTTCTGGGCCCAGCCGGGGATCGACATGCACCTGGTCATGTACGGCGAGTCGATGCCCTCGGTCGAGCGCATCGCCGGCCACGGGAGCGTTCAGCTGGTCCGCCCGCTTATATCGGCCGAGTTCCTCGAGCCCCGCTGCCCGCTGAGCGCCCGCCGCTCGCTGGGCCTCCCCGAGGATGGTCGCATGGTCGTCGTCTCAGGCGGCGGCTGGGGGGTGGGGGACATCGCCGGCGCCGTGCGCGAGTTCACGAAGGTGCCGGAGGTGACCAGCATCATCTGCCTGGCAGGGCGAAACGACCAGCTCGCGCAGAAGCTGCGCAGCAGCTTCGCCGGAGAACCGCGGGTGCGGGTGTACGGGTTCACCGACAAGATGCCCGAGCTGCTCGCGGCCGCCGATGTGCTCGTCCACTCCACCGGGGGCGTCACCTGCCTGGAGGCGAGGGCCGCGGGAACCCCGGTCGTCTCCTACGGGCTGCCCGTGGGCCACGCCCGCCTGAACACGCGGGCGATGGCATCTCTGCAGCTGCTGCGACTGGCGAACGACACGCACGAGCTGCGCAAGCACGTGACCGCCAGCTTCGGGCGCGCGGAGCGGGTGGGCGAGCTCCTCGCGGCGGTCGACACGCCCGGCGACCCGAGCCCCGCGGCGGACGTTGTGCTGAACACGCCCCAGCGCGTGCATCCGATCCCCCTGTGGCGGCTGAGGCTCGCCGCGGCGGCCACGCAGGTCACGCTCCTGATCGGGGTGGGCTCGTGGGTGATGTCGACCGACGAGGTGACGGCCCTCGCGGCCAAGGTCTTCGGCGTGCATGAACTCAAGCACGTCAACACCGACCAGCGGGCCATCGGCCTGATCGCGCGCGTGCCCGCCGGCTCCGTTCCGCTGGTGGCCTCGCAGCTCGCCGGCCGGGGCATCCATCTGTCGTTCGCGGATGACGCCGGCGTGCCCTCGCCTCAGCGGATCGCGAGCCTGCAAATCCTCGGCGATGAACTGATTCCGGAAGTGCCCGCCTCGGCGCCGCTGCGCTGGATGCGCACGCGCGGCACGCTCCGCTCCCAGGCGCGTGCCCTCGGCCTGCCGCGGCGCTTCTACTTCCTTCAGCCCCGCGGTGGTCTATCGGTCGGCCAGCTCGTCCTGGCGCGGACCGCCGGAGCGACCCCCGTCAGCGGTGCCCAGCGCGTGAGCGCGACCGGGCGCGTTCCTCACGGCGAGATGCGGGCGGGCGACGTGCTCGTCGTGGAACTCGACGGCTCGGCGGCCTCGGTGGCCGGCTTGGAGCGGATCGTCTCATGGCTCGGCTCCGACGGGCTGGCGGTCGAGCCGCTCGCGCGGCTGACCTCGAGCTCGCCCGCCATCAGCGCGAGCAGCAGCGGCGATCGTGCGAGCGCAGCTGCACCGGCCACCAGCAGCGCCAGCGACAGCGCGAGTGGAACGCCGCCGAGTGGCGTGGCGGTGAAGCGCTCGCCGAGGACGAGCGGCGCGAGCACGACCGGGATCACCGTCTGAGTCACGAAGACGACCGGAGCGACCTGGATCGCCGGGCGAGCCTGCAGCGCGCTCATCTCGCTGAGCACCCCTAGTCCAGACGCGGCCGCCGTCGAGAGCCCCCATGCGATCGCCGTCGCCGTGTGCCCGGCTTCGAGCGCGTCGGCGGTGAGCGCGGTGGCGACGCCGCTCCAGCCGAAC
>JAOPZM010000202.1 GCA_025964115.1 Solirubrobacterales bacterium
CCCGCCATCGCCCGAGCTCGTGCGGCGCGAACACGCTCGCATCGGCCAGGAGGGCATCGTCCATCTGCAAAACGCTCCCAACGGCGAGGTCTACCGCCTGATGGAGGAGGCCGACTTCTTCATCTTCCCGACGCTCCACGACATCTTCGGTACGTGACGCTCGAGGCGCTGGCGTGCGGAACGCCGGTGATCGCAACCGCCACCAACGCGATGCCCGAGGTGATCGAGAACGGACGCAGCGGCTGGCTGCTGCCGCTCGAGCAGGACGGCCATCTCGGCCGCTGGGCCTGGACCTACCGCACGCGCGAGCCTGGCTTCGTGAAGGCCTACGAAGAGGCCAACCGCTCGCTGGGAGATGCTCTCGCCGAGCGGCTCTCGGAGTGCTGGGAGTCGCCCGCCTCCTATCCGGCGCTCAGCGCGGGCGCTCTCGAGCGGGCGCGGACGCGGTTCAACAGCGAGGACGCCCGCGACCGCCTCGAGCAGCTCTACGAGGGCTGCCGCGAGCGCCTGCCGCGGCGCAGGCGCCGGCGGCTGGCCTCAACGAGGACCTCCTCGTAGACGCCCACCAGCCGCCCCGCCCAGCGCTCGGCCGTGAACCGTTCCAGGAAGCGCTCGTAGGCGCGGTCCGCCAGGCGCCGGCGTAGCTGCTCGTCCCCGAGCATCCGGCCGAGGGCCTCGGTGACGGAGTCGGCCGAGGCGGGAGCCGACAGCAGCAGACCGGTCTCCCCGTCGGAGACGATCTCCGGGATCCCGCCGACGGCGGTGGCGAGGATCGGCACGCGTGCGGCCGAGGCCTCGAGCAGCGCGGTCGGGAACGCGTCCATCTCGGTCGGATGGGCGAGCACGTCGGTCGCGTCCAGCAGTGCCATCACATCGTCGCGATGACCGGTGAACAGGACGGTCTCGCCGAGCGGCGCGGCCAGCCTCCGGATCTCCTCGCGGGCCGGTCCGTCGCCGAGCACGACCAGACGCAGCTTGGGGAAGCGAGGCAGCAGGCGACGTACCGCCTCGACCACGAGGTCGTGGCCCTTGCCCCGCCGCAGCACCGTGACGGTCGTGACGATGAGCTCGTCGGGCGCGAGACCGAGCTGTGAGCGCACCGGCGCACCGGCCCCCGGCCTGCCCGAGCGCGCGATGCCGTTGTGGACCGTGACGACCCGCTCTGGGGTGTCCCAACCCTGACCGAGGTAGGCCGAGCGTGCCGCCTCCGACACGCAGATCACCCGCGATCCAGCCCGCCGGCGCACCACCGCGGCCAGCCGTGCGCGCGCTCGTCCGCGAGGCGCGAGATCGGAGGGCAAGCCGGTGGCCTCGCCCGCGACGAGGTGAACCGTCGAGAGGGCCGGCAACCGGAGCGTCCTGGCCGAGGCCGTCCCGAGCACGTCGGCGAGGGAAAGGTGGGTGTGGAGGACGTCCGGGCGCACGCGGGCCAGGTGGGCCCGCAGGCGCGGCACGGCGGCCGCTTCGAGCATGCGGTGCACGGGCACGAGCTGAGGCTCCACGCCGGACTCGCGCAGCCTGGCTGCCGCCGGGTTGCCGTCGGCGTCTCTCAGGTACGCGACGGACAGCTCGATGCCCGCCGCCGGAGCGCCCGCGGCGAGGTCGCCGAGCAGCATCTCCGCCCCACCCCAGGTCAGCGAGTCGATCAGGATGTGAACGCGCAGCGGCTCGGAGCGGGCAGGCACGAACACCGAATCGTACGCAAGGCGGCCAACAGGACTGCGCAGTGCCGGGGGCAGCGCCGATAATTTCCGACTCCCATGCGCATCGCGATCATCGAACCGCTTCCCTTCGGCGGCCTGCTCCACTACGCGACCCAGCTCGGCGACGCCCTGGCCGAGCGCGGCAACGAGGTGGAGCTGGTGCTCGCTCGCGACCACGAGCTGCAGGGCCTCTCCGGCCCAGCCCTGCGCCGGGCGATCCTGCCGCCCGACGCGCGACCGGCACCGGCCAACCCGACGTCCGCACAGCGAACGCTGCGCCGCTCGCGCACCGCGGCACGGCTGGCGCTGACGTGGACGCGCATCGCCCGCGAGGTCCGCTTCTCCGAACACGACGCAATCCTGCTCGGCGGCAGCTTCGACATGGCCGCGTCAGCGGCCGCGGGCCTGCTCGTCACGCATCTCGGCTCCCGAGCGAAGCTCGCACACGTCTGCCACAACGTGCGACCGCTCAACCGCTGGGGCGGCGAGGAGCTCTACGTCGAGTCGCGGCCGACCCTCGAGCTGCTGGCGCGCCTCTATCCGAGCTTCGACCTCGTGTTCGTACACGGCGATCGCAGCATGCGCGAGTTCGAGCAGACCTGGCCGCCCACGAACCTGGCGATCGTGCCACACGGCGATGAGCGGCTGTTCTCCTCGGAGCCCCCCGCCCCCGCCACCGAGCCCCGCATCCTGTTCTTCGGCGCCTGGAGCAAGATGAAGGGCTTGCCGGTGCTGATGGAAGCCTTCGACCTGCTCGCGGAGCGCAATCCCGGCGCGCGGCTGACGATCGCGGGCCCTCCGGTGCCCGAGGAGGGCATCTCGGGCCGGGTCCTCGACTGGGCGGCGCAGCGCCCCGAGCGCGTCGAGGCGCAGCCGGGTTACGTTCCCGTCGAGGACGTGAAGGCGCTGTTCGCCCGTGCCCGCGTGGTCGTGCTCCCGTACCTGACGGGCTATCAGAGCGGCGTCGTGCACGTTGCCATGACGATGCGCCGGGCCGTCGTGGCCAGCGACGTCGGCGACCTGCCCGAAGTCGTCGCCGACGGCGAGAGCGGGCTGATCGTCCCCTCGGGCGACCCGAGCGCGCTCGCAGATGCGCTCGAGCGCGTGCTGAGCGACGCGGAGCTGGCCGAGCGCTTCGGCGCCGCGGGCCATGCGCGCATGCTCGCCGGCTCGTCCTGGCCGGCGGTCGCCGAGCGCGTGGAGACCGCCCTGGAGGACCTCGCCGGCTCGCCCCGCGGCTAGGCGATCGATTCCACGGGGGCGCTCGGAGCGCTCACCTCGAACAGCTCGAGCATGCGATCGGCGGAGCGCTCGATGTCGAACTGCTCCTCGATCAGGCGCCGCCCGGCCTGCGCTCGCTGCGCAGCGGCGGCCGGATCCTCGAGGACCGCTCGCAGCGCGAGCGCGAGGCCGGCGG
>JAOPZM010000231.1 GCA_025964115.1 Solirubrobacterales bacterium
TACAACCAATACCACGGCATCGGCAGGCTTGATCAGTTCGACTGCGGCAGCCAGCGCCGTCTTTGAGCCGTCGGATCCGTCGTAGCAAAACAACACCGGCTTATTCACCGCTCAGCCTCCTTGTCGCGAGCATCACGCAGTCCCGCTTCAGGCTACTTCGCGGCGGGACTCGAGGATGTCACCATCCGAGATCCTGGTCGGTCCCATAGCGGTGCATGCGCTGCGATGGCGCGCGAGCTTCACGCCGCGTGCCGGAACGGCGGCCTGCGATCGTCCTCAGGCCGTCGAGACCACCGGGCGCCTGATGTGCTGGTGCACGTAGCCAACCACGGCCGCACCCTCGCCGACGGCCGTCGCGCAGCGCTTGATCGAGCCGGCGCGCGCGTCACCGGCGGCATACACACCCGGCACGCTCGTCTCGAGCAGCCCCTTGGCTCCGGCCTCGCTGCCGGTGAGGATGAACCCGTCGCTGTCGCGCGCCAGGACGTCGTCGAGCCAGCTCGTGCACGGAGCGGCACCGAGGAACAGGAACAGGTAGGAGAACGGCAGCTTGGCTCCATCGGTGAGCGTCACGCCGCACAGGTGGCCTCCCTGCCCGCGCAGCTCTGCGATTTCGCTGCGGTCGCGCACCGCGACGCCGTAGCGGTCGAGCTCCTCGATCAGGTAGGCCGACATCGTCTCGCGCAAGTCGGCGCGGCGGTGAAGCAGCGTCACCAGGGCGCCGCCCCGCGCGAGCCACACGGCCGCCTGGCCGGCCGAGTTGCCTCCGCCGACGACCGCGACGCGCTTCGCGGCACAGATCTGCCCCTCGAGTGGCCCGGCGGCGTAGAAGATGCTGAGACCCTCGTACTGCTCGAGCCCCTCGACGGGAAGGCGCCGGTATTCGGCGCCCGTGGCGAGCAGCACCGCTCGCGCGGCGACTTCTTTTCCGTCTTCGAGCTTGATCACGTGCCGCTCGGCGCCCGGTTCCAGCGCTTCGGCGCGGTAGGGGCTAGCGATCCGCGCGTTGAACTTGCGCGCCTGCGTTGCGGCGCGGCTGATGAGTTCGGTGCCGCTGATGCCCGCCGGGAAGCCGAGGTAGTTCTCGATCCTGCGTGACGTTCCCGCCTGCCCGCCGACGGCGGTGCTCTCGAGTATCAGCGTCTCGAGCCCCTCTGAGGCGCCGTAGACGGCCGCGGCGAGCCCGGCGGGCCCGCCGCCGACGATCGCCAGATCTACCTCCTCGCGCTGCTCGAGCCGGCGGCCGATGCCGAGCGCACGCGACAGTTCGCCGTTGCTCGGGTTTGGCAGCTGGGCACCGCCCGGCAGGCGCACGAGTGGCATGTCCGCCGGGTCGACCGAGCCGGCCGCACCATCGCCCTGGGCCGGGTCGACCAATGTGTAGGGGAGCCTCAGGCTGCGTGCGTAATCGAGCAGGCGGCGCGTGTCGCGCGAGTCCTGGTAGCCGACGATCTGCATGCCGACGTCCTCGCGCTGCAGCAGCTCGCGACGCTCGACGAACGCGGACAGCAGAAGATCGGAGAGAGCGCTGTCCTCGAAGAGCAGTTCCCTGAGCTTCTCGCGCTCGACCGCGATGTAGCGCATCGGCTTGGTCACCTGGACCGTCACGAAGACCGTCTGTCCGGTCAGCAGGTTGATCTCGCCGAGAAATCCGGACGGCCCGTGTCGCACGATCTCGTGGCCCGATTCGTCGAGCACCTGCGCCTCACCCTCGAGGATCGCGATGAACGGGTAGGTCTCGTCGCCGATCTTGAAGAGGACCGTCCCGACCTCGGCCGTGCGCTCCTCGCCATGTTCGGCGAGCAGCGCCAGCTGCGAGCTCGAGAGAACGCGACTGGCTGGCTGGGCCATCAGTCGACCCCGCCAATGTTGCCGGCCGTCAACCCAGTGGACGTGCGGGAGCGGTGGAGCTGGGGGAACGACGCCATCCGCCCAGAGTAGAAGGTCACCACGCGAACGCCCTGCGCGGCTTGATCTGCACGCCGCGTCCGCGCGGCGCAATGGGCGTAGGCATCGAGCAGCTCGCGGATCGCCAGGCGGTCGGCCTCCTCAGTCGGTGAGGTTTCGGTGCCGACCATCGCTAGTCGGCGTCGGGAAGCCGGATCAGGTTGACGCCGGCGAGGGGAGCACGAATCTGTTGCATCCTTCCGCCGGTGACCAGATCGCCGAGGTCGATAACAAAGAAGCCCGCGTCCTCGAACAGCCTCCTCACCTCGGACTTCGCCTCGACGTCGTCGCCCGAAAGAAAGATCACGCGCTGGCCCGCAGCCTCGTGCGGATCCGAGCCGAGCACCGCGGCGACGAGGGTGTTCGCGCCCTTGACGACGCGCGCGCCCGAAACGAGCTCCGCGACCAGCTCGCTCGACGTCCTTGCGTCGAGGTCGCTGCCCTCGAAGTCGGTCCCGGCGAAGTCGTTCGTCGCGTCAATCACAATCCGTCCGTTCCACTCGAGGCCCCGGAGGGCCCCAGGGACTCGGTCCCAAGGCACGGCGAGGACCACGGTGGGGGCTGCCGCCGCCTGCTCGACGGTTCCCGCAGACACTCCATCGCCGAGCGCAGAGACGACTGGCGCCAGCGATTCGGGGTCGCGGCTATTGGCGATCACGACCCGACGGCCGGCACGGAGAGCCGTCCGTGCCATCGCCTGGCCTAGGCGGCCGGCGCCGATGACCCCCACGAGGTTGCGATCCGCCGAGTCCATCGCGTTCACAGTTCGTACTCCGACGCGAAGAGGTAGCTCACGGCAAGGCTCCGATACGGTCGCCAGCGATCCGCGAGCTCGCCCATCTCCTCCTCGGTCGGCGGGTGGTCGAATCCGTAGGCCCGTTGAACCGCGCGCCGCAGCGCCAGATCGCCGAAGAGGAACACGTCCGGCCGATCGAGGCCCACGAGGAGGAGGCCGCGCGCGGTCCACGGCCCAATTCCCGGCACCTCGGTCAGGACCGCCTCGACCTCGGCGTCCGTCATTCGAGAGAGCGCCTCATCGCTCAGGCGTCCGTCGACGAATCGCTCGGCGAGCGCCCGCAGCGTTTCGCCCTTCCGAGTCGACATGCCGCTGGCGCGCAACACCTTCGGGTCCGCCGCGAGAAGCTCCGCGGGTGAGGGCAGATGCCCTCCGAAATGCTGCTCGATACGAGCCACGATCGTCCGCGTCGCGCTGACGGAAAGCTGCTGACCCGCCACCTGGAAGATCAGGGTTCCGAACGCGTCGAGCGGAGGCAGCTCGTCCATCCACGCCCGCGGACGGAAGTCTGGCCGCGCGTCGATCAGGCGCGCGAGCACCGGATCGGCGTTCCGAAGAAACTCCCGCGCCTTGCGGTCGGCAATCGGGGCTCGCTTGCGTCCCCGCGCGCCCACGTCCTTCCGCTTGCGCTGCACCTGATCCACGATCGCTGTTCCGCCGGAACTCATTCTTGCAGCAGGCGCTCGGTGAGCACGATCTCCACTACTCCCGGCACCGTCTCCACGAGCCCAGTCGCAGAGCTGACAGACACGCGAGGGTTCGGACCGCGATGTCGGGACTCGTCCTGAGCGGGCACGCCGGTTCTCGAACGGGACGCCTGCAACGGTCCTCACGCCCGCGTCCCAGGCGCGCAGGCCTTGAGCCGAGCGCGAGTGTCTCACCTGCTCTGGCGAGTGTCGTTGCGGCTTGCAGCGGCCCAGTAGAACCGCCAGCCAACCGTTCGGATATCTACATCCCAGCCAAGCTCGACCAGCCGAGCTTTGAGGGTGTTGGGCTCGTAGAACACCTTCACGGTTCGATATCGCGCGCCTGTCGTCAGGCGCCGCTCGACTGCGGGAGCCGGGGAGCGCGGGATCAGCTGTTCGTGCGCGGCCACGGCCGGAAGGTCGTCGATCAGGAACACACGCCCATGGTCGTTCAGGCAGGTGGCGACAAGCGCCCAGAAGTCCTCAAAGCGCTGCGGTGGTACGTGCGACAGCCAAGCCGAGAAGAAGGCGACGTCGTAGCGCTCCGGCGGCGTCCACGCGAACAGGTCGGCTCGCAGGTATCGGACGTCTGCTCGGCCGACGCGCTCTCGATTGAGCGCGAGCATCTCGGGCGCCACGTCGACCGCGGTCAGCTGCGAGGCGTGCTTGACGAGCTCGACGGTCCACTCGCCTGTGCCGCACGCAAGCTCAAGCACCCGCCCGTACGGAGCGAACGCCTCCAGCGCCGCGACGAGCGCGGCGCGCGAGACAGCGTCGTACGCGCTGGTCTTGTCGTACTCGCCTGCGCGGGCTCGGTAGTAGGCGGTCTGCTCGGCCACAAGCGCGTCAAGCTGATCGTGCGGCATGACCAACACACCGTACTCGCCCAATTGTTGTCACGCCCGAATCCACGCGCCCGACGGTGCTTGCGAAAGTCCTCACCGCCGCAACCGGCGCCAGCACCCATCCGCGATAACGCGCTACTCAGCGGAGACAGATCGGGTGCTTTGTCCAAAGCGGACGCTGGGACAGTCACGAGATACGGTGTGCGAGCTGCGTGCGTGACGTCACGTCGAGCTTCCGGAATGCCTTGCGCAGGTGGTACTCGACGGTGCTCTGGGTGATGAAGAGCTGAGCGGCGATCTCTCGGTTTGTGGCACCTTTCGCGGCAAGGCGTGCGACCTGCTCCTCCTGCGGAGTGAGTTGGTCGAGCGTGTCCACGGTCCGTTTGCGGGCACGCTCGCCGGTCGCCAGCAACTCGCGCTCGGCGCGGCGCGCGAACGCCAGGGTGCCCATGTTTGTGAACGCCTCGAGCGCGGTGCGCAACTGCTTTCGCGCGTCGACGCGGCGCCGTTCGCGCCGCAGCCACTCCCCGTATAAAAGCTGACTCCGGGCGAGCTCGAGCCGCACACGGGTACCGGCGAGGTGCGCGATCGACTCGCGGTACAGACTGTCGGCGACCTCGCCCTCGCTCAACAGCGCGCGCACGCGGGCCTCGATTCCGATCGCCCACTCGGAGGTGATCACGCTGGTGCGCTGCGAGAGCCACTCCAGGGCGGACTCGAGCAGAGCTCGGTCGGCGGTCCGGGATGCCGCTTCGGCCAGCTCGGGCACCAGGTACGATCCGTATCCGATCGGGTCGGGCTGGAACGCTTCCCAGGCCGCGTCGCGCGCGGCGTCGTGACGGCCGAGGCCGTTGTAGAGCACGGATCTCGCGTAGTTGTTGGATGTCCATCGCCGTGCGGCCGCTTCCTCCGAGGTGGCTTCGATCAGCTCAGACGCTCGCGGCTCCTCGCCGCGCCAGGCGGCGAGAATCATCGGGGCGTTCACGAGCGCTGAATTGCCGGTCGCCCCGGCGATCAAACGGGCTTGGTCGATCATCAGAGTGGCCGCGGTCAAGTCGCCGGCCAGCATGTGGCTCCTGGCCAGGAAGCTGAGCGCGAACTGCAAGTGCACGAGTGCGCCCGCGTCGCGAGCGACCTGCACTTGGCGAGCGGCGAGGAGATGCAAGGCCTCGTCGTCCCACATCTCGAGGGCAACGATGTTGCCGTTTCTGGTGTTGGAGACCGACAGCCGCCGACCGACTTCTTCGTCGCGGACGTCGATTGCGAGCAGAAGCTCGAGAGCCCGAGCGAGTGTCGGCGCCGCGGCCGCGTATCCGTCGGTCAAGCGGATCGCGAACGCATCGAGCAGCACGTCGACCGTCCGAGGCGGGGCGGTGCCGGTCGGCGCCGCCCGCGCGGCCTCCGCGACCGCCGGCGCGCCGCCGAGGACTTCAACGTCGTTGGACATGGCGCCCGCGAGCGCCTCGAGGTACGTCTCGCGGGCTAGCTCGGGGTCGAGTGGCTCGAGGCGTCTCGCCGCGCTCAGTAACAGACGGCCGGCTTCGCCGCCGTGCCGCTGCTCCAACGCAATCTGGCCGCGCAAGAGGTCGGCGCGCGCGCGCCCGAGCTCGTCGAGCGCTCCGGCCTCGACGCCCGCTAATAGCCCGAGCGCGGCCTCCAGAGCGCCCGCATCACGCTTCGCGCCAGCGGCCGCGAGCAGGCGCTGCGCACGGTGCGTGGGCTCGGGTGTGAGCGCGGCGGCCCGCTCGAGGAACGCAGCGACAGCGGCCAATCCGCCGCGCGCCTGCGCCCGTCCAGCGGAACGCTCGAGCTCTACGGCGACATCCTCGTCGGGCATTGATGCCGCCTGCGCCCGGTGCCAAGCGCGGCGATCCGGATCGATCTCGGGATCGGTTGCCTGCGCCAGGGCTCGGTGCACAGCGCGGCGCTCCTTCAGCCCGGCTGCCCGATATACGGCCGAGCGAACCAGTGGATGACGGAAGACCACTCGGGCACCAAGCTCCAACAGGTCTTCCGCTTCGACGGCTTCCAGAGTTGACTCGGGGAGTCCGAGCTGCCGGGCCGCGCGCCAAACGAGCGCAGGATCGCCGACTGGATCTGCCGCCGCCACGAGCAGCAAGCGTCGCGCATCGTTGGGAAGCCTGGCGAGCCGGCGCGTAAAGCTCTCCTCGATGCTCGTGGACAACGGCACCGCCACCGGTAGCCCGAACCCGCCCGCGAGCTGTGTCGGCGTCAGCCCGCGAGGCAACTCCAACAAAGCAAGCGGATTCCCGCGGGTCTCGAGAACGATCCGATCCAGCACGCGCTCATCCAGCGGAGCGGGCAAGACCGACTCCAACAGCGTCCGCGCATCACGACGCCCTAACGGCTCGACGCGAAGCTCCGGCAATCCTACAAGCGCGTCGTCCAGCTCACGAGCCGCGAACACGAGCGCGATCTTCTCCGCTAGTAGGCGGCGGGCCACGAACGCGAGCGCGCGCGCTGACGCACGATCGAGCCACTGCGCGTCATCGACGACACACAGGAGCGGCCGCTCCTCCGCAGCCTCAGACAGCAGGCCGACGGCCGCCAGTCCGACCAGGAACGGATTCGGAGCCCGTCCGGCACTCAGCCCGAAGGCGACGCTAAGCGCGTCGCGCTGGGGATCCGGCAGACGCTCCGATCGGTCGAGGATCGGCGAGCACAGCTGTTGAAGCGCCGCGTACGGGAGCTCCATCTCCGCCTCGACCCCGACGGTCCGTAGGACCCGGAACTGCCGCCCCTCCTCGACCGTCCAGTCGAGCAGCGCAGTCTTGCCGACGCCTGGCTCTCCATACGCCACAAGGACGCCGCCACGGCCGCCGCGCGCAGCGTTGAGCAGCCGATCGAGCGCCTCGCGCTCACGTTCCCGACCGAGTAGCTGCCTGCCCGGCAACCGGACCGCTGACCGCGCTGCGCTCATCTCGGTCCTAAGCATGACTGAGGACGACGCTGGGGTGCCGGACTAAGGAATTCCGGGATTCGATCACTTCGCGCCGGCGCAACGATCCTTGCCGATCCAGAGCACAGACGAAAGGAGCGCTTGATGAGCTCGGCTGACACGACAACTGAGGCATTTGCCGACACGCGCCCGAGCAGCGCCGAGGACCTGCCGGACTATGCGCCGGTCCCGCGGGCGGCGCTCGGGCCCGCGCTAAACGAGCAGGGCTATTACGTCGGGCGGGTGGAGCGAAACCTGTACTGGGTCACTGACGGCACCTACCAATCGGCGTTCCTGACCACCTCGGACGGTGTCGTGTTGCTCGACGCGCCGCCGACGATCGGTCACAACATCCAGCGCGCAGTGGACGAGATCGCCTCCGCCAATGGCGTGAGCAACAAGGTGACGCACCTCGTCTACTCGCACCACCACGCCGACCACGCCGGCGCTTCCTCGCTGTTCGATCGCAACGTCGCCCGGATCGGGCACGAGGACACGCGCAAGCTCCTGCTGCGGGACGACGACCCGGCCAGACCCCCCAACGAGGAGACCTTCGGCGACCGCCGCACGCTCGAGATCGGCGGCGAGCGCATCGAGCTGGCCTGGCACGGCACCAACCACTCCCCGGACAACATCTACATCCACCTCCCCGACCACGACACGCTGATGCTCGTCGACATCGTCAACCCCGGCTGGGCGCCGGTCTACCTCAGCAACCTCACCGAGGACGTGCAGGGCTACATCGCCGCGCCGGACACTGCCCTCGGCTACTCGTGGAAGTACTTCATCGGCGGGCACATGGGCAGGCTCGGAACCCGCGACGACGTCACCCTGCACCGGCAGTACATGGCGGACATCGCCGCCAGCGCCAGGACAGCGATCGACACGGTCGATCCCACGCCGTTCTTCGTCAAGTACGGCGAGAACTCGTGGGCCGCCGTGCGGGGCCTCCTCGACGCAACCACGGCCGCGGCCGCAAAACCTGTGATCGAGAAGTACACCGGCGTGCTGGCGGCGGCCGACGTGTTCACCGCCAGCACCACGTTCTGGGTCATGGAGTCGATCCGCCTCGACCTCGGCTACGGCTCACAGGTTCACCCCTG
>JAOPZM010000233.1 GCA_025964115.1 Solirubrobacterales bacterium
AGGGCGCTGAGTCGCATCGAGACCACGGCATCGGTGGGCACCGGGCTCGCCAGCACGCGGTGCTCCCAGCCGAGGCGGTCCAGGCGCTTGCTCAGGACCTGGATGAAGCCGCTGTCCCGGTCCAGAACGGCTATCCGAAGGGAGCTGGAGGCCGAGGCCGAACGGTCGGAGCTCGTGGATGACATCCTCCCGTCATCGGCGCGCACGCTTGCCGTCATCGCGCCGCAGTGTAGGTCATGGCAATGACGCTGTGAGCCCCTCGAGGCCGCAGGTCACAGGATGTTCACAGTGTTCAGGCACGGCCCGCCGCAATTTGCGGAAACGGTCACGGTTCCCAGAAGGGTTCCGGTCTCGCTCCTGACCCGAGCTCCCCCTTGGGGCCGGCGGGATGGGAGGAGTCCGAGAACTCCCTGAAAAGGCCGGTGACCACGAACGCGACCTGCTCGCCGATATCCACGGCGTTGTCGCCGATGCGCTCGAGCGCCCGCGCGACGAGGGTCATGTGCATCGCCCACTCGCGCGTGTCCGGGTCATCGCCGATTTCGATTGCGGTGCGGAAGATCTCGCGATTGAGCCGGTTGATCTCTCTGTCCTGGCGTACGAGGTCCTCCGCCAGGCTGGCGTCGCGCCCGGCGAACGCGGCCTTCGCCTGCACCACCTCCGAGCGGGCGAACGCGCCCATCTTCGCCAGTGCATCGAGCAGCTCGGTGTGCACCGGCGGCTCGCTCCCCGAGAGCGGTATGAGCTTGGCGATGTTCACGCACTGATCGCCCATCCGCTCGATGTGCTTGATCATGTGGAGCAGCGCTGCCACCAGCCGCAGGTCTCCGGCCACCGGCGCCTGCAGCGCGAGCAGCGAGAGGATGCCCTGGTGCACCTCCAGGTAGCGCCCGTCGACACGATCGTCGTCCGCGATCACCATCTGGGCCAGCTCGACGTCCTGGTGGCTGAGGGCCTCGAGCACGCGGTCGAGCTGCTCGACGATCAGGTCGAGTGCACTGAGTGCACGTGTCTCCAGCTCGTTCAGCTGCTGCTGGAAGTGTGCCCTCCCGGAGGGCGCCCCGGCCGGCGGCGTGGCCGCGGACCCGTCCTCGGCGCCCCCGCCGCCCTGGGCGGGGCCTCCGCCCTCGGCGCTAGCCGAACTTCCCGGTGACATATTCCTCGGTTCGGGGGTCGTGGGGTGTCGTGAAGATTTCCTGTGTGGGGCCCACCTCGACGAGCCGGCCGTCGAGCATGAAGGCGGTTCGGTCCGCCACGCGCGCCGCCTGCTGCATGTTGTGGGTGACGATCACGATCGTCACCCGCCGCTTGAGCTGATCGATCAGCTCCTCGATCTTCAGCGTCGCTATGGGGTCGAGTGCCGAGCACGGCTCGTCCATGAGGATGACGTCCGGGTCGACCGCGAGCGAGCGCGCGATGCACAGCCGCTGCTGCTGGCCCCCGGACAGGCCGGCGCCTGGCTCATCGAGACGATCGGCGACCTCCTCCCAGAGGCCGGCGCTGCGGAGCGCGGACTCGACAGTCTCGCGCAGATCCCCTCTGCGGCTGGAGGTCAGGCGCGGCCCCGCGGCGACGTTGTCGAAGATCGACATCGTCGGGAAGGGGTTCGGCTTCTGGAAGACCATGCCGATCGCGCGGCGCACCGCGACGACGTCCACGGACGGGTCGTACACGTCGAGGCCCTCGAGCATCACCCTTCCCTCCGCGCGCGCTCCGGGGATCTCCTCGTGCATGCGGTTGATGCAGCGGATCATCGTCGACTTCCCGCAGCCCGAGGGCCCGATGATCGCTGTGACCTGGTTGGCGTGAAACTCAAGATCGAGACCTCTGACCGCTTCGGCGGGCCCGTAGAAGGCCCGCAGCTGCTCGAGCGCGATGCTCAGCCCGGGCGTCTGCTCGGCGCCGCCGCCGTTAGGGGTCGGTGGGCTCGGTTGCGAGAGCGATGGCGGGGTGATGCGCGGGGTACCGGACTGGGAGGCGCCGCCGGCCGTCTCGGCGGGCCGATCGCCGACCTCAGAGCGGCTGTCGCGCTCCCGGTCAGTCACCTCTGGACCCGATCCTTCGATCATCATCCGAGGCGACTTCTTCGCGAGGCGAGGCGGGCGATGACATTGAGCAGCAAAATGATAGACACGAGCGTGAGCGCTGCTCCCCAGGCGCGGTGTTCGACGGAGGTGGTCGGCGAGGTGACGTCGCTGTAGATTTGCACGGGCAGCGAGTTCGTGAACTGGTCGAGGTTGAAGTTCGTCCTCAGCGTCGCCCCTGCGGTGAAGAGCAGCGGCGCGGTCTCCCCGCCGGCGCGGGCCACGGCGAGCAGCACGCCGGTGAGCATGCCGGGCAGCGCCGTGGGCAGCACGATGCTGAATATGACCCGCCAGCGGGGCGCACCGAGCGCCAGCGCCGACTCTCGCAGGCCGCTGGGGACGAGCAGCAGTATGACCTCCGCCGAGCGGATCACGACGGGGAGCATCAGCAGGGCCAGGGCACAGGAGCCCTTGTAGCCGGCGTACGTGCTGCCCGTGCCCACGACGAGCGCGATGTAGATGAAGAGGCCGAAGACGATCGAGGGCACACCGGTGAGGACATCGACGGCGAAGCGGACCGTGTGCGCGAAGCGGCTGTTGCGTCCGTACTCGACGAGCCAGATGGCGACGCAGATCCCGATCGGGATCGCCATCGCCGACGCGAGCGCCACGATCTCGAGCGTCCCCAGTATCGCGCTCTTGATCCCGCCGATATTCGAGTTCTTGAAGAACGTGTTGCCGGTCGGGTCGGTAGTGAAGAAGCTCGTGCTCCACGAGCCGAGGCCCTTGCGCAGCAGGTAGTAGACGATCAGGACGAGCGGAATCAGCGCGAGGACGGTCGCGGAGAGGATCGCCGTGCGGGCGAAGAGGTCCCTGCGCCTGCGCGCGGGGCTGACGGCGAAGCGCGCAAGCGGCTGCGCCGATGAGCCATGCGCGCTCATGCGCCCGCCACCGTCTCTGCGAGGCGTGCGCCCGCGTCGCCGCCGTCGCCCGTTCCATGCACGAGGCGGCCTCGCGCGGCCCTCAGCACGAGCCCACGCGCGACCCCGTTGACGAGCAGCGTGAGCACGAACAGCACGAGCCCTGCGGCGAACAGCGCATTGCGGTGCAGCCCCTGGGCCTCGCCGAACTCGTTGGCGATCACGGCCGCGAGGCTGTAGCCCTGTTCGAAGAGGTGGCTGCTCAGCTTCGGCGCGTTGCCGATCAGGATCGTGACGGCGATCGTCTCTCCGAGCGCGCGGCCGAGCCCGAGCATCGCCCCGCCCACTATCCCCGAGCGCGAGAATGGCAGTACCGCCGTGCGGATCATCTCCCAGCGCGTCGCGCCGAGCCCTAGCGCCGCTTCCTTGTGGTCGGCGGGCACCGTGGCCATCACCTCACGGCTGATCGCGCTGACGATCGGAAGGATCATGATCGCGAGGACCAGCCCGGTGATGAAGTAGTTGGGGATCGTCACGAGCCCTCCGCCGATGAAGGGGACGAACGACAGCTTGCTGGCTAGCCACTGCTCCGCCGGCTGCAGCTTCGGCGCGAGGACGAAGATGCCCCACAGGCCGTAGACGACCGAGGGCACCGCCGCCAGCAGCTCGACGAGCAGCGTCAGCGGCGCGCGCAGGCGCGCGGGGCAGAGCTCGGTGGCGTAGATGGCCGCCGCGACGGCGACGGGCACGCCGATGAGAAGCGCCAGCCCGGCGGTGATGAGCGTCCCCACGAGCAGCGGAAGCGCGCCGAAGTGTTCGGCGTTCACGTTCCATTCACTGCCGAAGGTGAAGCCCAGGACGCCGAACTTTTCGAAGGCGGGACCGGCCTGGCCCACGAGCCGGACGAAGAAGTAGGCGATCAGCGCGAGGATCGCCGCTGCCAGAGCCGTCAGGCCATAGCGCAGCACCCGGTCGGGCAGACGTGCCAGCGGCGAGCGCCCGAGAACCGAGCGCCCGCCGCCGGGAACCGATGCAGCCTCCACGGCTCCTTAACTACCGGATTGAGCGGATTGCAGGCCGGTATGTCCCATCATCAGCCGCCGATCGGGGATCCGTTGCATTGCAGGCCGGCCGCGGCCGCCTTTGACTTTTCGAGGATCGACGCGGGCAGCTGAGCGTAGTCGGCCTGGGAGAGGATCGACTGCCCTTCGCCGAGGCCGTAGGCGAGGAGCTTCCCCAGGCCCTTGGCTGCTGATTCGCCGCCGGGCACGCCCGCCTTGCAGAGGTCCTGATTGGTGATGACGAAGGTCTGCGAGGTGATCGGGTACGCCTTCGGTGAGCTCGGGTTCTTGATCTTGATACCGAGATTCGGCGGCACCGTGACGCCTTCTGCGGCCGCCGTCGTCGATTCCAGCGTCGGCGAGACGAAGCTGCCGGCCTTGTTCTTGACCGCGGCGTAGGTGAATTTGTGCTGGAGGGCGTAGGCCTGCTCGACGTAGCCCACGGCGCCGACGGTCTGCGCCACCGCTCCGGCGACGCCGGCGTTGCCCTTGGCGCCCGTTCCCGTCGGCCACGGAACCGTCTTGCCTTCGCCGACCTTACTGGCCCATTCCGGATCGACGGCGGCGAGGAAGCTCGTGAAGCCCGCGGTCGTTCCGGAGGAGTCAGAGCGGTGGATGACGGTGATTGCGGTGCTCGGAAGCGTGAGGCTCGGGTTCAGCGCCTTTATCTCCGCGGCGTTCCACGTATTGACCTTGCCGAGGAAGATGTCGCCGAGCGTCTTGCCGTCCAGCTTCATGCCGCTGGGGACCCCGGGAAGGTTGTAGGAGACGGTGATCGCACCGAGGAACATGGGGATCTGCACAGCGGGGCTGCCGTTCTTGGCGATCGCCGCTTCGTCGGCCGGCTTCAGAGGCGGGTCGCTGGCTCCGAAGTCCACGGTCTTGCTCTCGAGCGCCGTGATCCCCGCCCCAGAACCGACGGCCTGGTAGTTGACGGTCAGGCCGGGCAACGAGGAGGCCCACTGCTGGTAGACGGGGGCTGCGAAGGTCGAGCCGGCTCCTGAGACCGTGCCCGAGCCACCACCGGAGGCCGTCGGGCCGCTCGAGCTGCTGGACGAACTGGAGCTGCCGCATGCGCCGAGGCCCAATGCGAGCACCGCGCAGCCTGCGATCGCGCCCATCTTGTTGTTGATCACTACTTCTCCTCTGGCTGGGATTGTCCGGGTCCAGGCATACAGCCCTGCGCCCGACGGCGTGGCAGGTAACAGTCTCTTCAACCGGCGGTGGCCTGGGTGTGAACATCTCGTGAACGCTCGGGCCGGATTCTGCAGCGGAATCCGGCGTGCACCAGCTGCCTGCCGGGAAGCACCGCAACGAGCGGCTACGCGCGTCGGAGACTGTCCCAGCCGGTCGAAACGGTGCAAGGCGGCCGTCGTGCGGTGGCGGAGACTACTCTGCCCGGATGAGTTTCCTGGGCCGCCACGTTGACAGTACGCTCATGGACCTCGTCGAGGAGTCCGGCCGCAACATCCAACGCTCCGGCCTTCTGCTTCGCGACCTGCTCGCCGACTATCCGGAGCGAAGCACGCTGGCGCAGGATCTGAAGGTGTGCGAGCAGGAAGGCGACCGGATCACGCACGACATCATCCACCGCCTGGCCTGCCGCGGGCGCGTTCGCGCCCCGTTCGACGCCGGCGACGGCTACGCCCTCGCCACCGCGCTCGACGACATCGTCGACCACTCCGAGCAGGTGGCTGCGCAGCTCGGTCTCTATGCGGTCGAGGCGCCGATGGAGCAGGCCGTCGAGCTCACTGAGGTGTTAGTCGGCGCCGGCGAGCAGATCGCCCAAGCGCTCCGCTCGCTGCGCATGGGTACTGGGCTCGGTTCTCACCTGGTCGAGATACATCGACTCGAGAACGAGGGGGACCGACTGCAGCGCGACGGCGTAGCGTCGCTGTTCGCGGGCGGGATCGACCCGATGGTGGTGATCCGCTGGAAGGACATCTTCGAGTCGCTCGAGGCCGCTGTCGACGCATGCGAGACGGTCGCTCACGTGCTCGAGGGCATCACACTCAGGCAGCGGCGAAGAAGGCGCTGACCTCACGCATTCGGCGCCCCGGACGTGATTAGTGAACGCAGCGCGCGCGACGCGACCCGGTGCGTTGTGACTGAGCGCTCCTGAGCATCGTCAAGCCGGCCGTCGCAATCCGGGGTGAGTGGCCGTGGGCACGCCCGGCGCTCGTGTGGGCGGGCTCGGCGATCGTGCGGCCGGACCTTGGCGCATGCTGGCGGGGGTGGGTCGAGACCTGCGTGAGCATCGCGTCGCCGCGGGCCGCCATCTGGGCGAGGATCACGAAGAAGGCCACCAAGGCCAGCCATGCGACGGGTATCAGGATGAGGAGCATTGGGTCGTCTGGTTCTCGATGTGCCGGTTCCTTGCCTCTATCGGTAGACGCCCGCCCGCGCTTGAACCTCCCCGGCCGGGATCCGAACAAACGTCGTGGGAGACGGCTGCCAGCGTGCCGGTTCGTGCGGCCGGACGTGCCAGGCAGGTCCCGCCCGGATGGCCCCGCCGCAAGGCTCCTGCTCGCCTGCCGCCCAAGGGGTCGCTCGGCGCTCGCTGGGCGGCCTTAGCCAAAAGGTCATAAAGCCGGGTGTAATTGTTTTCTGGTGGTTCGCCACGCCCGGGCAACATTTAGGGCCGATGACTTGCTTTAGCTTTCGGCGATGTTTATGATCCGCACCCAGCGTTAGGAGTGGCCACGGGACCTCAAGAGTTGTTGAGGCCGGCGGGCCCAAAATCTGGGCTTGGTGGGGCAAGCAAGGAGGCGGGAGACGCTATGAGTGTCGAGACGGGGAGCAGGACCGAGGCAGGTGTTCACTGGAGTCCACCCGCCTCCAGCTCCCGCGGCATCCTCGGGCTGGCGGTTCGCCTGCGGCTCGCGGCGCCGGGGATCGCCGAGGTACGCGGTCCGGCGGCCTGCATGCGCCGCGACGCGCTGTTCAGGCGGATGCTGGTCCTGGCGGACGTCGTCGCGATCGTGGCGGCCTTCGTCCTCACGGTGGCACTGGCGCGCCGGTCGCTGCAGCTGACGTGGGTGGGCATCGCCGCTGTGCCGATCCTCGTGATCGGGGCCAAGATCACAGGGCTGTACGACCGCGACGAGACGCTCCTGCGCAAGACGACGCTCGACGAGGCGCCCAAGCTCTTCCAGCTGGCGACCCTCTGCGCGCTCGTCGCATGGCTCACGGGCGGCCTGCTCGTCAGCGGGACGCTCGACCGCCACGAGGCGCTCTTCCTGTGGCTTGCGCTCGCAGGGCTGCTGATCTGCAACCGCGCCACGGCCCGGGCGATCACGCTGCGGATCGCGCCGGTCGAGCGATGTCTCTTCATCGGCGATGAGCTCTCCGCCGAGACGATCCGCTCGAAGCTTGGAAGCCACGGCGGCATCAACGCGAAGGTCGTAGCGCACCTGGATCTGGACAAGGTCGAGCCGTGGTCCACAGACTCGTTCTCCGAGCCGCGGCTCGCCGAGATACGCGACCTGGCGCAGACGCTCGACGTGCACCGGGCGATCATCGCCCCGCGCAGCGTCGACGCAGGGGAGATGCTGAACCTTGTGCGAACGCTCAAGGCGGTGGGGGTGCGGGTCAGCGTGGTTCCACGCCTGCTGGAGGTCGTGGGCTCGTCGGTCGAGTTCGACGACGTCCACGGCGTGACGGTGATGGGCGTCAGGCGCTTCGACCTCACACGCTCATCGGCCGCCTTCAAACGTGCCTTCGACCTGGTGGGCGCTTCGGTCGGGCTGCTGGCGATCGCGCCGCTTCTGATCGCGATCGCGATCGCGATCAAGCTCGACAGTCGCGGCCCCGTGTTCTTCCGTCAGCTGCGCGTGGGGCGGCACGGACACCGCTTCTACATGCTCAAGTTCCGCACCATGGTCCCCGAGGCCGAGGCGATGAAGGAGTCGCTGCGGCACCGCAACGAGGCCAAGGAGGGGCTCTTCAAGATCGCCGAGGACCCCCGGGTCACGCGCGTCGGAAGGTGGCTGCGCAGGAGCGCCCTGGACGAGCTGCCGCAGCTGCTGAACATCGTGCGTGGAGAGATGAGCCTCGTGGGCCCGCGACCGCTCGTGATCGAGGAGGATCAGCGCATCGAGGGCTGGCACCGCCGCCGCCTGGAGCTGACGCCCGGGATGACCGGCCCCTGGCAGATTCTGGGGCCCGCGAAGGTGCCCCTCAGGGAGATGGTCGCCATCGACTACCTGTACGTGGCCAACTGGTCGCTCTGGGCGGACGTCAAGATCCTCCTGCGCACGGTGCCCCACGTCCTCGGACGTCGCGGCCTCTAGCACCCTCGACCGGCGGCCGCCTGTGGCCCGTGGGAGCCGGGCTATGATGCTCGGCGTCGGCGGCGCCAGCCAACGCGTGTCGGGTTCGCCGCGAGCGAACCGCTCACTGCCGCCACGAGGATCGATCGTCTAGTGCTCTACATCGCGTCGGTCCACTACAACTCACCGCGCTGGATCGAGATCCAGACGCGCCACATACGCGAGCACATACCCGTCGCCCATCAGATCTGGTCGTCGCTGGAGGGGATCGAGCCCTCCTACGCCGTCCACTTCGATCGCATACTCGAGCAGCGCGGCTCCCACGCCGGCAAGCTCAACCACATGGCGATGGAGATCTCCCAGGAGGCCTCCGACGACGATCTGCTGATGTTCCTCGACGGCGATGCCTTTCCGATCGCCGACCCGATGCCGCTGATCGAGGACGCTCTCTCGAGGGCGGGACTGCTCGCGGTGCGTCGCGCGGAGAACGTCGATGAGCCACAACCGCATCCGTGCTTCTGCGTGACGACGGTGGGCACCTGGCGCGCGCTTCCGGGCGACTGGACGGCGGGGCCGACGTGGCCCGGCGCGAGAGGCAAACCGACGACCGACGTCGGCGGAAACCTGCTTCGCAGGCTGGAACTGACGGGCACCCCGTGGGTCCACGTGCTGCGGTCCAACCGGCGCAACATCGATCCGCTCTACTTCGCGGTCTACGGCGACGTCGTCTACCACCACGGCGCGGGCTTCCGCACGGGAGAGCTCAGCCCGGTCGACCGGGCCGACGCTCCGGCGCCGCTGGCGCTGTCCTCGCTGCGCGGCGCTCGTCCGATCGTGCGCCTGCTGAACCGGCGGCGCTGGCGGCGCTGGGAACGCGAGGTCGCCGACAAGCACGTTCGGCAGTCGCAGCTGATCTACGAGAGGATCCGCGCCGGCGGCTCGGATTGGCTGGCCGAGCTCATCTAGCGTCGAGGAGACGCTCGAGCGCGTCGGAGATCTGATCGCAGACGAGCTCCGGCGCGAACAGCCGCTCGGCCTCCGAGCGCGCGAGGGCACTGACCCCAGCGGGGTCGGCCCTGACCCGATCGAGCATCTGCATGATCTCCGAGGCCATCGCGGCGACGTCGCCGGGCGCGACCTCGGCGGCGACCGAGCGGTCTACACCCTCGATCGCGCCGACCTCGCTCGTGCCGATCACGGGCACGCCCGCGGCCAGAGCCTCGCCGACGGTCAGCGCGAACGGCTCATACTTGCTGGCCTGCAGCAGGACGTCGGTCCGGGCAAGCTCGGCAGGGATCTCCGACGCTGGGCGGGCGCCGGCGTACTCGGCGTTCTCCGGCGGCAAATCGTCAAGGAGCCTCGTGTAATCGGACCACAGGCTCGGACCTCCCACCACGCGAAGTCGCACACCGGCGCCGCGAGCGAGCAGCTCCCTGGCGACGGCCACCACGTCCTCGATCCCCTTCCGTGCCGCGATGCGCCCGAGCACGAGCACGGTCGGCGGCTCTCCGATCGGTTTCTGCGTCTCGCCGAACCTGTCGATGCGCACGGGATTGGGGATGACGACCGTGTCGCTCGGCGGAAAGCCGTAGTCGCGGACCATGTGATCCCGGAATACGCTGCTGATGCAGATCAGCAGGCCCGCACGCCGGATCCTCAGCCTCTGGGCGAGCATCCGGACGAACATGATCGCCGCGACGACGACGAACATCGAGCGCGGTTGGCAGTGCCAGCTCAGTCTGCGCTCGGCGAGGAGAAACCGCAGCTCGCCGGCTATGTGTGTCTCGGGATGGACGACCAATGGAATGGTGCGCGCGACGCGCGAGGGCACGGCGAGGTTCTCGATTGTCGAGAATTGGTACACGAGGTCATACGGCTCACGCCGGTGCCTGCGTGTGATCTCCCGGCGCAGGCGCAGCAAGGCGAGCGCGCGAGCGACGAGCCCGCTCACGAACGCCGCGACCTTGGTCCTGCTGTACCAGCGATCCCACTTCCACGTGCTGGTGCCCCAGATGAAAGTGAGGTTCGGCTCCTCGGTCAGACGCGGCGACAGCTCACGTTTCTGTCCGGGCAGGAAGCAGTCGATGCGGTGACCCTTCCTCACAAGCCCGGAGAGCAACTCTGTGACGACGCCCGAGACGCCCCCCTCGTCGGCTGGACCCGGCCCCAGCCACGCGATCCGCAAGGGTCTGGTGGGCATCGCGGCCACCCTATCGAATCTCCTCCAGGCCGCGTCAACGTCTGCCCAGCGGCTCGAGACAGGCGCCGGCCGGCGGGAAAATGCCGCCCGCAATCCGGCCGATACACTCAAGCCGAAGCGTCAGCGATCCGAGCCGGTTGATGGCTAGGGAAGGCCGAGGGCCCATGCTCATACTCGTAACCGTTCCGTGGGGGGAGCGCCTTGGGGGCGCCGAGGCGATGCTGCAGAGCATCCTCGACGGAACCGGCGAAACCGAGCATGTGATCGAGCTCGTGTTCTTCCAGGACGGACCGTGGCCGGCCGAGTGCTCCGCGGCCGGCTTCCGCGTCGAGGTGATACCCACCGGGCGGCTGCGCGACGCTCACAGGATGATCGGGGGGATCATCCGCCTGGCGAGGGTGTTTCGCCGCCGCCGACCCGATCTGATCGTCGACTGGTCCCCCAAGACCCATCTCTACGGCGGGCCCGCGGCGCTGCTGGCCGGGATGCGCGACAGGGTCCTCTGGTGGCAGCACGGCATCCCCACGCATCACTGGATGGATCGGTGCGCGACGCTCCTCCCGGCGATCGCGGTCGGGTGCTCCTCGCGCGCGGCCGCACGTGAGCAGGCACGGCTGTTCCCATCGCGACGAACGTTCGTCGTCGCACCCGGCACGCCCGTGCCCAGGGCCGACTCCCAGCGAGTGCTCCCCGAGCTTGCACCGGCAGCTCCGATCGTCGGCGTCGTGGGACGCCTGCAGCCATGGAAGGGCCAGCATCGGCTGCTCGCGGCGCAGGCGCTGCTGCGCCGGCGGGGACAGGACCTGCATCTGGTGATCGTCGGGGGCGACGCCTACGGCCTGTCCGCGGACTACGCGGCTTCGCTGCCGTCACTCGTCAGCGAGCTGGGGCTCGGCGACGCCGTCACGATGACCGGCCAGGTGCCCGACGCGGGGCCATACATCGACCGGATGGACATCCTCGTCAACGTGTCCGACGACGAGCCCTTCGGGATCGTGCTGCTCGAGGGGATGGCAAGGGGCGTCGCCGTCCTGGCGGTCAACTCGGGAGGCCCCCCGGAGATCATCGACGACCGCCAGACGGGCCTGCTGGCCCGTTCGGGCGAGCCGGGCGATCTGGCCGACGCGCTGGGCACTCTGCTGGCTTCGCCCGACCTGCGCCACAACCTGGCCCGAGCCGGTCGAGAGCGATTCCTGCGCGACTTCACCGACGTGGCGATGCGCAGGCGTTTCTTCGAGGCCCTCCAGACGCTTCACGAGCACAAATGCCGGGCGGATACGATGGGCGCCCGATGATGGCACTTCTGGCGAACCAGGCCGTCGCGTCCGAGCAGGCCGATTCCAAGCCCAGGCAGCCGGGGCGATCGAGCGCTCGGCCAAGCGACGTGACGATCGTCGCCAACGACGTCGGCGCGGTCGGAGGCATGGAGCGTCAACTTGCCGAGCTGGCGGTCGGACTTTCACGCCTCGGCCACGATGTCACCGTTATCGCTCGCACCTGCGAGCTGCCCGCCGGGACGGAGGTCAGCTTTCACCGGGTACGGGGCCCGAGACGCCCCTTCCTCCTCGCGTATCCGTGGTTCATGCTCGCCGGCTCCTTGGTCCTCGCGAGGCGACGGCGAGGAATCGTGCAGAGCGCCGGAGCGGTCGTGCTCAACCGTGTCGACAGCATCGCGGTTCACTGTTGCCACCAGGTGTATGGGGAGGAGCCGACCGGTGACACGCGGGTCGCCCGCGGCTACGCTCGAGCGGCGCGCACCGTCAAGAGGGTGGCGGAGCGGCTGTGCTTCCGCCGAAACGACCAGGCCGCTTTGGTCTGCGTCTCCAACGGCGTCGCCGAAGAGATCCGAGAGCACTATCCGGGCGCCGCCAGTCGTGTCATGACGATTCACAACGGGGTGGACCTCGACGCGTTCGCCCGGGGCGCGCGCGAGCCCGAGGCGCGCGCTCTGCGCGCGGCGCTCCGGATACCCGAGGAGACGCTCGTCGCGGCGTTCGTCGGCGGGAACTGGGAGCAGAAGGGACTGCGCCCGCTCATCGAGGCGCTCGCAGACGCGCCAGGATGGGATCTCCTAGTCGCCGGACGCGGAAGCACGGGCCGCTACCAGGAGCTCGCGCGGTCGCTCGGGGTGGAGAGCCGGGTGCACTGGCTGGGAGTGGTGCAGGACATTCAGGTGGTCTACGAGCTCGCGGACGCGTTCGTTTTGCCCTCCGGCTACGAGACGTTCTCGCTGGTCACCTTCGAGGCGGCGGCATATGGACTTCCGATCCTCGCCAGCGCCGTGAGCGGCGTACGCGAGCTGATCGACGATGGTCGAACCGGATTCGTGATCACGCCGGACCCGGCGAGCATCGCCGAGCGGCTCGGAGCGCTCTCCGCGGATCCGGCGCTACGGACGCGTCTGGGGCACGCCGCGCGCGAGTCCGCGTTGGGCTTCGGCTGGGAGAAGATGGTCGCCTCCCATCACGAGTTGTATGCGCGTCTCGCCGCCGAGTCACAGGAATGACACACGGGCGTCTTGACCGCGGCGTGGGGCGCGTGCGATGCTTCTCGTGGGTGTGCAGTGGCGACCGCTGCCATCCCGGGACGAGGGACGGAGCCATTCACGATGAAAGTGACAGATGACGTGACGCTGGACGACGGCCGCGCCGATCCGATAGACGTGACAGGCGCCGCCGGGCGCTTCGGCCAGCCGGCGGGCGTCACCTCGGCGGAGGGCCGGGTTCCCGACTTCTTCGTGGTGGGCCATCCCAAGTGCGGCACCACGGCACTCTACGAGATGCTCATGCGCCATCCGCAGATCTACATGCCGCCGGGCAAGGAGCCGTGGTTCTTCGCACGCGAGCTGCTGGTCAACACGCCTCCACGTCCGAGCGGCACGCCGCACACGCTCGACGACTACAAGGCATGGTTTGCCGGCGCGAGGACCGATCAGCTGGTCGGCGAGGCGACGTCGTTGTACCTGTGGTCTCGGGCGGCCGCCGGGGGAATCGCCGAGGTCCGGCCTGACGCCCGGATCATTGCGATCGTGCGCGAGCCCGCCGCGTTCCTGCGTTCGCTGCATCTCGAGTTCGTCCAGATCTACGTCGAGACCGAGCCGGATTTTCGAAAGGCGATGTCGCTCGAGGACGGGAGGCGCCAGGGACGGCATACCAGCCGCTACGCCTACTGGCCGCAGGCCCTGATGTACTCCGACTACGTGCGCTACGTCGACCAGCTGCGCCGCTATCACGCCGTGTTTCCCCCGGAGCAGGTGCTCGTGCTGGTCTACGACGACTTCCGCAACGACAACGCCGCGACGCTTCGTCGTGTTCTGCGCTTCCTGGGCGTCGAGGAGGAGTTCCCGATAGAGGCGACCGAAGCCAACCCGACCGTGCGCGTGCGCTCGCAGCGGATGCATGAGCTGCTGCACGCGCTGTATGTGGGTCACGGCCCGATCTCGCGGGCGGTGAAGGCGTCGATCAAGACGGTCACGCCCAGGGGGCTCCGGCGCAAGGTCGTCTTCGGGGCGCAGAAGAGGCTCGTCTTCGCGGAGCCGCTGCCGCCCGACGAGGAGTTCATGAGCGAGCTGCGTCGCCGCTTCAAGCCGGAGGTGGTCGCGCTCAGCGAGTATCTCGGACGTGACCTCGTGACTCTGTGGGGTTACGACCGGCTCGACTGAGCGAGCGCCGCGCCCAGCTCCTCCGAGAGTCGACGCCTGAAGGCGGCGACCGAGAAGCGCTCGGCGTTCTCGACCGCGCGGGCCGGGTCGAAGTCCAGCTGCTCGATGCGCTCGATCGCGCGCACGAAGGAGTCGACGTCGTCGAGCGTCGCCAGGAGCCCTGTCTGGCCGTCGAGGACCGTCTCGAGCGCCCCGCCGGCCGCGGCGGCTATCACTGGGCGGCCGGCCGCCTGCGCCTCGACCGCGGTGATGCCGAACTCCTCCATGCTGGGGATCACCAGGGCGCGCGCGCTCGCGTACTCCTGTGCGATGTCGCTGTCGCTTGCACGGCCGAGGAACTCGGCCTCCGGGTAAGCGTGCTTGAGCGCACCGTGCTCGGGCCCCGACCCAATCACGCGGATCGGGACGTTGGCGCGTCGAGCTGCCTCCAACGCAACGTCCAGGCGCTTGTGACGCACGAGCTCCGAGACCACCAGCAGCGAGTCGCCGGCGGTGCCGGGCGCGAAACGGTGAGTCTCCACAGGCGGATGGATGATGGTCGCGTCGCGACCGTAGTAACGCTTGATCCGCTCGCGCGTGAGCTGTGAGTTCGCGATGTACCGGTCGACTCGCCCGCTGGCGGCCAGGTCCCAGCGGCGCATCCGTCGCAGCTGCCATCGCAGCAGCGGACGCAGGGGAGCCGGTGTCTCAGCGAGCGCGCGCGCTTCCTCATACCAGGCGTAGCGAAAGGGGGCATGGCAGTAGCAGATGTGAACAGCGCCCTCGGGAATGCGAACACCGTGGGCGAAGGCGCTGCTGCTGCTCAGCACCAAGTCACAGGCCGGCGGCGCAAGCCGTTCGACGGCCCA